>JBQGFJ010000193.1:0-2739 GCA_052040085.1 Pseudoxanthomonas sp.
ACCCAGTCACTGGCCGAACTGGTGATGTTTTCGGCCAGTTACCTTGCCGTGGCCTTGCTTGCCTTCCAGATTGGTTCCCGCGCGCGCAAGAGCCAGCAACTGGCCGACCAGCGCGGCGCCGAAGTCGCCAATCTGTTCGAAATCAACGAGTTGATCATCCGCCGCATGCGCACCGGCGTGCTGGTAGTGGATGGCGACAATCACATCAAGCTGGCCAATGAAGCCGCCAGCCTGCTGTTGGGCGACAGCAATGAGAGTGAGAACGACGGCCACGGCATCCTGCTGAGCCAGGCCGCGCCTGAATTGATGCGGCGCCTCCAGCACTGGCGCAATGGCTGGCAGAGCGACGATACCCCCATGCAGCTTTCGCCGGACCATGCGGAGATCCTGCCGCGCTTCGTCCGCCTGTTGGCGGGCAGCGACCTGACCATCATCTTCCTGGATGACACCACCGTGGTATCCAGGCGTGCCGAATCCCTCACCCTGGCCGCACTGGGTCGCTTCTCCGCCAGCCTGGCCCACGAAATCCGCAACCCGCTGGCCGCCATCAACTATGCCGTGCAGCTGCTGGAGGAATCCAACAGCATCAACGTGGACGACCGGCGCCTGCTGCAGATCATCCACCTGCAATGCCAACGCACCAACGGCATCGTGGAAAGCGTGCTCAGCCTTGCCCGCCGCGAACGCGCCAGCCCCGAGCATGTCGAACTCAACGCCTACGTGCAGCGCTTCGTCGAGGACTATCAGCAGACCCTGTCCATCGAGACCGACACTCTGGAGGCCATTACCGGCAGCCGCCCGGTGGCAGCCCTGGTCGACCAGCGGCATCTGCACCAGGTACTCACGGTATTGGTGCAGAACGCACTGAATTACGGGCGCCTGCCCGGTGAGCCGGCCCGGATCCGGCTGCGCGTGTTCGAATCCGATTCGCGCCCGATGATAGATGTCATCGATCGCGGACCCGGCATCCCCGAAGCGGTTGCAGCCCAGCTTTTCAGGCCATTTTTCACCACCTCGGAACATGGCACCGGGCTGGGCCTGTACATCGCGCGCGAACTCACCCGCGCCAACCAGGCCACGCTGGAATACGTGGCCATCCCCGGCGGAGGCTGTTGTTTCCGCATCAGGCTCCCTGGCCCGCACGCCCTGCAGCCGACCTGAGCCCGGCTGCCGATGGAGCCGTGCCCAGGTCTCCATCCTGCCCATGCCCATCTCGCAAACCACCTGAACAAACCGTTACACTGGCTCGTGGAACCTGTTGGAACGGGAATACATGAGCGAAAGCCGCCGCGCCCTGATCGTCGACGACGAGCGTGATATCCGTGAGTTGTTGACCCTTACGCTGGGCCGCATGGGGCTACGCATCGAAACGGCTTCCAATCTGCTGGAAGCCCGCGAGCTGCTCGCCCGCAATGCCTACGATCTGTGCCTCACCGACATGCGCCTGCCCGACGGCAACGGCATCGAACTGGTTGGCGAGATCGCACGCAACTATCCCAACACCCCGGTGGCCATGATCACCGCCTTCGGCAATGTCGAACTGGCGGTGGAAGCATTGAAGGCGGGTGCCTTCGACTTCGTCAGCAAGCCGGTGGACATCAGCGTGCTGCGTGGCCTGATCAAGCATGCGCTGGAGTTGAACAATGCCGAACGGCCTCCCGCCCCACCCCCCCCCCCGGAACAGGCCAGCCGGTTGCTGGGCAATTCGGCCGCCATGGCCATGCTCCGCGACACCATCGCCAAGGTGGCCCGCAGCCAGGCACCTGTCTACATCCTGGGGGAGTCCGGCGTGGGCAAGGAGCTGGTGGCACGGACCATCCACGAGCAGGGCGCGCGCGCGGCCGGCCCGTTCGTGCCGGTGAACTGCGGCGCCATCCCCGCCGAACTGATGGAAAGCGAATTCTTCGGCCACAAGAAGGGCAGTTTCACCGGCGCCCACGCTGACAAGCCCGGCCTGTTCCAGGCAGCCCACGGCGGCACCCTGTTCCTGGACGAAGTCGCCGAGCTGCCACTGCCCATGCAGGTCAAGTTGCTGCGTGCCATCCAGGAAAAGTCGGTCCGGCCCGTAGGTGCCTCCAACGAAGTGCAAGTGGACGTGCGCATCCTCTCGGCCACCCACAAGGACCTGGGCGAACTGGCCAGCGACGGACGCTTCCGCCATGACCTGTACTACCGCATCAACGTGATCGAGCTGCGCGTGCCGCCGTTGCGTGCCCGCACCGGCGACCTGTCGCAACTCACCGGCGCCATTCTCGCCCGGCTGGCCGTGAACCATGGCCGCAGCCCGATGACCTTGTCCGAAGGTGCCCTGGCAGAGCTGGCGGCATACCCGTTCCCGGGCAACGTGCGCGAGCTGGAAAACATCCTGGAACGCGCACTTGCATTGGCCGATGGCGACATCATCCAGGCCAGCGACCTGCACCTCCCTCGCACCAACGGCAATACGCCACCGGCCAGCCCGGCAGCATCCGCCTCACCTGCCGAAGGCGCCGCGCCACTGGACATCGATCCTGCGGGCGGCGCCCTGCCTTCCTATATCGAACAGCTTGAACGTGCCGCCATCCAGAAAGCACTGGAAGACAACCGCTGGAACAAGACCAAGGCTGCTGCGCAGCTCGGAATCACCTTCCGTGCACTGCGTTACAAGCTGAAAAAACTCGGCATGGACTGAAACATTTCGCGTGCCGGCCCAACCAGACACCATGGGTTAACGTTCGCACATGTCCAGCTCCTGTGATT
>JBQGFJ010000194.1:0-2387 GCA_052040085.1 Pseudoxanthomonas sp.
CAGCCACCCAGTGCACTCTTCAGGCTGGCAACCAGTTCGGCCGCGGCGGCACCGCTTGCCGGCAAGCCGCGCGGATCCACTGCGGACACATGGACGCCGTTGTCCACCGTGACCACGCGGACCAGGAAGTCGCTGTTGCGGTAATTGATGTCATAGACGCCCAGCAGCGGCGCGCGGCTGGCAATCGTGAGGCCATCGGTGGCCTCCAGTACCGTGCCCACCTTGGTGAACACGGCATCACGCTCACCCTGCACCACGAACGAGGTGGAAGCCGCAGCCGCGCTCGGCGCTGCGGGTGCCGCCGCCGGGGCGGCAGGCGCTGGCGCCTGGTTACCGGCCTGCGGCAGATGCATGGCACCCGCGGTATTCGGCACGTTGAGATCCGGCGGAACTTCCAGCGGACGCGCTTCCGGACTCAACGCATAGTCACCCTTGGCGCCTTTGCTGAACCAGCTGCAACCGGATACCCCGATAACGGACACGGCCAGCACAGCAAGGACCAGCGGGCGCGAAGCGGACGACGGAAAACGCATGGTGAATCTCCTGGGGTTCAGGCCACGAATGCTTCGCGGCCGGGCGGCAAACGGTAGGGCAAGGGCGGTAATGTTGCCGGAAAGTGGCAGTATCAACCCATGTCATTGAACGGAAAAGGGCCCCCACGCGGGAAGCCTCGCACTTGGCGATGTTACTTGCGGCGCGAAAGCCCGGGCAAGTATGCTGCCACCAGCACCGCACACCAGCGGGGCCGCCATTCAGAATCGCCGCAATGCCGGAAGCCCCTTTGACCGACACCACTCCCCGGCCTTCGCCGACCGAAAACCACCTCCTGATCAACGCCTATACGACGCATCCGGAGTCGCCCCTGCTGGCGGTGACGCGGCGTATTGCCGACAGTGGCTGCAATCTGGTCGATGCGCGCCTGGCCACGGTTGGCCGCGACGTCTCGGTCACCGCACTGGCGACCGGTTCGTGGGATTCCGTCGCCAAGCTCGAGGCCATGATGAGCCGGCTGGAGCGCGAGGAGAACCTGCGTCTGGTCTGGTATCGCACCGGCGCCAAGGTGGTGCAGGCCAACCTGCTGCCCTACATCGTGGAAGTGGTGGCGGCGGACAAGCCCGGCATCCTGTTCCAGCTGGCCGATTTCTTCGACCACCACGGCATCACCATCGAAAACCTGCAAAGCACCCGCTACCGCGCCATGCAGACCGGTGCGGAGATGTTCTCCGCGCAGGTGACCATCGGCGTGCCGGCCAGCATGCACATTGCGGCGTTGCGCGATGATTTCCTGGAATTCTGCGACCATCTGAACCTGGACGCGATCATGGACCCGATGAAGTTCTGACTGCGCCGACCTACAGGGACTTGAATCCGGCAATGAGCAAAGACCGTCTGACCAAGACCACCTTGAATCTCCCGCTGGCACTGTCAGGCGGGGAAACCGCGACACTCGCCGATTACGCCGGCCAATGGCTGGTGTTGTACTTCTACCCCAAGGACAGTACCCCCGGTTGCACCACCGAAGGGCTGGATTTCAACGCCTTGCTGCCGAAGTTCGGGAAGCTGGGCGCCAGCGTGCTGGGCGTCTCGCGCGACTCGGTGAAATCCCACGACAATTTCTGCGCCAAGCAGGGTTTCACGTTCCCGCTGGTCAGCGATGCGGACGAAAAACTCTGCAACGCCTTCGGCGTGATCAAGGAAAAGAACATGTACGGGCGCAAGGTACTGGGCATCGAGCGCAGTACCTTCCTGATTTCCCCGCAAGGCCGCATTGCGCACGAATGGCGCGGCGTGAAAGTCCCCGGCCATGCCGATGCCGTGCTGGAAACCCTGAAGGCTGCCCAGAAACAGTGACGCCCTCCTTTCCCATGCCCTCCGCCATCCTGCCTTGCAGCAGGCCGTGGCGGTCGGCTGCCGCCCGCTGTCCGGAATCCCGCCACCCGCGGAGCTTCCACTCCCTCCACGCCACCCCATGAGGCACGCGAATGACCGAAGGCAAGCGCATCTATGTGCTGGACACCAACGTTCTGATGCACGACCCCACTGCCCTGTTCAAATTCGAGGAACACGATGTATTCCTGCCGATGCAGGTCATCGAGGAACTGGACAACGCCAAGAAAGGCACTTCCGAAGTCAGCCGCAACGCACGCCAGGTCAGCCGCTTCCTCAATGAACTGATCGAAGGCGCCGGCGCCGACCACATCCAGGCCGGCATCACCCTCACCCATCCGCAAGGCCTGCAACTGCGCAGCCGCGGACAGATCGGCAAGCTGTATTTCCAGACACGGCCGGTGGATCCGGGGCGCACCTTCGGCACCGTGGCGCCGGACAACAAGATCCTGGCATCGGTACTGGAACTGCGCGAGGAACAGCCGGAAGCCGCCGTCATC
>JBQGFJ010000195.1:0-47219 GCA_052040085.1 Pseudoxanthomonas sp.
ATCGCGAAAGCCATCGTGTCGCGGCGCTACGGTTGAGCCATGAGGAGCCGCGTCCGCGAATTGCGTGAAGCCGCCGGCTGGTCACAAGCGCAGCTGGGCGAGCGTCTTGAGGTTTCACGGCAGACGATCAATGCGATCGAGACCGGCAAGTACGATCCCAGTTTGCCCTTGGCATTCCGGATCGCCGCCGTGTTCGACGCGACCATCGAATCGATTTTCTTCCCGGAGGACGTTGCATGACCCCGAAACTGCGGTACCTACCCTTGCTGGCCCTCACCGCGGCACTCGCCGCGTGCAGCGGCGACGCGCGCCAGGCCGCAGGGCCACGGGCCGATGCCGACGGCCTGCTGCGTTATGGCGGCATCACCTTCGAACCCTGTGCATTGAGCGCATCGGGCAACCTGTCGGTGGAAGCCCAGTGCGCTTCGCTGGAGGTCCCCGAGAACCACGATGACCCGGAAGGCCGGAAGATCTCTTTGGCCCTCGCCTTGATTCCAGCCAATGGCATGGCCGAAGCGGATCCGGTCTACATGATTGCCGGTGGTCCCGGTCAATCCGCACTGGAAAGCTACCCCATGCTGCATGCCGCCTTCAGCGACGTGCGCCGCAAGCGCCATGTCATCCTGGTGGATGCACGTGGAACCGGCGGCTCCAACCCCTTGCACTGTCCGATGAGCGAGGGGGATGAAGCGATGTTCTCCGACCCGGAAGCGGAAACCCCGGAAGCCATGCGTGCTTTCACCGAACGCTGCCGCGACAAACTGGCGGAGAAGGCCGACCTGCGTTTCTACACCACTGGTGATCACATCCGTGACCTGGACCTGGTCCGGCAGACGCTGGGCGTGGAACGCATCAACCTGGTGGGCGTGTCCTACGGCACCCGCGTGGCGCAGCAATATGCGGCCACCTATCCGCAACAGACGCGGACCGTCGTGCTGGATTCGGTGGTACCCAACACGCTGGTGCTGGGACAGGAACATGCACGCAATCTGGAAGATGCACTGGATGTGCATTTCGAGCGCTGCCAGCAGGACAAGGCCTGTGCGACCAACCTGGGCAACCCGCGCGAACAACTGGAACGCGTGCGTGATCGCTTGCAGGCCGGTGGCATTGCGCCCGTGCGCTACCGCGATCCGGTGAGTGGCGAGTGGCGCGAGGAAGTTCCCCACTTCGGCCATCTCGCCGGTCCGTTGCGCATGTACTCCTACCAGCCCACGGCCTCGGCCATGTTGCCGCTGGTGCTGCACGAGGCTGCGCAGGAGCGCTACGAAAGCCTGCTGGCGCAATCACGGATGCTGACCAGCCAGCTGGGTGATTCCATGGCGCTCGGCATGGGCCTGTCCGTCAGTTGTGCGGAAGACGTGTCCGAACTCAAGCGCAACGATGCCGATGATGGCACCGTGCTGGGCAGTGCCCTCGTGGACCTGCTGGTAGCGCAGTGCGAGGTATGGCCGAAAGGCGCGCGTGCGGAAAACTTCCGCACGCCGCTGTCCGGTGATGTTGCCGTGCTGGCGATCAGCGGTGAATACGACCCGGTTACCCCGCCCCGCTACGGTGACGAAGTCATCGAGCACCTGCCCAAGGGCCGCCACCTGGTACTGCCGGGCCAAGGCCACAGCGTGCTCGGAACCGGCTGCATGCCGAAACTGTTCGCCCAGTTCGTTGAATCCGCGGACGCCGCATCACTGGATGCCGAATGCCTGCAACGCCTGTCCGCCCTTCCGCCGTTCTCCGGCAACCATGGCTGGGAGCCCTGAGATGATCCTCCTCGACAACCTGCACAAATCGTTCAAGGCCAAGACCGGCCCCGTCCACGCCGTGAAGGGCGTGGGCTTCGAAGCCCGCGATGGTGAAATCACCGGCCTGCTGGGTCCCAACGGCGCCGGCAAGACCACCACGCTGCGCATGCTCTACACCTTGATGTCACCCGACCAGGGCCGCATCACGGTAGATGGCATCGACGTGGCCAAGGACCCCACGGCCGTGCGCCAACGCCTGGGTGTATTGCCTGATGCGCGCGGCGTGTACAAGCGTCTGACGGCACGCGAAAACGTGGAGTATTTCGGCCGCCTGCATGGCCTGGACGAAGCCACCATCCAAACGCGCATCGAACGCATGGCCGACACGTTGAACATGCGCGATTTCCTTGATCGCCGTACCGAAGGCTTCAGCCAGGGCCAGCGCACCAAGACCGCGATTGCGCGGGCCCTGGTGCATGACCCGAAGAACGTGATCCTCGACGAACCCACCAACGGCCTGGACGTGATGACCACGCGCGGCCTGCGTGGCTTCCTGCGTGACCTGAAATCCGAAGGTCGCTGCGTGATCTTCTCCAGCCACATCATGCAGGAAGTCGCTGCACTCTGTGATCGCATCGTGGTGATCGCGCACGGTGAAGTCCGTGCCATCGGCACGCCGGATGAATTGCGCGAGAAGACCGGATTGAACGACCTGGAGGACGTGTTCGTGCGTCTCGCCGACCTGGAAGGAGAAGCCGCATGAAGACGATCTGGACCGTCGCGAAAAAGGAGTTGCTGGACCTGTTCCGCGACCGCAAGACGATGCTGATGGGTCTTTTGATGGGCCCACTCGTGATTCCCGCGCTCATCATCGGCATGGGTTCCATGGCCGAGAAGAAGGCACGTACCCAGCTTGAATCCACGTTGAAACTGCCCGTCATCGGGGCCGAGCACGCACCCAACCTGCTCGACTTCCTGAAGACCCGCAACATCGAGATCCAGCCTGCACCGGAAAACCCGGATGCGCTGGTCCGCAACCAGGAAGCCGATGTCATCCTGCGCATCGATCCCGGGTTCGGTGAGCAGTGGCGAAGCAGCCGCCCGGCACGGGTGGAACTGATCCACGACAGTTCGCGTCAGGATTCGCAGATTCCGGTAAGACGCCTGACTGCGGCACTGGGCGAGTACAGCCGCACCATGGGCGTCTTGCGCGGCATCAATCGTGGCATCAGCCCGGAAGCTGGATTCGCGGTGCAAGTGGGGCAGCGTGACGTAGCCACGCCAGAGTCGAGGCGCGGCATCATGTTGGCCTTCCTGCCTTACATGCTGATCCTCTTCAGCTTCCTGGGCGGCGCCCACCTGGTAATGGACTCCACCGCGGGTGAGCGCGAGCGGCAATCCCTGGAACCGCTACTGGCCACCCCCGCCTCGCGTTCCGCCATCATGAGCGGCAAGATCCTGGCCGCATGTCTGTTCGGCATGTTGAGTCTGTTGCTCGTCGTGCTGTCATTCAAATTCACGCTCGCACTTGCGCCGGGGCCGTTGAGACTCGTCGATGTTTCCATCCCGGTCATGGCCCAGTTGCTGTTCGTCTTGCTGCCCATGGTGTTGGTCGGCACGACCCTGCTGACCCTGATCTCCGCCAGCGTGAAATCAATGAAGGAAGCACAGGGCTACATGAGCGTGCTGATGTTCCTGCCCATCATTCCCACCATCATGCTGATGATCAATCCGATCAAGAACCAGTTGTGGCAGTTCGCTGTGCCCTTCCTTGCACAGAACCAGATGATCCTGAAGCTGATCCGCAGCGAGGCAATCTCGACGATCGAATGGGCCACTTACATGGGCGCGGGCTTCGGCCTGGGTGCCATCCTCTGGCTGCTGGCGGCCCGGCTTTACCACCAGGAGAAGCTGGCCATTTCCGCCTGATCCCAACCACACATCAAGGCAAGAAAAAAGGGTGGAAATTCCACCCTTTTTTCATGTCCATCGAAATGTTCCGGATCAGCCCGGATTGAACGCAATGGTACGTCGCGTGGTGACCGGCGCATCCACAGGTTCGAACTTCCAGCGCCGGACCGAATTCAAGGCTTCGCGATCGAACACGCGGGCTGGTTCGGCCCGCACTACGCGTGCGGCGGTCACCGAACCATCCGTTCCCACCGTCAACTCCACCAGTACCTCTCCCGACGTGCCGGAACGCAATGCTTCGGGGGGATAACGCGGCGCGGGCGTACTGATGGCGCGGAGTTGCGCCGCGGCAGGCGGACGCACCGGCGTGGCAGCCGCGGCTCTGGCCGCGGCTTCCCGCTGGGTCCGTTCTTCGGCCTCGCGTTGTGCCGCCGCCTGGCGTTCGGCCTGCTGCCTTGCCGCTTCCTGGGCCTGTTGTTGCTGCTGTTGCTGTGCCAGCACCGCGGCAGCCGCTTCTTCCTGCTGCTGTTGTGCCAAACGCTGCTGTTCCTGGGCTTTGGCCTGGACTTCGGCCTGTTGCCGCGCCTCATTGGCCACCGTACGCGCCGCTACCGCCTGTTCGGACGCCGCGATGCTTTGCTTCAGGCGTGGCAACGCCGGCGCCTTGGCATCGGTTTTCTCGATCAATGCCGCCAGTCGCTGTGCTTCAACGAAATCCTCTCGCACGATGCTCTGCTCGGCGGCAATGACCGTGTAGGGCAAGAGGTCGGTCAGTGCACTGGTGACACCCGGGTCATTCGGCAGTTTGTCGCGCAGTGCCAGGTAGTACTCCATGGCGTTGTTGCCGCCCGGGGAGTAAATACGGTTTTCGCGCAAGGCACTGGCGGCGGATTCCCGCAGGTCCTCGGCACTCATGGCCTGCACTTCCGCCGATACCGCGGGTGCCGGTGGCGCAGAGGTTGCCGCCGTCGTGGGCTCCGCCGTTCCGGATGCAGGTGCGGCCGCCTGATCTTCTTTTTTCGAACATCCCGCCATGGCCACCAATAACAGCAGGGCAAGCGGGCGCGACGTTTTGTGGCTAATGGAAAACTGCATTCGTTGGATTCCCCCGATTCTCGAAACCAGACCCCTGATACTTCCCGCTTGTTCTCGGCTGGTAGCCAGGCCGCAGGATTACTTGCCGATGCAGAAGGTCGAAAAAATATGCCCCAGCATATCGTCCGGCGAGATTTTTCCCGTTATCTCGCCCAACGCCTCATGGGCCATCCGCAATTCTTCGGCTGCCAGCTCCAATCTTTCGTGATCCAGCTCACGCTTCGCGTTTTTAGCGTGCTCTCCTGCACGGTGCAAGGCCTCCACCTGGCGCGCACGGGCTGAGAACTCCCCTTCTCCACCTTCCGCGGCATCTCCCAATGCCAGTTGGCGGATACGCATGCGCAAGTTTTCCAGTCCCTCGCCAGTGACGGCGGAGACATGGATTTCCGTGTCCGTGCCCGTTGGCGCCTGGGCCAGCAGATCGGACTT
Source organism: Pseudoxanthomonas sp. (assembly GCA_052040085.1). GTDB lineage: Bacteria > Pseudomonadota > Gammaproteobacteria > Xanthomonadales > Xanthomonadaceae > Pseudoxanthomonas_A. The sequence continues at coordinate 5,175 of JBQGFJ010000195.1, forward strand.
GTTGTGCACCCACAGGCATTGCGGCACGCCCGCGACAGCTCCAGCAACCGCGTGTTTGCCTGTTTCTGGATCCTGTGCATCCACCACGATCATGGCCACGTCGGCACGCTCCAGTTCCCGGCGGGCGCGGCGCATGCCTTCCTGTTCAATCGCATCGCCGCCTGCACGCAAACCGGCCGTGTCGACCAGATGAAGCTCCAATCCATCCAGGTGGATGGATTCGCGCAAGGTGTCGCGGGTGGTGCCGGCCTGGTCCGTGACAATGGCCCGGTCAATCCCCGCCAGGGCATTGAGCAGGGAGCTCTTGCCCGCATTGGGGGGGCCCACGATGACCACATGCAGGCCATCGCGCAGACGCCTGCCCCGGTCGGCTTCGACAAGCAATTCCTGCAACTGCGCCTGCAGCCAGGCCAGTTTTTCCGCCACGCGCGGAATCCCCAGGGTCTCAAGCGGCTCATCGACGAAGTCGATCGCTGCTTCCACGTGCACGCGCAAGGTCAACGCCTGTTCGGCCAGCGCATCGACCCGCTTCGAAAAGACACCGTCCAGCGAGCGCCTGGCCGCACGGGCCGCTCGCGCATCGGCCGCGGCAATCAAATCTGCAATGGCTTCTGCCTGGGCCAGGTCCAGCTTGCCATTGAGGAATGCGCGCTCACTGAATTCGCCCGGCCTTGCCTGGCGCGCGCCCAATGCATTGGCGCGCGCAACCAGTTGCTGCAACACCACGGGGCTGCCATGCGCCTGCAGCTCCACGACTTCTTCGCCGGTGAAACTGTTCGGCGCCGGGAAATACAGGGCCAGGCCATCATCGATGGTCTCGCCTGATTCAGTGGAAAACCGGACGAAATGTGCATGTCGTGGCTGCAATTGCACGCCACATATGCATTCTGCGATTCGATACGCCGCCGGGCCGGACAAGCGGACGATGCCAATGCCGCCAGCACCGGCCGCCGTGGCAATGGCGACGATGGTGTCAGGGCCGGGCGTGGTCGTTGCGCCCGACATCCGTTCAAGCCTTCGCCGGTGCCGCTTCTTCGTACTTGCGGGTGATCCACCACTGCTGCAGCAATCCCAGCGCTCCGTTGGTCAACCAGTACAGCACCAGGCCCGCCGGCATGAAGGCCATCATGACGCCGAAGATCAGCGGCATCATCTGGAAGATCTTCTGCTGCATGGGGTCCATGCCAGCCTGCGTCGGTGTCAGCTTCTGGGTGAACCACATCACCGCCGCATTCAATACCGGCAGGATGAAATAGGGATCACGAGCGGTCAGATCCTGGATCCACCAGATCCACGGCGCATGGCGCAGCTCCACCGATTCCACCAGCACCCAGTACAAGGCAAGGAAGATCGGCATCTGGATGAGGATCGGCAAACAGCCGCCCATCGGATTGATCTTTTCCTTCTTGTACAGCTCCATCATCGCTTGCTGGTACTTCTGCTTGTCGTCGCCGTAGCGCTCCTTGAGCTGCTGCAGGCGCGGCTGGAACTTGCGCATCTTGGCGAAGCTCTTGTATTGCGCCGACGCCAACGGGAACAGCGCAATCTTCAGCAGTACGACCAAGCCGATGATGGCCCAGCCCCAGTTGCCGATGAAGCCGTAGAGGATATTCAGTACCCAGAACAAACCCTGCCCCAGCAACGCCAGGATCGAGAAGCGGCTGTAGTCCACCACGCGATCCAGCCCCTTCACATGCTGCTCGGCAATGGCATCCACCAGCTTCGGACCCCCCCAGAGACGCGCCGTGGATTCGGCCTGCGGTCCGGGCGCCAGGGTGAAGCCCGGACCACGGGCTTCCATCTGGTAGCTGGAGCCATCCTTCGACAACACGAACAGCGCGCCCTGGTCGGCTTGCGGCACCCAGGAAGTGAAGAAATGGTGCTCCAGGAATGCAATCCAGCCACCGGTCACGGTTCTGTTGAGCTCACCATCCTTGATGTAGTCCTCATCGAACATGCGCCGCTCATAACCCTCTTCCGGGCTGAACCACGTGGCGCCATGGAAACTGAAGGAACCGGGATTGGTCATGCCGCGCTTGATCTGCGGCGCACTGCGCTGGAGCTTGCGGTAGACATGGCCTTGCCATGAATCGCTGCCGGCATTGGTGACTTCGTCCCGCACTTCGACCGCGTACTGGCCGCGCTTGAAAGTGAAGGTGCGGCGGATCTCCACGCCTTCCGGGCTGCGCGAGACAAACGGAACCTGGACTTCATCCTGGCCATTGGCCAAGACATAGTCATGCTCTTCCTTTGCAGGCACGAACACCGAGGTTGCCGTGGCACCGGAGGTTGTCACCCAATCACTGCCAGCGGTGTAGGCAATGTTCGCCGACTGATCGAACAGACGAACAGGCGGGCTGCCTTCCTCACGGGTTTGCGGGAACTTCAGCAGTTCCGCTTGAAGCACATTGCTGCCATCCAACGTCAGGTGCAGCACGTCCGTGGTAACGGATACCCGCTGTGCCGTGGCCGCCTGCACTTGCGGCGCCTCGGCCGGATCACCGCCCGTTGCCTGCGCCTGCGGCACGGCACCCGCTGCGGCGCCGGGGACGGAAGCAGGGGTCGTTGATGTTGGCACCAACGCGGCCTGTTCGGTGGTTGTCTGCGGAGCGGGAGCAGCCTGCTGCTTGCCCCATTCCATCCACAGCAGCACGGCGACCATCAGCCAAGCGAAGATCAGGAATACACGGGTCTGGTTCATCGGGCAGGCAGTCTCGGCCGGTAGGAATGTCCGGCATGAAATTCTAATGGGAAGGTGGCGTGGACGACGACGCCCCGGGCATTGTGCCGGGCACGGACGTGGTCGGCAATGCATCCAGGCGAGTCAACAGCCGCAGGAAAACCGCTTGCAGGGTGGCCGTTGATGCTTCGGCCGCCCCTTTTCGCGCGACCACGACATAGTCGCCGGGACGCAGGCCGGGACGCAGCCTGCGGAATTGTTCGCGAAGAACCCGCTTGATTCGGTTGCGCTGTACGGCTCGCGTATCCACTTTCCGGGAAACCGCCAATCCAAGCCGGGCTGGCGTGGCTGATGCATGCCAATGCAGGCTGAGCAGGGGTTCCGAAACGCGCTTGGCGTGATCGAATACGGTTGTGTATTCGGCACGAGTACGCACCCGCGCACTTCGCGGGAAAGTGGCGGTCATCGAATGAGCAGCAATAGCGTGTTGCCGCGGAATGCGGCAACGTGCGCAATCAGGCAGTCAGGCGCGCGCGGCCCTTGGCGCGGCGGCGTGACAGGATCTTGCGGCCATCGGCCGTCTTCATGCGAGCACGGAAGCCATGATCGCGCTTGCGCTTGAGGTTGCTGGGTTGGTAAGTGCGCTTGGTGGCCATGGAGCCCTCGCGGATATCCGGATCGGTTAACGAACCGGAAATTCTATAGGTCTTGGGTAGTTGGAGTCAACTTGTCCCACACACCCTGACTTGGAAGAGGGTGGCTGGCGATTGCCGGAAGTACAAGATTGGCGTGGTCCGGGCAGGGTGGTAGTCTGCCCGACTGCATTTCGACATCTCTGCCCGCAACGTCACGGACCTGCGGGCGTCCGTTTCACGACTTCGAACCACTACCTGCCACGATGGATGCTTGGCCCCGCTGCCTGGAACGCCTGGAAGCCGAATTACCGGCCGAAGACGTGCACACCTGGCTCAAACCGCTGCAGGCCGAACAGAACGACCGTTCCGTCGTGCTGTATGCACCCAATGCCTTCATCGTGGACCAGGTACGCGACCGTTATCTGTCCCGCATCCGCGAGCTGGTGGGCCATTTCACCGGCCATGACGAGGTTTCCCTGCAGATCGGGTCTCGCGCCAAGGTCCAGGAAACAGGTCCGTTGCCATCGGCTTCAGCGGCTCCCGCCGAGCCTTTCAATGGCAACCTGGATACGCACTACACCTTCGATAATTTCGTCGAAGGCCGCAGTAACCAGCTGGGACGCGCTGCCGCTTGGCAGGCTGCACAGAAGCCCGGGGATCGCGCCCACAATCCCTTGTTGTTGTACGGGGGCACGGGGCTGGGCAAGACCCACCTGATGTTTGCCGCGGGCAATGAACTGCGCCGGCAGAATCCTGCCGCCAGGGTGTTGTACCTGCGCTCGGAACAGTTCTTCAGCGCCATGACCAAGGCCCTGATCTAAAAATAGATGGACGAGTTAAAGCGCCGCTTCCAGAAAGTGGATGCACTGATGATCGACGACATCCAGTTCTTCGCCGGCAAGGACCGCACCCAGGAAGAGTTCTTCCACACCTTCAACGCGCTCTTCGACAGCCGCCAACAGATCATCCTGACCTGTGACCGGTATCCGCGCGAAGTGGAGGGCTTGGAACCACGATTGAAGTCCCGGTTGGCCTGGGGTCTGTCCGTGGCCATCGAGCCGCCGGACTTCGAAACCCGTGCCGCCATCGTCCTGGCCAAGGCCCAGGATCGTGGCACCCACATCCCGGACGACGTGGCCTTCCTGCTGGCAAAGAAGATGCGCAGCAACGTGCGCGATCTGGAAGGTGCGTTGAATACGCTCGCGGCGCGCGCCAATTTCACCGGGCGCAGCATCACCCCGGAATTCGCCCAGGAAACCCTGCGCGACCTGCTGCGTGCCCAGCAACAGGCCATCAGCATCCCCAATATCCAGAAGACCGTGGCAGACTACTACGGTTTGCAGATCAAGGACTTGCTGTCGAAGCGCCGGACCCGCTCACTGGCCCGGCCCAGGCAGATGGCCATGGCGCTTGCGAAGGAATTGACCGAGCACAGCCTGCCTGAAATCGGGGATGCCTTTGCCGGCCGCGACCACACCACCGTTCTGCATGCGTGCCGTCAAATCCGCAACCTGATGGAGACGGATGGAAAGTTGCGTGAAGATTGGGATAAGTTGATCCGGAAACTCAGTGAGTAACCAAGCTTGGGGGCTGTGGATAAACTGTTCGAAAAAATCAGGCTGATATTTATCCACAGCTTCTACAAAACAGCCAACACGGCTCCAGTACCAACAAGAAGTTAGATTAAATATTTTATATTCAGTGGGTTAGGTTGCTTATCCACAGAAATTTGCAAAACCAGCACCACCAGTTTTTGATTTTTATCCATATAAAACCCAGAGCAAGAGAGGCCTAGACCCACATGCGTTTCAGTCTGCAACGCGAAGCACTCCTGAAGCCCTTGGCCCAAGTCGTCAATGTGGTGGAACGCCGGCAAACGCTACCGGTGTTGGCCAACTTCCTGGTACAGGTCAGCCAAGGCCAACTCTCACTGACGGGTACGGATCTCGAAGTCGAAATGGTGGCGCGCAGCGCCGTTGATGATGCCCAGGATGGCGAACTGACCATTCCGGCACGCAAGCTCTTCGAAATCGTGCGTGCATTGCCTGATGGCAGCCGGGTAACCCTGTCCCAATCGGGCGACAAGGTGACGGTGCAGGCAGGCCGCAGCCGCTTCACGCTGGCGACCCTTCCGGCCAACGACTTTCCCTCGGTGGACGAAGTGGAAGCCACCGAGCGCATCACGGTTCCGGAAGCTGCGCTCAAGGAATTGATCGAGCGCACGGCGTTTGCCATGGCGCAGCAGGATGTCCGCTATTACCTCAACGGCCTGTTGTTCGACCTGGCAGACAAGACCCTGCGTTGCGTCGCCACCGACGGCCATCGCCTGGCACTGTGCGAAACCACGCTGGAGAACCCGGTAGGTTCCAAGAAGCAGATCATCGTGCCACGCAAGGGCGTGACCGAACTGCAGAGGTTGCTGGAAGGCGGGGACCGCGCACTGGAACTGGAAATCGGTCGCAATCACATCCGGGTCAAGCGCGATGACGTCACCTTCACTTCGAAGCTGATCGATGGCCGTTTCCCTGACTACGCTGCCGTCATTCCGATTGGTGCGGACCAGGAGGTGAAACTGGACCGTGAAGTCTTCAAGGCTGCCCTGCAGCGCGCCGCGATCCTGTCCAACGAAAAATATCGTGGGGTGCGTGTCGAGGTTTCGCCGGGCCAATTGAAGATCAGCGCGCACAACCCTGAGCAGGAAGAGGCACAGGAAGAAGTGGAAGCCGACACGCGGGTGGATTCGCTGGCCATCGGATTCAACGTGAACTACCTGCTGGATGCCTTGAATGCCCTGCGTGACGAGTTCATCGTGATCCAGTTGCGGGATGCCAATTCGTCCTCGCTCATCCGTGAAGCGGGCAGCGAGAAGTCCCGTCACGTCATCATGCCACTGCGTCTCTGACATTCGTGTTCCACGTGAAACACGTTTTCCTTCGCCCGGATGAGTCCGGGCGAAGTCGTTTTGGAAAAGGGATATGCGGGTAACTCGATTTCAGGTCAGTGGAGTACGAAGGCTGGAATCGGTCTCCCTGGAGCCGGGGCCGGTACTGAACTTGTTCGTTGGGGATAACGGGGCAGGCAAGAGCAGTTTGCTGGAAGCGCTCCACCTGATGGCTTATGGCCGCAGTTTTCGTGGCCGGGTCCGGGATGGGTTGGTTCGCACGGGCGCCGAAGCTGTCGAGATCTTCGTGGAATGGTCCGAGGGCCCGGAGAATCGTCTTCGCAGGGCAGGGTTGCGGCACACAGGCCAAACCTGGAACGGACGTTTGGACGGTGCCACGGTCACCCAGTTGGGTGAACTATGTGCCGCATTGGCGGTCGTGAGTTTCGAGCCCGGAAGCCACGCATTGATCACCGGAGGTGGGGATACCCGCCGGCGTTTCGTGGATTGGGGCTTGTTCCACGTGGAACAGGAATTCATGCCGATCTGGCGTCGCTATGCCCGCGGACTGAAACAACGCAATGCCGTACTGAAAACGGGCGGCTCCACGGCTCAACTGGATGCCTGGGACCATGAGTTGGCGGAGGCGGGTGAACGGCTGACTGATAGTCGCGAGAGGTATCTGGAGCAGTTGGAGCCCGTGTTGCGGAGCGTAGCTGCCGGGTTGGTGCCATCCCTTGGCAATCTGACACTGGACTTCGTGCCGGGATGGCGGCGAAGCGAGATGTCCTTGATGGATGCGTACCTGCTGGCCCGCGAACGTGATCGCATGGTGGGTTACACCACGGTGGGGCCCCACCGGGGCGATTGGCGTGTGGGTTATTCGGAGCTCCCCCAGCAAGAACCCCTGTCCCGGGGCCAAGCCAAGTTGACCGCGTTGAGCTGCCTGTTGGCACAAGCCATGGATTTTGCCGGTCGCCGCAGGGAGTGGCCGATCATCGCACTGGATGATCTTCCTTCCGAACTGGATCGCAGGCACCAGCAACGGGTACTGGAGTGGGTTCTGGGAAGTGGTGCCCAGCTTTTCATCACCAGCACGGAACCTTCCGCGGTCTTGCAGGAAATGGGCGTGGACTCAACCCTGTTCCACGTGGAACAGGGCGCTATCCATCCTGCTTGAATGGAGGTTGCGGGCGGGCAGGGTGGTGCAAATGCTATAATCGGCGTCTTGGACCCTATATCTAAAGTGTTGCCCTGCCTGGTTCTCCAGGCGCAGCGGTGGCACTCAGTCCGGCAGCCGACAGACCAAGAATGACCGACGAAACCACCCCAGTACCCAACGGCAATTACGACTCCAGCAAGATCACCGTGTTGCGCGGCCTCGAGGCCGTCCGCAAGCGGCCGGGCATGTACATCGGCGATGTGCATGACGGCACCGGCTTGCACCACATGGTATTCGAGGTGGTGGACAACTCCATCGACGAAGCCTTGGCTGGCCACGCCGACGATGTGATCGTGAAGATCCATGCGGATGGTTCGGTGTCGGTATCGGACAACGGCCGCGGTATTCCCGTCGACATCCACAAGGAAGAAAACCGCTCGGCGGCCGAGGTGATCCTCACCGTGCTGCACGCCGGCGGCAAGTTCGACGACAACAGCTACAAAGTATCCGGTGGCCTGCACGGCGTAGGCGTGTCGGTGGTCAACGCACTGTCGGGCAAGTTGACCCTGGATATCTGGCGGGATGGCTTCCACCACCAGCAGGAATACGCACACGGCGAGCCGGTTTATCCGCTCAAGCAGCTCGAAGCTTCAACCCGCAAGGGCACCACGCTGCGATTCTGGCCATCCGCCGAAACCTTCAGCGATACCGAATTCCATTACGACATCCTGGCCCGCCGCCTGCGCGAGCTTTCGTTCCTCAACTCGGGCGTGAAGATCACCCTGATCGATGAGCGAGGCGAAGGGCGGCAGGACCTGTTCCAGTACGAGGGCGGCATCCGCTCCTTCGTGGAACACCTGGCGCAGCTGAAAACACCCCTGCACCCCAACGTGATTTCGGTGACCGGCGAACAGAACGGCATCACCGTGGACGTGGCCTTGCAGTGGACGGATTCCTACCAGGAAACCATGTTCTGCTTCACCAACAACATCCCGCAGAAGGATGGCGGCACCCACTTGCAGGGCTTCCGTTCGGCGCTGACGCGCACGCTGACCAACTACATCGAGCAGAACGGCATCGCGAAGCAGGCCAAGGTCAGCTTCTCGGGCGATGACATGCGTGAAGGCCTGATCGCCGTACTTTCGGTGAAGGTGCCGGATCCCAGCTTCTCGTCGCAGACCAAGGAAAAATTGGTCAGTTCCGATGTCAGGCCGGTTGTTGACAGCACGTTCGCTGCACGTTTGGAGGAGTTCCTGCAGGAAAACCCCCATGAAGCCCGTGCCATCGCAGGCAAGATCGTCGATGCGGCCCGTGCCCGCGAAGCCGCCCGCAAGGCGCGGGACCTGACTCGCCGCAAGGGCGCGCTGGATATTGCCGGCCTGCCCGGCAAGCTGGCGGATTGCCAGGAGAAGGATCCGGCCTTGTCCGAATTGTTCATCGTCGAGGGTGACTCGGCGGGTGGCTCGGCCAAGCAAGGCCGCAACCGCAAGAACCAGGCCGTGCTGCCATTGCGCGGCAAGATCCTCAACGTGGAACGTGCGCGCTTCGATCGCATGCTCGCGTCGGCCGAAGTCGGCACCTTGATCACGGCGCTGGGCACCGGCATCGGCAAGGACGAGTACAACCCCGAAAAACTGCGTTACCACCGCATCATCATCATGACCGACGCCGACGTCGACGGTTCGCATATCCGGACGTTGTTGTTGACCTTCTTCTACCGGCAAATGCCGGAGCTGATCGAGCGCGGCCACATCTACATTGGTCTGCCGCCGCTGTACAAACTCAAGCAGGGCAAGCAGGAGCTGTACCTGAAGGACGACGCAGCACTGAATGCCTACCTGGCCAATAGTGCGGTGGAAAACGCATCGCTGGTACCGGCAGAAAACGAACCGGCGATTGCCGGCGAGGCGCTGGAAAGGTTGTTGCTGTCCTTTGCCAATGCGCGTGATGCCATTGTCCGCAACGCACACCGCTACGATCCCTTGCTATTGGAAGCATTGCTGGATGCGCCATCGCTGGAAGCCTTGTCCGAGACGGATCGCCAGACGGCATTGACCGCACTGGAAAAGCAGTTGAACCGCGGTGGCATTGGCAGCGCCCGCTACTCTCTGGAATGGCAGGCTGCCAACGAGCAGCGACCGGCCGCCTTGCTGTCCACGCGCAAGCACATGGGCGAAGAATTGATCCAGGTGTTGCCGCAGACCGCCTTCGACGGTGGTGAGCTGCGCGCGCTGCGCGAATCATCCGCCTTGCTGCATGGTTTGATCCGTGATGGCGCAAAAATCGTCCGCGGCAACAAAACACAACCGGTTGTTCGTTTCGCCGACGCACAGGCATGGTTGCTGGAAGAAGCCAAAAAGGGCCGCAGTATCCAGCGCTTCAAGGGCCTGGGTGAAATGAATCCGGAGCAGTTGTGGGATACCACGGTCAATCCGGATACCCGGCGATTGCTCCAGGTGCGTATCGAGGATGCCGTGGCTGCCGACCAGATCTTCAGCACGTTGATGGGTGACGTGGTGGAACCGCGACGTGGCTTCATCGAAGACAACGCACTCAAGGTCGCCAACCTCGACGTCTGACCGGAACACGACAAGGAAGGTCCCGATGGAACACTCCCCGATGCGCGGGCCATTGCCTGCGTTCCTGTTCGATCTGGTCATGGCCATCCTGATCGTCCTCGCGTTGTCGATGGGCGCTGGAGCGGCATGGGCGGTTTTCCAGGGTGTTCAGCACGCACTTGGAGCAGGTGACGGCCAGGGCTTGACGGAGCCGGGGGCGATAGCCCTGATCTGTATCGCGATCATTGGCACGGGCGGTGCCGCGCTGGTGATGTATTTCTGGCGCCGCCGGGCAACCGTGCAAGAGCGCGAGTCTTCGCTGCGCGCGGCAAGGCAGTGGTCGACCTGGGCCCTTGCAGCCGCCACCGGCATTGCCATGTTCCTGTTTTCCTCCACGGTGGCCTGGTTGGGGAGGCAGGTTGGAATCCAGCCGGAGCCCACCAACCAACAGATGATCGAAGCGGCGTATTCCATCAGTCCGCTGTTCCTGTTCGCATTCGCGGCCCTGCTGGCGCCAGCGTACGAAGAGTTGCTGTTCCGCCGGGTCCTTTTTGGCCGTTTCCTGGCCGCGAACAAAGTCGGGCTCGGCATGTTGTTGAGCAGCCTGGCGTTCGCTTTCGTGCATGAAATCCCGGGACTGTCGGCAAACCCCTTTCCGGCCATGCTCCTGCTCTGGTTCACCTACGGCGTGATGGGAGCGGCGTTTGCCTGGGTCTATTGGCGTACCGGCACGCTGTGGGCGGCTATCGGCGCACATGCCGTCAACAACGCCCTGGCCTTGGCGGCCATGGTGTGGATGAGTGCGGCTTGACGCTGAGGCATGCCGGAACGTGGAACAAGGCGGGCGGGTTGCAAGCGTGCCCGCAGAAAAGAGCCGAATTGACGAAAATTTAAGAGCCTCATCGCCAAACTGCGTTCATTGAAGAGGAGTCGGGCATGAGGCCGGGAATCTTGACCATCGCGACAGTCGTACTGTTGGCGGGCTGTGCGACGACCACGTCGTCCACGGGACGCAAGCAGTACGTGGGCGGCGTTTCCCAGGAACAGCTCAACCAATTGGGCGCGCAGGCGTTTGTCGAAGCCAAGACCAAGGGACCACTGAGCAAGGATGCCAAGCAGAACGCCTACGTGAATTGCGTGGTCAACGCACTCGTGCGGCAATTGCCGGCAAGCGCCCAGGGTATCGCCTGGGAAACCGCGGTGTTCAGCAACCAGGAACCCAATGCCTTTGCATTGCCGGGAGGCAAGGTAGGCGTGAATACCGGTCTTTTCACCGTGGCGAAAAACCAGGAACAGTTGGCTGCCGTGCTGGCGCACGAGATCGGACATGTGGTGGAAAACCACCACGATGAACGCATCACGCGCCAGATGGGCGCATCCAGTCTGGTGCAGTTGGCGGGCCTCGCGGCTGGCGTAAAGTACGGACAAGGTGCAACCAATACGGTGAACCAACTCGGCGGCCTCACGGCACAAGGTGCGTTCCTGTTGCCAGGCTCGCGCACGCAGGAATCCGAAGCCGACGTGGTTGGCCAGAAACTCATGGCGCAAGCGGGCTTCGATCCGGCACAGGCCGTGGCGCTGTGGGAGAACATGATTGCGGCAGGCAGTGGACGCTCACCCGAATGGTTGTCCACGCACCCGGATCCGCAGTCTCGCATCCAGGAACTGCGCGGTCGCGCCACGACATTGCAGGGCACGTATCAGGAAGCAAGGGCGGCAGGACGTCGGCCGCAATGTGGTTGAAGCAAGGGATTGCCGCAGCGCAGCACCGAAGGGTGTGGCGATAAAGAAGTGATTTCTGTTAGTTTCACACCCCCGGTGTCATGGCGGGGCCGAATTCCATCTGCCTGTTTGCAGTTCCAAGGTGATTTCCATGTTGCTTCGTAATATCAAACTTGCCGTTCTTTCCCTTGCCGTCGCCGGCGTGCTTGGCGTGGGTGTTGTCGAAGATGCGGACGCACAGAGCCGGCGTGACCGTTCGGACAGGTCAAGCAAGGGCAAGGAAGTCCTCTACCCAGCGGCCACACGGCAGGAGCCTTCGGTAAAGGGGGCGCCGAAGCTGGCTGCCCGCATGAAGAAGATGATCGATGCCTACAACAAGGAAGATTACGCCACGGCAAGGGCCGAAGCAGACGAAATCCTGGTCAGTGACATAGCGACGGCCCATGACAGGGGTGTGGCGGCGCAGATCGGTTCGCAGGCAGCCTACAACTCGGATGACGAAGCAGCGACCCGCGGTTATCTGGAGAAGGCGGTAGCGGAAGATGTCCTGGACAACAACAGCCACTATCAATTGATGTTGATGCTGGCCCAGTTGCAGTTGCAGGAAGATGAGTATGAGCAGGGGCTGGCCACACTGGAACGCTACCTGACGGAGACGCAGTCCCAGAAGCCCTTGGACTATGTGATCAAGGGCCAGGCGCTTTACCAGATGGAGCGTTACAACGAGGCCATTCCGGTCCTCAAGCACGCCATCGAACTTTCGCCTGAACCCGAAAGCTCCTGGCAGCAGTTGCTCATGGCTTCCTATGTGGAAGCGGAAAAGCCCGATGAAGCCATCGCGTTGGCAGAGCAAATTGCTGCCAAGGATCCCGGTGACAAGCGAGTCCAGCAGAACCTTGCAACGGTGTACATGCAAGCTGACCGGTTCGACAAGGCAACCGAAGTAATGGAAAGGCTGCGGGCAGCGGGCCAGCTGACCGAAGACCGGGATTACCGGCAGCTCTACGGTGCCTACCTGAATCAGGACGGCAAAGAAAAAGAAGCGGCCGCTGCCATCAACGAGGGTCTGGAGAAGGGGATCCTCAAGCCCGACTACCAGGCGTATCTGGCGCTGGCACAGTCGTACTACTTTTCCGAACAGATTGGCCCGGCCATCGAGGCCTACAAGAAAGCCGGCCCCTTGTCCCAGGATGGCGAGACCTTCCTGAACCTGGCACGGATCTACTGGCAGGAAGATCGCATCCCGGAAGCGAAGCAGGCAGCCAAGGCGGCACTGGACAAAGGCCTGAAGAAACCGGAGGACGCCAGGAAGATTCTGGCGTTGCCGTAACCCCCAGAGAATTCCTGTCAAATCCCCGGTAAACGGTGGTACTGCCGTACAGCTTTGGTATAAGCTGGGGATTCCTGTCCTTGAAACAGGTCAAAGCAGGTTCTTGGATTTCCGCGGCGTTTCGGCGCCGAGCCCCAACAAGATGAGTCTTCTGGCGTATGGCTGAGCAGCTGGTCATTAATCGATATCAGGAACAGGAAGAAACCGGGCTTAACTGGCCCCGGATCGTCGGCATGGCATTCGTCATTGCCCTGCATGCAGCAGTATTCCTGCTCCTGCTGATTCCAGCCGTGGCTCCTCCGGGCCAGGCCGAGCAGGAACAGCGTCTGATGGTCCAGATCATCGATGCACCGCCGCCACCACCACCACCACCACCGCCGCCTCCGAAGCAGGACACGCCGCCGCCGCCGGTGAAGAACCTGGCGCCGCCCAAGACCACGCCGCTTCCGCCGCCGCCGGATTCGCCGCCGATCGACGTGGCCGAACCGCGTCCCGCTGACGTGTACCAACCGCCGGCACCCCCGGCGCCGCCAGCGGCTACCCCGGATATCGGCGCCAGCGTCGACATCTCGTCCAAGAACATGAATCCGCCACGTTACCCGCCAGCCGCCGCTCGCGCCGGCATCGAAGGTACCGTGATCCTGATCATCGACGTTGATGCCAATGGCAATGTGACCAACGTGGCTGTAGAAAAATCGAGCCGCAATCGCGACCTGGATCGTGCCGCGATGGAAGCAGCACGCCGGTGGCGCTTCAACCCATCCATCGTGAATGGCCAGAAGGCTGCAGGCCGCGTGCGCGTGCCGGTAGACTTCAACATGGGTTGATGGTCTAACCAGTCACAGAAGCAGAAAACGCAAGACCGATTTCCGAAACCGCAACAACCCCAACATCACCAGAAGAAGGTAATAAGCGCCATGCTGCAGTCATCCATCATTGTCGCCGCCGCTGCAGGTGGCTCCAGTGCCGCCAGTGCCATGTCGAAGATGGGCTTCGGCCACATGATCAGCGAGATGGTCAACAGTCCTTGGGAGTTTGCTGTCTCCTGGGTGGTGTTGATCACTCTGGTTGTCATGTCGGCCCTGTCCTGGTACTGGACGGTCATCAATGCACTCAAGAACACCCGCCTGAAGAGCAATGGCGATCGCGTGATCGCTTCGTTCTGGGAAACGCCGAATGCCCAGGACGCCATTCGCCTGATGGAAGAGCAGCCCAAGAGCGAGCCGTTCTCCAAGATCGCACTGGATGCGGCTTCTGCTGCTGCCCACCACCAGCGCCAGGAAGGTGGCAGTCTGGCCGAGTCGCTGAGCCGTTCGGAGTTCGTGGACCGCGCCCTGCGCCAGGCCGTGACCCGTGAAAGCTCGAAGCTGCAGACCGGCATGACCCTGCTGGCAACCGTCGGTGCGACCGCGCCGTTCGTGGGTCTGCTGGGTACGGTGTGGGGCATCTACGGCGCCCTGATCCGCATCGGTGCAACTGGCCAGGCTTCGATCGACGCCGTGGCTGGCCCGGTGGGTGAAGCGCTGATCATGACCGCACTGGGTCTGTTCGTCGCCATCCCGGCGGTGTTCGCCTACAACTTCTTCAGCAAGATCAACGGCTCGATCATCGCCAAGTTCGACAGCTTCGCGCACGATCTGCACGACTTCTTCGCCACCGGCTCGCGCGTACGCTGAGCCGGTTCCGCGAACAGTCACGACAAGAACTGACGGAGCCCGCAAATGGCGTTCAGTACAGGTAGCGACAGCGGCGGCCCGATGGCCGACATCAACGTCACGCCCCTCGTGGACGTGATGTTGGTGCTGCTGATCATCTTCATCATCACCGCCCCGCTGATGTCCCATAAAGTCCAGGTCGAACTGCCACAGGCCAATCTGGTGCAGAACGAAGAGGACAGGAAGCCACCGGCCGTGCAGCCCATCACCATTGCCGTCAAGGAAGATGGTTCGGTGTTCTGGAACGATGAGCCGGTCACCAAGGAAATGCTGGAGTCCCGGCTTTCGATTGCCGCGCAACAACAGCCGCAGCCCAAGTTGAATCTGCGTGGTGATCGCACCACCCGCATGAGCATCATCAAGGAAGTCACCAGCACGGCGCAGAAGCAAGGCATGCTGGATGTCGGCTACATCGCGACCAAAGAAGTGGGGCAATAAGTCATGGCATTCAGTAGTGGTGGTGGCAAGGGCCCGATGGCCGACATCAACGTCACGCCCCTCGTGGACGTGATGCTGGTGCTGTTGATCATCTTCATCGTGACCGCGCCGGTAATGACGTATCCCATCGATGTCGCGCTGCCGCAGCGGGTATTGAACCCGCCGCCGCAGCTCGTGGAACCGCCGCCGCCGGTGGATCTGCGCATCGATGCCGGTGGTCTGCTGTACTGGAACAACAGTCCAGTGCCAATGAACGAGTTGCAGCTGCGCATGGAAAACGAAGTGCAGCGTGATCCGACCAATCAACCCCAGCTGCGCATCGATGCCAGCGCAGACACCCAATATGAAGTGGTGGCTCGCGTACTGGCAGCAGCCAAGAATGCCGGCATGGTCAAGATTGGTTTCGTCGAATAACGGCGGATCGGCAGCATCGCAAGATCAATACGCCGCCTTTGGGCGGCGTATTTTTTTGTCCTCACCAATTTGGTGAGTCATGTTGCCGCCTTCTCAGTTCAACGTGCTGCAGCCCGGCAAGCGAAGCACCCACCATGTTCTGTATTGAGTCTCGGATGTGGACTTGGATACTGGATTGTGGGCAGCATCATGCGAAAACCGTTTCGGTCGCCGTGCACCCGAGTATCTTCCGACGGACCGGAAGGAATCCCAAGCCCTTCGCCTGACGCCAGCAGATCGGATTGGCACCCTGTGCTTCTCGATCGATGAGGCGCGGCTCCCAACTTGCTTCGCTCAGACAAGGGAGCCTCTTCGGCCTCGTCGCCTTGCGATGCTCGGCTTGCTTCAGGGCGAATAGATCAAAAGCAAAGCCACAGCCACACGAGCATGTAAATCAGCGGAACGTGTCTCTGCAACGTAGAGATCCGGATCAATCCACTCGAGATTGGCACCCACGCAGACGTCAGTTCTGAGGACTGCGCTCTAGGATGGCCAGGTAACGACGCACGGTCTGATCAAGTCCGTCATACAGTGCATCGCCGATGAGTGCGTGGCCGATGGAGACTTCCAGGACATTCGGTACGTTGGCCAGGAAATCGCCCAGGTTGTCCTGGTTCAAATCGTGACCGGCATTGACGCCCAGTCCGACGGCTGCTGCTTGGCGTGCCGTCGTGATGCAATCGGCCAGTGCTTGCCCGGGCTCTCCAAGCGCGTGGGCTTCCGCGTAGGGACCGGTGTAAATTTCCACGCGGTCTGCACCCAGCGCTGCGGCGTTTTCCAGCAAGGGACCACCGGCATCCACGAACAGGCTGACTCGGCAACCCAAAGACTTCAGCTGGCTGATCAGGGGTGCCAGGCGTTGCGAATCACGGGCGAAATCGAAACCGTGGTCGGACGTGATCTGCGCATCGCTATCCGGGACCAACGTGGCTTGTGCGGGGCGAACCTGTTCGCACAAGGCAAGGAAGCCCGGATAACCGTCGCGACGAGGAGGAGCGAACGGATTGCCTTCCAAATTGAATTCGACATTCCGCTGGCGTGTCAGGTCGGCCAGTGCCAGGACGTCATCGGTACGAATGTGGCGCTGGTCGGGCCGCGGATGCACGGTGATGCCGTGTGCCCCGGCATCCAGGCAAGTGATGGCGGCACGCAGGACATCGGGTTCCTTGCCGCCCCGTGAGTTGCGCAATACCGCGATCTTGTTGACGTTGACGCTCAGCAGGGTCATTGCGATGGGTTATCCGGGAATCGGGAGGACGTGTCCGAAGCGGAGCCAGCCGCCTTTTCTGCCTTGCGTGCTTCGGCCAGTTGCTTGAGCCGATGCAGTTCAACGGGATCGATGATTGATCTGTGGTCGCGCTCCACCTGCTTGGAAAGATACAGGCCACGCGCCCAGGCCAAGAAAAAAGCCAGCGAGACCAGCATGCAGAACAACATCAACCAGACGGACGTACTGACCAATGCACCCCAGAACACAGCCAATGCCAATAGCAGGAATAACCAGTGCATGAGTGTCCTCTTCTCCAGTAGACCGCAAGGTGGGTAGTCTAGCGCTGCCGCCGGGGCCTCTACAGTACCGGCGACATCAGCCGCGCCACGGCCTCGGGCAGGCGTTCGCGCAAGGGGCGTTTTTTTTCGCGAACCACCGGGACGGCGGCATCGAACTCGTTTTCCAGCTGCTGTGCCAGGGTGGCCGGCATCATCAGCCCGCGGAACATCACCGATATCTCGAAGTTGAGCCGGAAACTGCGATGGTCGAAATTGGCGCTGCCGATGATGGCCAGGTTGTCGTCGCACAACAATGACTTGGAGTGCAGCAAGCGCGGGCCGTACTCGTAGACCTTGACCCCGGCCGCCAGCAGTTCATCGAAGTAGGAGCGCGCGGCATAGGTGACCAGCTTCGAGTCGCTCATCTTCGGCACCAGCAAGCGTGTATCCAGGCCACCCAGCGCTGCGGAAGTGAGCGCCATTCGCGCGGCCTCACCGGGCACGAAATAAGGCGTGGTCAACCAGACGCGGTGCCTGGCCTCGTGGATGGCCGCCACGTGCATGCGGTGGATGGCTTCCCATGAGGAATCCGGGCCGGATACCAACACCTGTGCGGGAATCGTCCCCATCACCGCGTTCTGATTGGGGTACCACAATGCAGTGCCTTTGAAATCCGCGCGGCCCTGGCCGGTGGCATACACCCAATCCTCCACGAAGACCACCTGCACGGAACGCACCACGTCCCCTTCCATGCGCAAATGCAGATCGCGATAGGCATCGGGATTCAAGCGTTCGTTCTGTTCGTCGGTGACATTGATCCCGCCGATGAAGGCAATGCGCCCATCCACCACCACGATCTTGCGGTGGGTGCGGAGATTCATCCACGAACGCTTCAGTGGCCTGAAGCTGATCGGGTGGAACCATGCCAGTTCACCACCGGCATCCAGCAGGGGCTGGAAGAATGACCGGCGAATGGATGACGAACCCACCTTGTCCAGCAACACGCGCACCTTCACGCCGGCGCGCGCGCGTTCCACCAATGCATCACGAATGCGCGTGCCGCTGCGGTCCGGCTGGTAGATGTAGTACTCCAGGTGGACGTGGTCACTCGCCGATGCGATGGCGCTGATGATGGCGTCGTAGGTAGCAGCGCCATCCACCAGCATCTGGGCCGAGGTGGCGGTCGATGGCGGAAGTCCCGTGGTGCTTTGTCCCAGCAAGGCCAGCTCCACGCAATCCGGACTGGCGGGGCAGGAGGCATCGTGGGTGTCTAGCCCGGCGCGTGTGCGGTCGCGGCGCAGCCGCTGGCGGGAGATCTTCTGCGGACCCAGCCAGAAGTAGATCAGGAAGCCCACATAGGGCAGCAACGCCAGCGACAGCACCCAGCTGATGGTGGCTACCGGCTCACGCTTCTGCAGCACGATCCAGAGGCACAGCGGCACGATGTACAGCATCCATGCGAGCAACAGGTACAGCGCCAGGTTGTTGCTGGATGACAAGGCATGCCACCAGGGGAACAAGAGCTCGGTCATGGACCGATTCTATGCCGTGTCGCCGGACTTGAGACGGTTCGGGCACAGACTGGCGGCATGGGCGATGCCATCAAGGGACGAGGTTCCACGGGATACCTGCCGGGCCGGTTCGAGGTCACGGTCAGCCAGGCCGTGGACGATGGCTGGATGCAGGAAGAAGAAGCCGAATTCGCCGCCGGACCGTTGCGTACCCACGTGACCGAGGAACGTGCGCGCAGCGTGATCAGCCGCAACGATTCGCCGGACATTCCGTTCTCGCAATCCCTCAATCCGTATCGCGGATGCGAGCATGGTTGCAGCTATTGTTTCGCGCGGCCTTCACATGCGTACTTGGGCCTGTCACCGGGGCTGGATTTCGAGACCCGTATCCTGGCCAAGACCAACGCGCCGGAGGTGCTGCGGCGTGAGTTGTCGAAACCGGGGTATCGGCCCAGTCCCATCGCGCTGGGTATCAACACCGATGCCTACCAGCCCATCGAACGCAAACTCGAACTGACCCGCAGGATCATCGAAGTGCTGGCCGAAACCCGGCATCCGTTTTCGCTGATCACCAAGAATGCGCTGGTGTTGCGCGATGTGGACTTGTTGGCACCGTTGGCACGGGAAAACCTGGTGCGGGTGTTCCTGTCAGTCACCACATTGGACAACCGGCTTTCATCAGTGCTGGAGCCGCGGGCGTCGGCCCCGCATGCGCGGCTGAAAACCATTGCTGGCCTGCGCGAACACGGGATTCCGGTCGGGGCCATGTTCGCGCCGGTGATTCCGTGGGTGAACGATGCGGAACTGGAAGCCGTGCTGGAAGCGGTGCGCGATGCCGGCGCGGATTCCGCCGGTTACGTGTTGCTGAGATTGCCGCATGAAGTCTCGCCACTGTTCCGCGACTGGTTGCAGACCCACCTGCCGGATCGTGCCGCACACGTGATGAGCACCATCAACCAATTGCGTGGTGGCAAGGATTACGACGCCAGCTTCGGCCGGCGCATGCGAGGGCAGGGTGTGTATGCGGACCTGCTGGCGAAGCGCTTTGCCTTGGCCACGAAGCGGCTGGGGCTTGATCAACGCCGGTCGCCGTCATTGGACACCACGCGTTTCATCCCACCGCGTCTGGATTCGCGGCAAGGAGAACTGTTCCGGTGATGCCGCGCCATCGAAGCGAGTGGATCAGCGCGCGTCGTGCTCCACGTGGTAGCGCACCGCCGCTTCCACTTCGTTCCTCGAGCCCAGGAATACCGGCACGCGCTGGTGCAGTTGCGCCGGAGCCAAGTCGAGGATCGCTTCGCGCCCGGTACTGGCGGCCCCGCCGGCCTGTTCGACCAGCAGGCCCATCGGGTTGGCTTCGTACATCAGCCGCAATTTGCCGGCCTTGCCCGGATCCTTGCGGTCCCACGGATAGATGAAGATGCCGCCGCGAGTGAGGATGCGATGCACGTCCGCCACCATGCTGGCGATCCAGCGCATGTTGAAGTCCTTCCCGCGCGGGCCTTCCGTGCCGGCCAGCAGGTCGTCGACGTACGCCTGCATGGGCGCTTCCCAGTGGCGCTGGTTGGACACGTTGATGGCGAATTCCCGGGTTTCCTCCGGGATGCGCATGTTGCGCTGGGTCAGCACGAAGACGCCCTGTTCGCGATCCAGCGTGAAGGCATGCGTGCCATTGCCGGTGGTCAGCACCAGCATGGTGCTGGGCCCGTAGATGCAGTAGCCGGCGGCCACCTGCTCGCGGCCCGGTTGCAGGAAATGCTCATCGCCCGGCGCGGTCACGCCATCCGGGCAACGCAGCACGGAGAAGATGGTGCCCACCGACACGTTGACGTCGATGTTGGAACTGCCGTCCAGCGGGTCGAACAGCAGCAGGAAGCCGCCACGCGGATAGGCGTCCGGGATCGGCTGGCTGTGGTCCATTTCCTCGGAGGCACAGGCGGCCAGGTGTCCGCCCCAGGCATTGGCTTCCAGCAGGATGTCGTTGCTCAGCACATCCAGCTTCTTCTGCGCCTCGCCTTGCACATTGCCGGTGCCGGCATCCCCCAGCACGCCGCCCAGCGCGCCCTTGCTGACCGTGATGGAGATGCTGGTGCAGGCGCGGGCAACCACCGCGATCAACTGGCGCAGGTCGGCGCTGATGCGGCCGGCGCGCTGCTCCTCGATCAGGTAGCGGCTCAGCGAGATGGCAGGGGAGGTGGAAACGGGCATGATGGACTCCGGACGCGGAACCGCGCATTGTCCGGATGAGAGAGACCAATGCAAGACCAATCACGAATGGCTGGCGCAATGACGGGGGACCGGCGTGGCCGACCCGGTCGTTGGTCTCTGGCTGGCGTTTTCCTCGGCGCAGGGCCTGGGCCTGCTGATCGGACTGGTCCGCGAACGCAGTCCGGGGCGCGGCCATGCAATTGCCGGCCTGCGCACCCATGCCTTGGTGTCGCTGGCGGGCGCAGTGTCGCTGTGGCTGGGCCTGCCGTTGTTGCTGGTGGGATTGGGTGCCATGGCCCTGTTGGCCGCCATGGCCTATCGGGCCACCTCGAAGGACGATCCTGGCCTGACCAGCGAGATCACCCTGATACTCACGTTCCTGCTGGGCGCGATGGCCATGCATGTGCCGGCGCTGGCCTCCGGCCTGGCCGTGGTGGTCGCCCTGTTGCTGTATGCCAAGGAGCCGCTGCACCGGCTGACCCGCGACAAGCTCAGCGAGCGCGAGGTCTTCGATGGCCTGTTGCTGCTGGCCTGCGCCCTGGTGGTGTTGCCGATGCTGCCGGACCGGGCCATCGGCCCGTTCGAGGCCATCAATCCGGCCACGTTGTGGCGGCTGGTGGTGCTGGTGATGGCGGTCAGTGCGCTGGGCCATGTCGCGCTGCGGGTGGTGGGCAACCGCTGGGGCCTGGCCATGGCCGGCTTCTTTGCTGGTTATGTGTCTTCCACGGCAGCGGTGATCGGGTTCGGCCAGCGGGCGAAGGAAACCCCGGCCCTGCTTCGCTCCACCGTGGCGGCAGCATTGCTGTCCAACCTGGCGTCGCTGAGCTTGTGCGTGCCGATCCTGATGGCGATTTCGCCGGCGTTGTTGCGGGGTTTGTGGCCGGAGCTGGTTGCAGCGGCAGTGGTCCTGCTGGCCGGAGGCTTGTTGGGCCTGCGTGCGGGACGTGAGGATCCGGTCCCGGCACCGACGTCGCAGACGCGCATGTTCCGCTTCAGCCATGCGCTGGGCTTCGCCGCGCTGGTTGCGGGACTGACCTGGCTGGCGGCGGCGTTGACGGCGTGGATCGGCCCGCAGGGCGCGATGCTGGCTTCGATCATGTCCGCCACCGCGGAACTGCATGCCGCGGTGGCCACCATGGGCAATCTGACCGCAAGCGGTGCGGTGGACATGCCAACGGCACGCTGGTGGTTGCTGGGATTGCTGGCTGCCAGTTTCGTGGCCAAATCGGTGATTGCCTGGCTGAGCGGCGGCCATGGTTATGGCCTGCGTGTATCGGCCGGCCTGATCGCGGCGTTGGCAGCAGCGTTGTGCGTGGCGCTACTGGTCTGATCAGATCACGCGTAGCGTGATCGCTTTCAACACGGCCCGGGTGCGGTCGCGCGTGCCCAACTTTTCCAAGATGGTGGAGACGTAGTTCTTCACCGTGCCCTCGGCCAGGAACAGCGTGCGCGCGATTTCCTTGTTCGAATAACCACCGGCCAGCAAACGCAGGATGGCCACTTCGCGTTCGCTGAACGTATCGGTGGGCGTGGTGCGATCGTGGAACTGGTAACGGGTGCGGACCGGGCCGGTGCTGACGGGCTGCAACAGGGTTTCACCCGCCGCCACGCGCGCGATGGCATCGCGCAGGTCTTCGGGAGCGGCATCCTTCAACAGGAAACCCTGTGCGCCAGCTTCGGTGGCACGCAGCAGCAGGTCGCTGTCGTCGAAGGTCGTCAGCAGCAGTACCGGGGTGGCATTGCCGGCATCGCGCAGCGTTTGAAGCGCGGCAATCCCATCCATGCCGGGCATGCGGATGTCGCTCAGCACCACGTCCACGGAGTGCGTGGCCAGTTGGCGCACCAGGTCCTCGCCATCATCGGCCTCGAGGACGACCTCGATCCGCTGGGCCTGCAACAGCGCCCGCAAGCCGGCACGCACCAGTGCCTGGTCGTCGGCCAATGCAACCCGGATGGCCATGTCGCTCATGCCGGCAGGCTCGCATGGATACGCAGGCCACCGGTTTCGGTGCGTCCCAGTTCGAAATGGCCCTTTGCCTCCGCGATGCGTTCGCGCATGCCGGCCATGCCGTTGCCTTCCTTCAGCACACCCTTCACCTTGCCATCATCCTCGATGGTGATGTCGATGCCGTCCGCGTCACGTGTCATTACCAGCCGGACGTGGCTGGCGCCTGCATGACGCGCGGCATTGGTCAGGGATTCCTGTGCGAGCCGCAGCAGGGTCTCGGCCTGTGCCGGATCGGTGACATGGACATCGGGAGCGATGTGCAATTCCAATTGCAGCTTCGGCAAGGGGGCGGCCAGCGCGCGCAATGCGGTGTCCAGGTCCAGTCCACGGGTGTCGCGGATGGTTTGCACCAGTCCGCGGATGTCGTCCAGCAATTCGCTGGACAACTGTTGTGCAATGCGGACCTCGTCGCGATCGGCAAGCGTCGGATCCGAGGCCAGTGCGCGCAGATTGAGTTTGAGTGCCGTCAATTTGTGCCCGGCGACATCGTGCAATTCGCGTGCAACCCGCAACCGCTCGGCATCGCGTGCGCTGTCGGCCAGCAGGGCACGCGTGGCCAGCAGGTCGGCGTTGACCAGTGACAAGGCATCGCGCGCGCGTTCGGCGGTGCTTGCATAGTGGCCCACCAGTAGCGCGAATCCCTGGAAGCCGATGTAGATCAGCACGGTGAACAGCGCGCGTCCATGACCCAGGGAATCGCGAAGCAGCAGGTATAGCGCCACGTCGATCAATAGCAACACCAACAGGCAGGTGCGCAGGGAAAAGATCATCCCCAGCTGCGCAGCCACCACCACCAGCAGCACGGGCGTGGTACCCGAATACGGTGCCAGATACACCAGCATCAAACCGCAGAGGGTTTGCACGCCGATCAACAGAGGGACTTTCCAATTGCCACCGGGAAGACCGGGTTGCGGGAGCAGTGCCGCCAGCAGGAATACGCACATCAGGATGGATGTCGCGGCACGTTTTTCGGGCGGCACGCCGGAAAAGGAAAGCCAGACGGCCAGCCACGTGAGCAGCAGGGCCACGTTCATCGGTTGCAGCAGGATGCGGCGAAGGTACGACATGGCGCCATGCTGCTGGTGCAGGGCGGGATTGGCAATGCCATGGGCGCAGAAAGTGACTTCCGGCAGGTCGAAGCGATGACCAACGGCAACTCCAACGGCAGCGGCATGCGGGGACGATGACACCTGTCCCACACCCCTCCGGAGATCGCCATGAAACGTTCCATCCGCACTGGCCTGTTGACCCTTTCCCTGACCGCCCTGTCGATCGCACCGGCGCTGGCGTCGGACCTGACCTTGCATCTGGAAGACATCC
This sequence comes from Pseudoxanthomonas sp., assembly GCA_052040085.1. Taxonomy (GTDB): domain Bacteria; phylum Pseudomonadota; class Gammaproteobacteria; order Xanthomonadales; family Xanthomonadaceae; genus Pseudoxanthomonas_A. The sequence continues at coordinate 29,284 of JBQGFJ010000195.1, forward strand.
GGACGGCATCGGGACACCTGCAGATTGCCCTGGTCGATTCCGAGGCCGGTTGGGACAACGCTTCGCCGCCCGTGCAGGCGAAGCGCGTTCCGGCCGCAAACGGCGAGATCCGCCTGGTGTTCGAAAACCTGTCGCCCGGGCACTACGCGGTGATGGTGATGCACGACGAGAACGACAACGGCAAGCTGGATACCAATCTGGTCGGTATTCCGGTGGAAGGTTATGGCTTCAGCAACAACCCGCGGGTGATGCGCAAGCCGACCTGGGACGAATCGCGCTTCGACGTGGGCGATGACGACCTGGCCATCCACATCCAGTTGCGCTGAGGGCCGACGCCATGGATCGCCGCCGCTTCCTGCGTAATTTGCTTTCCGGTGCCACCACCTTGGCCATTGCGCCTTCCCTCCTGCAGCAGGCGTTGGCGGGTGACCCCGCGGCATTCGCCAGCGGTTTGCAGCAGCATCCGTGGATGGCGGGATGGAAACAGGTCTCGGCCGAGGCGCTGGGCCCTACCGTGGCGAACATCGAAGGACGCTTGCCGGAAGGTTTCGGCGGCACGCTCTACCGCAATGGACCAGCCTGGTTCGAGCGCAATGATTTCCGCTACGAACACTGGTTCGATGGCGACGGCATGGTGCATGGCTGGCGCTTTGGCGATGGCACGGTCACCCATCGTGGCCGCATGGTGGAAACACCGAAGTTCCGGCGCGAACGCAAGGCTGGCCGGTTCAACACACTCGCCGCCGGCACCACGGTCCCGGATACGGTGCCGATCCGCAACAACGATGATGCCAACGCGGCCAACACCTCGGTGGTCACCATCAACGGCCGCTTGTTCGCCTTGTGCGAAGCCGGCTCTGCGTTCGAGCTGGATCCCGATGCGCTCGACACCCTGGGCCCGGTCACCTGGCGTCCCGACCTTGCAGCCCTGCCGTTCTCGGCACATCCGTTGCAGGACCGCGATGGCAGCTGGTGGAACTTCGGTGCCATGGCGATGATGGGCGGTGCAGGCTTGCTGGTCTGGCATCTGGGTGCCGATGCCTCGCTGCTGGGCGCACACGTACTGCCAATGCGGGAGCCAGGCTATCTGCATGCCTTCTCGATGACCGATCGCCACCTGGTGTTCGTGCTGGCACCGTTCGATTACGTGCAAGCCGGCTCGTTCTTCGAAAGCCTGCGCTTTGCTCCATCACGCGGTTGCCAGGTGGCGGTGGTCGACAAGAACGATCCTTCACGGGCGCGGTGGTTCGAAGTGGATTACGCCATGGCCTATCACTTCGGCGATGCCTACGAGCGTGATGGTGAAATCGTCGTGCGTGCCGTGCACCACACCAATCCGGACGAGGCGATTTCGCCTATGCGTGAAGCGATGCATGGCCGCCTGGGTGAAGCCCCACCGGCACAACTGGCGGAACTGCACATCAATCAGCGCACAGGCACTGCGCGCTGGGAGAAGATCGCCTTGGGCGACATGGAATTCCCGCTCTTCGATGCGCGCACTCCGGGTGACCGGGGCGCACGCCTGTACATGCCTGTGGCTGAAGGCGATACCACGGCGCCGTACTTCAACGCCGTGGCGATGGTGGACCTGCAAGGAGGCCAGCGTGAAGTGCATCGCTACGGACGCGACATCCTTGCCGAAGAACATGTGTTCGTGCCACGCCCCGGAAGTAGTGATCCTGATGATGGCTGGCTGGTCGGCACCCTGCTCGACCCGATCAAGCAGCGCAGCGGGATTGCGGTGCTGGATGCAAAGCGGGTGAGCGAAGGTCCGCTGGCGCAAGCGTGGCTGCCCTACGCCTTTCCGCTGGGATTCCACGGACATTTCATGGCGGCATGATGCATGCCGCACAGGCAAGAAGCAGGGATGTCACATGCTGCTGTGGGTTTCTTCCAGCGCGGGCCTCCAGCCCTACTTGTCTGTTGGTCTTGCCCGCGACCATTGCCATTGCCCGCCGACCATCAGCGTGCGACCCGGTCCGGGCTCGTAAAAGCGCCCGTTGCCCTCGTTGACGATGACCGAACCAATGTGTGCCTTGTCCAGCGCATTGTCGATGCGCATGAAACCGCGCCATTCACCGGTATTCATTTGCCACCGGCGGGAAGTCTCCAGGTTCATCAGCATGTATCCGGGCGTGGCTTCCGATGCCGTGTCGTTCACCGCCACGTTGCTGATGCCGAGGCTTTCGATGGCGGCACCCCATTCACCGGCCTGCCATTGCAGGCGTCCGAACACCTGTTGCCGCGCCACGCCTGGGATGCGTGAACCGGCCAACGCCAATGCGGGTGCAGGAAGCGCATCACGGAACACCGCATCCAGCCAGGTACCAGCCAGATGCAGATTCCAATGCGTGCCCAGGGGTTGTGTCCAGGCCACTTCGACGCCTTGCCGACGTGCGCGCCCCACGTTGCGGAAGCTGCTGCGTCCGGCCACGTTGCGTGCCACGGCCAGCTCATCGTCGGTATCGGCACGGAACACCGCGGCCTCCAGCGTGGCACCACGTGTGTCGCGCCACTTCATGCCCAGTTCCACGTGGTCGCTGGTGGCGGGCAAAAGATCCAGTGCCAGTCCGGCATCGCCATCGGCACGATAGGCGAGCTCGTTGAAAGTGGGCGTTTCGAAACCGCGTCCGGCGGACAGATGCAAACGCCACTGCTCGCTGGCAGCGAACACCACGCCGGCAACGGGCGAGGTGCGGGCAAACGACACGCTGCCGCTGTCGTCGGGATTGCCGGTGGCGATGAAATGATCCCGTGAATCGAACGACACATCGCTCCGCCTTGCACCGGCCAGCAACGACCAACGCTCGGCGAATGCCCACCACGCCTGTGCATACCCATCGTGGTTGCGCACGCGGTTGCGTTCGTCGCGGCGCAGGCGTCCGCGAATTCCGGTTTCGGTACCAATGAAATTCTCGAACCCAAGCCGGTGTTGGTCCTGCCGATCCTGTTGCATACCGGCAGTGAATTCGGCATCGCGTCCGGCCAGTTGGCCTTGCCACGACCAGCGCAGGTCGATGCCGGCGTAGTCGTTGTCCAGGTCGATCACGCCACCGGAATTGAGCGGATTGGTTTGTGCGGTGATTGGCAGTGCCAGGTATTGCTCCACCGCGCGCTGCCCGGCATGTGCGGTGAGGCGCAACGTGTGTGATGTGTCCAGGCCATGTTCATAGGCCATGCCGGCCTGCGACTGGCGCACGGACTTGCGGGTGTCGTACTGCGTGGCGACGGAGGTGGCCTGGCGCGGATTCTCCAGCACCTGTGTCCAGGTCAGGCCCAGCGGGTCCTTGGCCTCGGGCAGGTTGAGGCGGTTGAACACCAGGTCCAGTCGCCGCCGCTCACCCAGATCAAAATGCACACGGGCATTGATGGAATCGCGCCGCGCCGCGCTGTGGTCGCGGAAGCCATCGGTCTCGAAACGCGACAACGCCACGTTGTAGCCGTTGCGTTCGCCACCACCGCGCAATTGCGCGGCCAGCGTGCGGGTCGCATCGCTGCCGGCGGATGCGCGGATGCGCCACGGATCACCGGCACGTCCGTCCGCACTCCACAGTTGCACAACACCGCCAGAGGAATTGCCGTGCAAGGCAGAGAACGGACCACGCAGGACTTCGATGCGTTCGGCACCCATCAGGTTGACGTGTGAAAGCTGGCCCTGCCCGTCCGGCATCGAGGCGGGAATGCCATCGGCATACAGGCGCACCCCGCGCACGCCGAAGGTGGCGCGTGATCCGAAGCCGCGAATGGAAAGCTGGGTGTCCTGTGCATGGTTCTGCCGGTCACGCGCCAGCAGGCCCGGGACGCCGGCCAGCGGTTCCGAGACCCATGCATTGGCGCGGGCATCTTCCGGCGACAACACGGCCACGCTCACGGAAGCAGGCAGGTCGAAGGCCGAAACGTGCTCCACGCGCACGGCATCCACGCGGATACGGTCCAGTTCCACCGGATCAGCAGAAGATTGCGCCTGCGCGCAGGGCACAAGCGCGATGGCACAAGTCAAAACGAACCCGATGGCGCCGGGGAGAGGGAGGGACATGCAGGTGGAATCGTGGGGATGCCCAAGCATCGTCCATGATCGTGGGTTGTCTCCACAACCGTTGTGCAACAAAAAAACTTGCCCAGAACGATCAGGCGTCGGCGTCGTCCGGCCAGCCTTCCCCGGTGCCGCGGGTGAACACGCGGTCACCGTCCAGCACGTCACCGGCCGGGATCACGGGCTGTTCCGCCAGGCGCGCATAGATAGGCGTGAAGTCCGGCGCGGTGGCATTCATCAGCTGCTCGAAACTGTCGATGACGAAGTAGGTCTTCTGGAAGGTATCGATGCGGTAGCGCGTGCGCATGATGCGTTCCAGATCGAAACCGATGCGATTCGGTGCATCCGATTCCAGCGAGTACAGGGATTCCCCCTTTGACGACACGATGCCGGCGCCGTAGATGCGCAGGCCATCGGGTGTGTTGATGAGGCCGAATTCCACCGTGTACCAGTACAGCCGGGTCAGGTGCACCAGTGCTTCGGGGGCAATGCCGTGCGCTTTCACGCCGCCGCGCCCGTAGGCTTCCATGTAGCGCGCGAACACCGGGTTCATCAGCAACGGCACGTGGCCGAACAGATCATGGAACAGGTCGGGTTCGGCGATGTAGTCGATCTGGTCAGGGCGGCGTATCCACCACGTCACCGGGAAGCGCCGGTTGGCCAGGTGGTCGAAGAAATCCAGTTCCGGTAACAGGCCTTCCACACCGATCAGGGTCCAGCCGGTGGCGGCTTGCAGGACCTTGTTCAATTCATCGAAACGCGGGATGCGGTCCGGGCTCATGCCCATGGCGTCCTGCGCTTGCAGGAACTCGTTGCAGGCGCGACCCACCAGCAATTCACGCTGCCGCTGGTACAGCGTGCCCCAGGTGGCGTGGTCGGCGTCGCTGTAGCCGTCCCACGGCTGTTCCACCACGGCGGTGGTATAGACCGGGACGTAACCCTTGTCGGTCTGCTGGTGTTCCACGCGGCGGGGCTGCTCGTTCATGGTGGGCTTCCGGAAATCGAACGGGATAGCCGGTGATGGTAAGACCGGAGCCGCGCAACAGGGTTGCAAAGTTGCGCAGGAAACCCTTGTTGGCGCAATCTTATTGCGTCAATTGATGTTGCGAGGCAACAAATGCCGGCTTCCATTGCGCTGGACCGCACGGATCTTCGCCTGCTCGCCCTGCTGCAGAAGCAGGGCCGGGCACCCAATTCGGAGATCGCCGCGCAGGTGAACCTGTCGCCTTCGGCCTGCTTGCGGCGCATCCAGCGGCTGGAGGAGGCCGGCGTGATTACCGGTTATGCCGCGCAGGTGGACCCGGTAGCCGTGGGGTTGGGGTTGCAGGCTTTCGTCCGCGTGCAACTGGTCAAGCATGACGCCGCCTCCATCGCCACTTTCGCGGAACAGGTCAACCTGTGGCCGGAAGTGGTGACCTGTCATGCGTTGACCGGCGACATGGATTATCTGTTGCAGATCGCGGTGGCTGACTTGGAACACTTCTCCCGCTTCCTGCTGGACAAGCTGCTGGCGCAGTCCGGCGTGGCGGATGTGAATTCCAGTTTCGTGCTGCGCACGGTGAAGGCGTTCGGTGGCCTGCCGGTGCAGGGTGGTTGAGTCGTGGGGCTGGGCACCAGGGGAACGTCGAACGACACCGCTTTTGTTCGTCACTCCCGCGCGGGCGCTAGCCCGGTGCCGTTGTAGTCAGGGGCAGCCCGGAGCCTCGACGATGGCGGATGGCCTCAATCCGCAAATCGGATCTGGCTCGGATGATTCACGTGCACATGGGTCTGGTAGTAGTACTTCCCGGTCGGGCCGCCGTCATCGATGAAATCGATGCGCACGCGTCTTGCCACGCCGGACACCACCAGCCTGCGGTTCTTCAAGTGCCCGAATTTCACGCCCAGCTGCTCTTCCAGCCTGGGCACCATGGAGAGGGGCATCCGGATGGTGAGGTTCCTCTGGTCGCGGTAATCCAGTTCCGAGTTCAGGTAGGCGTGGTTTTCCAGCGCAGCCATTGCTTTGACGGTAATGATGAAGTCGCCACGGACGCCATGGGCAGGATCTTCGTTGGCAGCACGGATGGCCTCCATAGGTTCGATCCAGCCACGCGAATCGGTTGGCACGCTTGAACATGCCGCCATCAGGATGATGACGGCAATGATGGTCAACAGACGCATGAAGTCTTCCTTGATTGATGTCTGGTGGATGATGGATCAGGCCGGTTCCGACCAGACCGCGAACTCGTTGCCGCCGGGCTCGACGAAATGAAACCTGCGGCCACCCGGGAAAGAGAAGATGGGTTTGGTCACTTCCCCGCCCGCAGCGGCAACCTTGGTCAAGGTGTCTTCAAGCCGGGCGCTGTAGAAAACGATCAGGGCGCCGCCTTCGCTTGCGCGCGCGACCGAGTCCGAGGTGTAGAAGCCGCCGTCGAGCCCTTGCCCGGAGAAGGCGACGTAGTCGGGGCCATAGTCGTCGAATGCCCATTCGAATGCGTGCTGGAAGAAGCGCTTCGTCGCGGGCAGGTCCCGTGAGGGAAACTCAACGTAGTTGATCTTTTCATGCGCAGGCATGGAGGTTCCTCGTGATCCTGTTGTCGGGCAATAACCTGGTGGCCGGGATTGAATGAAATTTCATGTGGCAAGTGGGCGCCATCGTAGCCACGGAAGGTCTGAATAGACATAGTTCGCTCGTCATTCCCGCCTTCGCGGGGATGATGGCAGTTGTTCAGAGAATCCTTAGAACGTGATCACCACGGAGTTGGTATTTCGCGCTGCTTGGCCGTGATAGACCGCTTCGATGTTGTTGCCATCCGGATCCAGCACGAAGGCAGCGTAATAGCCCGGGTGGTAGGTGCGCTCGCCGGGTGCGCCATTGTCCTGGCCACCATGAGCAAGGGCGGTCTTGTGGAAGGCGTCCACCATGGCCTGGTCCCGCGCCTGGAATGCCAGGTGGTGGCGGCCAGTCAGGACGCCCATCGCTGCCGGGCTGTCCATCGCGGTCACGAAAAGCTCGTCTGCCCAGAAGTAACCTTCACCCGTTCCGCCCATGGGTACGCCGAGGATGTCCAGGATGGCCGAGTAGAAGGCCTGACTGGCAGGGAGATCCTGGACGACCAGCTGGATGTGGTCGATCAAGCGGCCACGATGAATTTGCTGCGTTTCCATTGAAGCGCTCCTGATGGGGATTCACGTGCATCGCGCGTCGCGCGTACTGCCTGAATCAAAAAAGTGGATGCACGGGGACAGGATACGCCGGGAGGTGCTTCATTCCATGGACTTTGCCAGATCGATGGCGGCCTGGATCGCGGATCGCGCTTGCGGACTGTTCTTCCAGCACGTGGAACCCACCAGTCCGGAGGCGGAGGCAACAATCTCGAGGGCGTCGGCTTTGGAGAGCTGCTCCAGGGAGCTGAAGCCGAGTTGTTCCAGGCGCTGGATAACCGTCGGCCCGACGCCTTTCACGGCCAGCAGCAGGTCATGTTCTTGGGTGGAGAAAGCCACGTTTGTTCCTTGGGATGCTCTGTAGTGATCCTGTTTGAATGAAGTCAGGCGTCGACCGGAATAGCCTGTCCGATGCTTAGTTCGTTGCCGCAGGGGTCCGCAATGCGGAAATCCCGCATGCCATAGGGTCGATCCGCAATGGGGACCACAATCGTGACGCCCGCATCCACGAGAGCGGCATGGTAGTCGTCTATGCCGGATATGCCGAGATAGACGTGTCCCGTTCCCGCCGGCTTTGCACCGGCACGCTGCGTGAGGGTGATTTCAACATTGTCCCGGCAGACGGCGGCAATCTCGGGTGGCTCACCCCACGACCACGCCAGCTCAAATCCAAGGGTATGGCAGTAGAAGTCCAACGACTTGGCAAGGTCGTTTACTGAAAGGATCGGGGAAATGGATTCGATCTTCATGTCATTAGTGGCCTGTGTGTGGCCTGAGCGGAGTCACGCCGGGAAGCAGCATCGGTTCGAATGGATGATACGAGGTGCTATACCCACACATCGTTCGGTGCCGTGTATGACCCGCCTGAGTCGCCGGTGTTGACCACCCCTCGCGGTTCGACAAGCATGATGCAGCACTCCCGTGAAGCCACGGGTCGATGCTCAATACCTTTGGGAACAACGTACATCTCGCCAGTGGCGAGTGGAACGGCCTTGTCCCTGAACTCAAGTGTCAGTTCACCCTCCAGGACGATGAAGACTTCATCGGTATCCGCGTGGGAATGCCAGACAAATTCGCCTTGGACTTTGACGAGCTTGAACTGATAGTCATTCATTTCGGCAATGACGCGAGGCGACCAATGTTCCGAGAACTTGGCGAGCTTTTCCCGCAGATTGATTGCAGTGTCTGACATGGACCTGGCACCTGGGTCGAGCCGGACGGCTCATGGCGACGACGTGACAGTCTGCCATGCAGCACCGTCGCCACAAAGTGGTCGCGGTCCTGACGGAATTCCAGATGCCGCTTACGTTGGAAATGTCGGGAAATCCTGCGCCGAGTGGAGGTCCTGATCCCAGGACGCGCGGCTGGCGCTAAAAATATTCCCATCCGGCAACAAGGCAATCTCCGTGTCCAGGCTGCCAGCCGGAACCACGAGCATGCCGGGGCTTGCCAATGGAAGAGCCGAGCCGCAAACCCTGCAAAAGCTTCGCGCGTGGCGGGTGCCGGGAAGCGTGTAGGTTGCTACCGAAGCATGGCCGGCAAGCCACGTGAGCCTGGCGCTGGATGAGAACAGGTTGGCGGCGTGGGCAGAGCCCGTGTCCTTGCGGCAGTGTGTGCAGTGACAGAGATAGAAGCGCTCGAATGCGCCTTCAATTTCGTAGTGAACCTCTCCGCACAAACATGATCCGGAATGCATCGAGGCCATGGCTTTCTCGGTTGTGGAAGTGTGGGTGCAGGACTGGCGCTTGAATCAAGCGGCATCACGTAGCGGCATCGGCTTGAATGAACTACCGGGTCCCGCTGACGCAAGATGACGCTCCCGCATCAAAAGGAAAAGCGGTAATGCCAATGAGGGGCCGATCATGAGGCATGACAGTGGCAGCCAGAGCCGGCGCATCGCAAGTTTGCGACCCTCTGCAATCACGAATACGGCGACCACGATGCCGGAGATGATGACATCCGCCCATGCGAATGCTGCGATCTGGTTCGAGGTGGCAAGCTGTAACAGGAGCGGCATGTTGAAGCCGTGCGCGGAAAGCCACGGGACAAACTGGGAGAGGGGCAAGGCCAGGCCGGCGATGCACAGAAGAAGATAGATGATCTGCATGTTGATTCCGGTGGGACCAAGGTCTGGGATAAACCACTGCGTGGATCGGCATGGGGCTGAATGAAGTGTTGCGAGACAGGGACGAATGACTATATGAGCTGATCGAGCGTTGGATAAGGATCCATCCGGTAGCCGGGGGAGTGCCCGGCTGCAGCAATGAATGCCGGCAATTTGACCACCCGCCCGGCAACCGCCTGCAAACAAGCGTTGGTTTTGGGACTTGGAACAACGTGAACGGAAATGGGGTCACCTCCCCCTTCGAAGCGACTCCCAAAGGCGAGCCATACAAGAAAGTCCGCCTGCACGTCCCTCGTCTTCAGTTCGAGCGTTCCACGGCTGGCGGTGGCTTTTACTTCGACCATGACAATGGAAGGCGGGGAGTTGCCTTGAACTACGGCCCCACGGGGTGGGGGTGACAAGATGACGTCAGCCTGCTTTCCCCCGGCAGACGCGGTGTAGTGCCTGTACTGCGGGAAGAGCTTGCTGGCAGCAAGCACCACGATGCTCTCGCTAAACGGGGCTGGAATGCCCGGAAACTTGATGCGCTTGGCGAGGGGATGTGTTGCCCTTATCGTGATGTGCGCGGCAAACGTCGCCAGCATGGCGGCTTCAAGGTTGAGAACTTCCAGCCGGGAAAGTGTCGACATCAATGGCCTTGCGGGACGTTGGGTGATGGAGTGCCCGCCAATGCCTGGATCAATCCCATCCTCGAAATGGGTTTGGCGCAAGTGAATTGTCAGGCCTGACGCTGGAAGGCCTGATGATACCCATTGCATTCCTTGATGCCGAACTCCCTGGAGCCGCAAGGCATGTCCTGGATGGACCAGAGCACATGGACATCGTCGTGTATGAGGGTGAAGCAACGATCCGCATCGGGAACCCTGAAGTAGAGGGTGCGGGAAAAACCATCATGTTTGCCGAAAATCTCGGTGAAGACGAGCTTGCCACCATGCTTTTCCACGGTCAGGGCGTTCTCTGTGGTATCCGTTGCATCAAACCCGGGCACGGACACGTGGAACCTGCGGGTTTCATTCAAGTCACCCGTGCGCAAGAGAAGAGTCAACGATATGGTTGGCTTCCTGCCTGATGCCTGGCAAGGCAAGTACGAATAAGCTTCTCATACTGCGTTGCTACCCAGGAAGACGAGGGCAAGGCCAATCAGTTGAAGAAAGAATGGATTCTTTGCGACATCCCAGTGCAAGACCAGGAAGATCCAGGAGACGGGTGCTATGAGAAGGCACCCAAGTCCCCACAGAAGGCTTGTCTTGAAGGCCGCGATGAGGGTTCCAATCGCGCCAAGGATGAATATGAAAAGTCCAAAGTAAGCCAACGTCGCCATTCCATTTCCCCGGTGTCCATTCCGTAGATTGAATCATCCCACAAAGCGGAATTACTTCAATCGGGCCGCCGTACCCGCATCTCTATCCGTACCTGTGCTTTACGCTGGCTATTGAGTCGACGACAAGCTGCTCCAGGATCGAAACATCAAGATCGGATAGTTGCTTGAAGTAAAGACAGGATTTTCCCATCTTGTGTTTGCCAAGCTTGGCGAGCAGTGGCTTTCCTTCATCTTCGCAATCCAGGTACACCACGATTTCACGGCCGCGGATGGCAAATCCGGCCAGTGGCGCTTCGCCGCTGCGTCCGCTCTCGTAGGTGTAGCGGTACGATCCGTTACCCACGATGCTGGGTCCCCACATTTTTGCGGGCTCTCCGGTGAGCTTGTTGAACATCGCCATCAGTGCGCGGCAATCGGCAGCTTGCTGCTCATTGGCGCGTGATGCGATGTAGGCATCCACACTTGCATCTGTAGCCAGGGTCTTGTTCTTGGTCATCAGATGGCTCCGTCAAAGCTCTGTTGCAGGAGATGCCTCAAGGCCGGTGCTTGGCTTTCGGTTTTTCGCGTCACGTGTGAAGCGTGTGCGTGATGTGTTCATGGGCCAGCGTCGCTTCCGTGACCCATCGCGCCGTCAGGCGTTGTTCTTCTTCCAGGACGGCCTTCTCCGCTTCGATCAACCGCGCACGGAAATCCTGAAGGGTGGTGTCCATGGACAGCCGCTTTTCCAGTGTCACCAAACCGTAATTGAGCTGCATCCACGGTTCATTGCCCAGGATCACGAGTTCCCCGCTTTCCAGCTCCCGGGAGACGCAGGTAAGGCTGCTGACCATGATGGCGTTGGAGGCTTGCACGGCATGCTTCACCACTGAGTGATCGGTGCATAGCAATGCGGGGAAGGCATCTATCTGCACCGGCTTTGCTGCGGAGCGGGAGAGTGCGGCCAGTACCGGTTCCAGCAGGCGTGGCGGGATCCGGGCCAGTGCCGCGACGGGGTAGTTGAGGATGCCGCCGAGCCCCGGATAGGGCTGGCCGGCGAGTGGATGCTGTGCGCGTGACAGGAAGTGGAGGGGTTGTCGCGACAAGGGCTCGATCTGAAGGTCGCGCTCTTGCTCCAGTGTGCTGGTTTCTGCCACGAACAGATCGAGTTCGTGATTCCTGAGTTTTGGCAGCAGTTCGTCCCAGTTACGCACCTCCACCCGCACCTTGCATTGTGGTTGCGTGTCGATGAAAGCAGCCACCGCGCGGCTGACCACGGTTTCCGCGGGGAAGGGGCCGGCACCTATCGAGAGTTCGCGATGGCTGACGGCCGGGTTGTCCACCAGCCGATCGTGCAGGTCATCGGCCATGCGGGTGATCTGCCGCGCATGTTCAATCAATACGCGGCCCAAGTCGGTGGGGACCACGCCATGTCCTTCGCGCAGGAACAAGGGGGCGCCTATCTGTGCCTCCAGCGCCTGGATGCTGCGTGACAGGGCGGGCTGGCTGATGTGCAGGGAGGCGGCTGCCCGGCTGAAGCTGCCGCATTCCTCAAGGGCCAGTAAGTGACTGAGTTGTCGCAGTTTTATCGACATGAGGATGGGTTATGGGAGCCATGACAAGAACGCATTGGACAGCTTTCACAGGCACCGATAATCCTAAACCAAGCGTTGAACACAAGCGCCATTTCACTTCCCGGGGAAACCGTCATGCACCGCCTGCTTTCCAGAGCCACGTCCATTGCCATCGCCAGTATCGTCGGGTTGGGTGTTCCGGCTGCCGCAACCGCCCAGTCGCTGCAGGCCGCGGAGGACCACTTCCATCCCGAGGGCAAGGCACCGTCCCGTTTCACCATTGAACTTCGCAACGGGGTAAAGACCCAGCTTCCGTTCGACGACGTCCGCGACTTCGAGGAAAACAAGCGCGGCCTGATCGCCGTGCCGCCGTTCAAACAGATCATGGCCGATGCCGGCCACGTGGCCTGGGACATGGAGAGTTACAGTTTCCTGCTTCAGGGCAAGGACTTCGAAAGCCTCAATCCGTCGTTGCAGCGCCAGGCCATCCTCAACATGGCGTACGGGTTGTATGAGGTCCTGCCCGGGAAGATCTACCAGGTACGAGGCTTCGACCTGGCCAACATCACCTTCATCAAGGGCGACACCGGCTGGATCATCTTCGACCCGGCCACGGCTGCCGAGACCGCGCGCGCCGCCTTGCATTTCATCAATGAGAAACTTGGCGAGCGCCCGGTAGTGGCCGTGGTCTATTCGCACTCGCACGTGGACCACTTCGGTGGCGTGCGCGGTGTGGTCGACGAACCCGACGTACAGTCGGGCAAGGTACAAGTGATTGCGCCGGAGGGCTTCCTGCACGAAGCGATCTCCGAGAACGTCTTCGCTGGCACCGCCATGAGCCGACGCAGCCGCGTGCAGTACGGCACCCTGCTGGCACGCAGTCCGTACGGCCATGTCGACCAGTCGATTGGCAAGAACGTCGCCAACGGCAGTACTGGCCTGATCGTCCCGAACGTGACTATCACAAAGGATTTCGAGGAGCTCACCATCGACGGGGTGAGGATGGTGTTCCAGAACACCCCCGACACCGAGGCGCCGTCGGGGATGAACACCTGGTTCCCCGACTGGAAAGCTTTCTGGGCGGGCGAGAATGTCACCGCCACCATCCATAACATCTACACCTTGCGCGGCGCGCCGGTACGCAATTCGCTCAACTGGTCCAAGCAGATCAACGCCGCCATCCACAACTTCGATGGCGTGGAAGTGTTGTTCGCTTCCCATAGTTGGCCGCGTTGGGGGAATGCCCGCATCCTGGAAGTGCTGCGGGCGCAGCGCGACCTGTACGCCAACATGAACAATGGCGCTTTGCGTCTGGCCAACATGGGCGTGACCGTCAACGAAGTCCACAACGTTTATCGTTCGCCACCCAGTCTGCAGCGGCAGTGGGCCGCGCGCAGCTACCACGGCTCGGAAGTCATCAACAGTCGCGCCATCATCAACCGCTTCATCGGCTTCTGGGATGGCAATCCGGTCAACCTCGAACCGCTGCCGCAAACCGAAAGTGGGCGGCTGTACGTGGAGATGATGGGCGGTTCGGTCAATATCCTGGCCAAGGGCCGCGAGCTGATCGACCAGGGCAAGTACCTGCATGCGGGCGAGATCCTCAATCGTTTGGTGTTCGCCGAACCCACCAACCAGGCTGCCCGCAACCTGCTGGCCGATGCCTTCGAGCAACTCGGCTACCAGCGCGAGTCGCCCAGCCTGCGCAACAGCTACCTCAACATGGCCTACGAGCTGCGTTCCGGCATGCAGGCCGGCGCGGCGCCTACCTCGACCGGGCCGGACGTGATTCGCGCCATGGCCACCGATCAGTGGCTGGATTTCCTGGGCATCAGCGTGGATAGCGCCAAGGCCGATGGCATGCGTTTCACCATCAACCTGGTCACCCCGGACAACGGCGAGAAATATCTGGTCGAAATGAGCAACGCCACCCTGACCAATATCAAGGGTTTCATTGATCCGAAGGCGAACCTGACCATCACGTTGGATCGTACCGCCCTGGATCAGATCATGATGGGTATGGCCAGCTTCGAAGACCTGGAACGGCAGGGCAAGGTGCGTTTTACGGGCGACAAGCGTCCGCTCGCGCAGCTCGCCAGTACGTTGACCCAGTTCACGCCCGACTTCGAAGTCTTTCCGGGCACGCGCAATGCACGCTCGGTGCCCGTGATGACCAAGCCCTTCCAGATGCCCCTGCAGCCGGCGATCACCTTCGCCGATTGAGTGCTAGCGCTCCGGGGCAAGGTGCCCGGGAGCGCATCAACGGGGAACACCGCGGCCTGGGCCGCTCCGGAAGACGAGGCGAAAGATGCGAGCACTTTTGATTGCAGGTCTGGCAGCCCTGTTGCTGGCGCTGCCTGCTGCCGCGGCGGCACAGGATGACGGCTGGCACTTCGTGGTGAATCCCTATGTGCTGTTGCCGAGCATGAAGGGTACTGCCGGGCTGCGCCGCTTCGATGCTGATGTGGATATTGGCCGCAGCGACATACTGGACAACCTCAATGCAGGCTATCTGGGCTATGTCGAAGCGAGTTGCGGGCGTTGGGCGATTGGCGTCGATGTGAACTACATGAATGTGGATGCCGTGCCGGACTTGGTGCGTATCCACGCCGACGTCGGCCAGAAAGCGGTACAGCCGATGGTGTTCTATCGATTGAACGATTCGGTGGAGTTGCTTGGCGGTGTCCGCTACAACCGCATACGCCTAGAGCTGGCGACCAGTCTGGAGATCGCCAACGGCATCCGTCGCGAACAGGACTGGGTGGATCCCATCCTGGGTGTGCGCTACACGTTGCCCCTCAGTGAGCGAAACACGTTCTCGGTACTCGCCAATGTCGGCGGCTTCGGTGTCTCATCCGACCTCGCGGTACAGGTACGGCCGATGTTCCATTTCGGCGTAGGCCGCTCGACCACAATTGATGCAGGCTACCAGTACTTCACCATGGATTACGAAGACGGCAGTGGCGATGGGCGTTTTGCTTACGACGTCCGGACGACTGGGCCGTTGGTTGGGGCTACGTTTCGGTTTTGAGCAACGTCATCGCTGGGCGCGTAATTGCATGATGCCGGCATCCCCTTCATGTCCCAACATGCATCGACCGGAAAATCCCTGATGCGCAGCCTGAAGTAAGCGAATCTGTGGGGATTTTCACGTTGGACTGGCATGTGTTGGCTACATGTCGAGGCCGTTCTCATCCATGATCTTCCGGATGCGGCTTGAGAACTCAATTATCTGTTCCTTTGAGAAGTGAGAATAAGTTGGCAGTGAATTTTCAGGAACATTCAAGAGTAGTGCATATCCGCAGGAAACTAGATATCTGAGCTCATCAGGACTCAATCGAATATCAATTTTCTCAAAAGAGAGGGAGGTCATTCTTATTAAGGCCAAGTACGATGACGTTTCTTATGTTTGGCGCCTTGACATCAATTTAAGGTGCGCCGTGAGGCCGTTTCGGCTTGAATGAGTAGTTAGGGTATCGCCGTAGTGTATGGCGAGCTATCGTGCTCTTCGAATCTGGCGCACCACGGAATCTGGATCGGGGCGCATGCTAACTTTTCCTGCAAACTCGACAACTGGCAAGGCATATCCTCGGCCGCCATCCAAGCCCGTGCCGCCAAACTTTCGGTGGAAAGCCGCATTTGCGTCAGCGGGGCCTATATTTATATACGTCACAGGGATGTTATTAGATCTTAAGGCCGTAACAGTTTTTCGCGTATATGCACAACTGTCGCGGCCATACACAAAAACTGTTCCGCTTGTTGATGACCCATTGAGAGTAGATGCTTCAACCGAACTCTGGTATTCAATTTTTGGGTTGCCATGAAAATGCTGCCAAGCCCCAAATAGTCCTGCCAAGAGAAGAAAAATTAGAACAAGGTTACGTGACATGGGAAATCTCCCTAGAATTTTATGACATGGCGAACTATGAATCCGTCTGGCGCTGAATTAAGTCGCGTCACGAAGCGGCATCGGCTTGAATGAATTGTTAGGGCCCATCTACTGCCCCTACATCCATGCCATCGTAGTCTGTGACGCCGAATTGTTCGGCAATGCGATAAAACTCTTGATTGCGATCGTGAAGTGATTGAGGGCTATGGCACTCAATTTTATCTACTCGAAGGTAGTAGACAGGATCATCATCTCCGGGTTCTGGATCAAGAGTTCCGGCAATCTCATATCCGAGTGACTCCATGTGATCAGCTATAGGCAACAACTTGTTTAGATCAGAATCAACGAAAAAGTATGACCACCGACATGTGTCGTCAATGCTCCATGAGCTACGGTCAGAGGTGTGCATATCTCGCGTGCGTACGAAGAACTCTTCAAGTTGCTGCAATGTGATCATGGACCCTAACGACTGAGTTATGCGGCGCCGCGCCGCGAAGTGGCATTGGCTTGAATGATTTGTTAGGTCGCGCCCCCCTGGTAGGTTAAGCGACCTGGATTATGGACTTGCACTCACCTGTGGCTGGGTCATGAAATACATATGCCGCCGCATGGTCATGAAAATATTCATTTATTGCGATCTGACCAAAGAACACCATTGGGCCATTCTTGCCCATAGGCCAGTTGGGTGACTGTATCCACTTTGGAGGTCGCTTCACATACTGAAATAGTTCAAGGATACGCCGTCGTAGCCAGGCCTTGCGCTCGGAAGTCGGCAACTCTGGAGCAGATGCAAGTAAGTCAGAGATGTACTTTGTATCTGCATCTAGCCAGCGCGGTTGTGCGGACAAAATTAGATCGTACAATTCGGTCGGCGCATTTGAGTGGGTAAATTTTACTCCGCGCTTTGTTAGAAAATCAGCCAGCGCGCCTTGAACAGTCAGCAAATCTCCGGGATCGTCATAGTGGAGCGCGATCAAGTAGTTAAAAAGAGTGGTCCCGGTGTGGGCGTAACACGGAGCTGCTTCTTGCGAAAGCAATTCTTCAATGCTCACATTGCTATAGAGGTGTTGCTCGAAGATTGATGCGGGCATCTCGCCGGAGACGAATGCGCAGATGGTTTCAATATCTTTTTGATGAGATGGCATTTTATAGCGGCCTAACGCCTGAGTTAAGCCGCGCCGCGAAGCGGCATCGACTTGAATGAATTGTTAGATGCGGTAGTTCTGAATAAAGCCATCATAAATTACTCTGGATGGGTGTCTACTTGTCTGGAGTAGCACTTTATCCCTCTGGGAAAGAATCATTCTCATAATGGCGTCTTGCCGACTCTTGAAGCAATTGTCTTTCCCCCATGCAATGAGGACAATGTCTGATTCGCTTAGAGCCCGAGCAATTGCATCATCATTTCCAACACCAATTTGTTCGTCTGTACCAACGAAATTTTTCGTCTGTATATACGCGAACTGATTGACAACTATCAGCCTATCAACGCCTAAAAACTGATTGAGGTTCTTCTCAAAAACTACCCTTTCGAGCACTTGGACAGATCTGTCAGCTATTTCAACGCAGGCGTAGCTAGGATTTTGCATGACTGCACATACCGTCCTGGGGCGATTTGTAGAGTCGCCTCTTGTTGCCTCTAACCGATATCGAAATGCTGGAATTGCCTCGGACGAGAAGTCAGCTTTAATCGTCAAGTTCGGTCGATGTAGGTAAGTCTGAGCCACTGAGCACCTAACGCCTTATGTCTTTCAGTTGTTCTACCGTAGTTGTCGAGAGCCCGGCGTGTGCGCCCGATAACGCCTCGGTGCAGCAATCACCGTAATTCAGCAGGGGCCGCACGCCGGATCTCGCGCCCTGCGCCCGTACAGTTG
>JBQGFJ010000196.1:0-2662 GCA_052040085.1 Pseudoxanthomonas sp.
AGCCAGTGCAACTGGCGAAAGTCAGGGGTCTCAGTCCGGGAAAACAGTACGGTGCGGTGCGGACGCCCATGGGCGCCCCAACGGGGTATGCAGGCAGGGTCAACAGCCCATGTGGTGGCCGCCGTTGATGTCCCGGTTGGAGCCGGTGATCCAGGCAGCCTGTTCATCCACCAGGAAGGCCACCGCATAGGCGATTTCCTCCGGCTTGCCCAGGCGGCCGGTGGGGATGTCGGCCGCGATCTTGGCGCGGACTTCCTCCGGCACGGCCATCACCATGTCGGTGGCCACGTAGCCGGGCGAGACGGTGTTGACGGTGATGCCCAGCTTGGCGTTTTCACGCGCCAGCGAAATGGTGAAGCCGTGCATGCCGGCCTTGGCGGCGGCGTAGTTGGCTTGGCCGTACTGGCCCTTCAGGCCGTTGATGGAGCTGATCTGGATGATGCGGCCCCATTTGCGGTCACGCATGCCATCGATCACCGGACGGGTGACGTTGAACACCGAGTTGAGGTTGGTGTTGATCACGTCGTTCCACTGGTCGGCCTTCATCTTGTGGAAGGTGCCATCGCGGGTAATGCCGGCGTTGTTGACCAGGATGTCGATGGGACCGAGCTTGCTTTCGACTTCACGCACCATGGCCTCGGCTTCGCCGGGGGAGGTGACGTCGCCCTTCACCAAGGTGAAGTCGTAGCCGTCGGCTTGCATCTGCGATTGCCAGGCCTTTGCCTTGTCTTCGTTGCGGTAGTTGGTGGCGACCTTGTGGCCCAGGTCGGCCAGCTTCTTTCAGATTGCGGTACAGATACCTCCGGTGCCGCCGGTGACCAGGGCGACGCGCGATGTCATGTGGGGACTCTCCTTGGACCTCCGCAAGCCGACGGCCACCCGATTCTAGACAGCGTTTGCGTCTTCGTTGTTGTGCAACGCAGCGGCAGGAAGCACGGCCCTGGCGGGAAGCAGGGAAGGATTGAAAGCCGACGCGGCGTTTGCCATCCAGGCGGGCAGATCGTCGCTGTCGGGAAGCAACCCGGCAGGTTGGCCCAGTGCGTGCCACGCGGTGCGAAGCGCAGACAATGGATCGTTGCGGTCGATGGGCAGGGCGTGGGTGGACTTGGAGAATTTGTGGCCACCGTCGTCAGTGATGACGGGCAGGTGCAGGTAGTCCGGCGAGGGCAGTCCCAGTTTGCGCTGCAACAGGATCTGGCGCGGCGTGGAGTCCAGCAGGTCGGCACCGCGTACCACGTGTGTGATGCCTTGGGCGGCATCATCCACCACCACGGCGAGCTGGTACGCCCAGCAGCCATCCGCCCGCTTGAGCACGAAATCACCGACGTCGGCACCGACGTCCTGCACGATGTGCCCCTGCAAGCCATCCCTGAAGTTGACCGTGTTGCCGTCTTCAACGCGCAGCCGGATGGCCGGGTCGGAGCGTTCGTGCCGTGCCACGCAATGCCGGTGGATGCCGCCACTGTCTGCCAGTTCGCTGCGGCTGCAATGGCAAGGGAAGGCAAGGCCACGGGCAAGCAGGTCGTCCAGCGCTTGCTGGTACAGGTTTCCACGCTGGCTTTGCCAGACCACCGGCAAGTCGGGTTCCAGCCCGAATGCCGCCAAGGTGGCGAGTTGTTCCCTGGCGGCCCCGGCTACCTCACGTGGCGGGTCGATGTCCTCGATCCGGACCAGCCACTCACCATGATGGTGCCGGGCCAGCAGCCAGCTGCCGAACGCGGCCAGCAGCGAGCCGAAGTGCAATGGCCCGGTGGGCGAAGGCGCGAAACGGCCGCGATAAGGAAGGGGTGCGGTCATGGGCAGGGGGTAAACTGAATCGCCGGTCAGCCTTGTGCTTGAAATCGGATTCGCCAGCCGCAGATCGATCCCGACCCACGTTCGTGCCAGCCCGGAGGCCAGCCATGTTAAGCCGTATCGCCCTGTTCCTGGGCACCAACCTTGCCGTGATGGTGCTGCTTGGCATCGTGATGTCGTTGCTGGGCGTGCACCCCAACCAGACCGGTGGCTTGCTGGTGATGGCGGCGCTGTTCGGATTCGGCGGCTCGTTGATTTCCCTGATGATGTCCAAGTCGATGGCCAAGCGCGCGACCCGTGCGCAGGTCATCGGGCAGCCCCGCAACGAGACCGAGCAGTGGTTGTTCGCCACCGTACAACGGCAGGCGCAGGCAGCCGGTATCGGCATGCCGGAAGTGGCCATCTACGATGCGCCGGAGATCAATGCCTTCGCCACTGGCGCAAACCGCAACAATGCCCTGGTCGCGGTTTCCACCGGCTTGTTGCGCGGCATGAACCGCGATGAGGCCGAAGCCGTGCTGGGCCACGAGGTCAGCCACGTGGCCAACGGCGACATGGTGACCATGGCCTTGTTGCAGGGCGTGCTGAATACCTTCGTCATCGTGCTGGCGCGGGTGCTCGGCGGGATCATCGACAACGCCTTGTCCGGTGATCGCCAGGGCAGCCGTGGCCCGGGCCTGGCCTATTTCGCCATCGTGATGGTGCTGGAACTGGTATTCGGCCTGTTCGCGACGATGATCGCGATGTGGTTCTCGCGCCATCGCGAGTTCCGCGCCGACGCCGGCGGTGCCTCGCTGGCCGGCCGCCAGAAGATGATCGCCGCGCTGGAGCGCCTGCAGCTCAACCACGGCCAGAGCACGCTGCCGAC
>JBQGFJ010000197.1:0-4724 GCA_052040085.1 Pseudoxanthomonas sp.
GTCTCGCCCGGCTACGTGGCCACCGACATGGTGATGGCCGTGCCGGAGGAAGTCCGCGCCAAGATCGCGGCCGACATCCCCACCGGCCGCCTGGGCAAGCCGGAGGACCTCGCCTATGCGGTGGCCTTCCTGGTGGATGAACAGGCTGCCTGGATCACCGGCTCCAACCTGGACATCAACGGCGGCCACCACATGGGCTGGTGACCCAGCCTGCATACCCCGGTGCGGCGCCCATGGGCGTCCGCACCGCACCGTACTGTTTTCCCGGACTGATACCCCTGACTTTCGCCAGTTGCACTGGCTGTTGCGCTGCGTCATGCTGGGCGTTATCAAGAATCCGCGAGTGATGGCTCCATGGCTGCAATCCGCATCATCAAGAAGTACCCCAACCGCCGTCTCTACGACACGGAAATTTCCAGCTACATCACCATCGAGGATGTGCGCCAGCTGATCCTGGACAACGAGGAATTCGAAGTCCGCGATGCCAAGTCCGGGGATGACCTCACCCGCGCCGTCTTGCTGCAGATCATTTCGGAACAGGAACAGGACGGCGAACCGATCCTCTCCACCCAGGTGTTGAGCCAGATCATCCGCTTCTATGGCGATTCGCTGCAGGGCTTCATGGGCAACTACCTGGAGCGCAGCATGCAGATCTTCATGGAACAGCAGCAGCAGTTCCGCAACCAGATGGGCGGCCTGCTCGGCCAGACGCCGTGGACCATGATGAACCAGTTGACCGAGCGCAACATGGAACTGTGGCAGGAATTCCAGCGCAACCTCAGTGGTGGCGGTCTGGGCCAGTCCCCGCTCGGCACCAAGGACCCTTCCCGCGACACCCCGAAGACGCGCGGTCGCTGATCCGTGCCCTG
Organism: Pseudoxanthomonas sp.; assembly: GCA_052040085.1. Taxonomy (GTDB): domain Bacteria; phylum Pseudomonadota; class Gammaproteobacteria; order Xanthomonadales; family Xanthomonadaceae; genus Pseudoxanthomonas_A. The sequence continues at coordinate 870 of JBQGFJ010000197.1, forward strand.
TTTGTCCGGGAAGACCGGCGCTGAGGATTCCGCGCCGGCATTGACGTCCTCCGCGAGCCCTTTGGCATGAGCCGCCGCATCGCATTGGTCACCGGCGGTATCGGTGGCCTGGGCAGCGCCATCTGCAAATCACTGGCGCGCGCCGGGCGTACCGTCATCGCGGCCGACCTGCCTGCAACCGAGGAGCGCATCCAGGCTTTCCTGGGCGGCACCCAAGGACTGGACATCGTTTTCGAGCCACTGGACGTCGCGGACTTCGATGCCTGCAACGCGCTGGTTCGCAAGATCGAATCCACCCATGGCGCGCTGGACATCCTGGTCAACAACGCCGGGATCACCCGCGATGCGACCTTGCGCAAGATGGATCCGGCGCAATGGGACGCGGTGCTGCAGGTGAATCTGGGCAGCGCCTTCAATCTCTGCCGCGCTGCCGTGGAAGGGATGCAGGAGCGGCGCTTCGGGCGCATCGTCAATATCAGCTCGGTCAGTGGGCAGACCGGCAACTTCGGCCAGACCAACTACGCTGCCGCCAAGGCCGGCCTGCACGGGTTCACCATGTCGCTGGCACGCGAAGTCGCCAGCAAGGGCATCACCGTCAACAGCGTTTCGCCCGGTTACGTGGAAACACCGATGACCCGCGCCATGCCCGACGAAGTCCGTTCACGCACCGTGGCCGCCGTCCCGGCCGGCCGGATCGGACAGCCGGACGACATCGCCCGTGCCGTGGCATTCCTCACCGAAGATGCGGCCGATTACATCACCGGCGTCAACCTGCCGGTGAATGGCGGCCTGTTCATGAGTTTCTAGGGCACCGCGTGCACTGCGCCGCCATGGCGCAGGTATTCGGCCAAGCCCCCCAGTTGCAACGCCTGAACTTTATCCACCACTGGCGCGAAACGGCCCAGATCGTCGGGTGAATAACCACCGACGCGGTAATGCAGCGTGATCCTGGTTCCCTGGTCCTCGGCAGCGAATCTCCACTCCAGCGCTCCGTCCAACCCCAGTCCCTGCAGTGGGCCCAGTCCACCGGTCATCCGCATCAAGCGTCCAGGCTCCACGAAAACCACCTTCATGTGCTGCGCCTGGCGCAGACCATCGATTTCGCAGAAACAGCCACCCGCCGTTGGTGCAATCGACAATCGCGATGCATCACCCCACCAGGTGTGATCCGCCGGCCACCAATGGCCTACTTGGTTCACCAAGGCATCCCAGGCGACATCCGGTGCAACCGGAACCCACTCCGAATTTTCGATGGTGAAACCGGACGGCGCACTGTCCTTCACCTCGGCAGCAACCTGCGGCGCAAGACATCCAGCAAAAACCAGCACTGCCACCCTCAGGTAAGAAACGCTCACGGCGCCCCCGCTTCCTCGCAGAAACGTTGCCGGTATTCCATTGCCTTCGGCAACAGGGCTTGCAGGTTCTGGATGCGGGTGCCGGGATTCGGGTGGGTGGACGAGAATTCCGGCGGTGCCTGTCCGCCACTAGCCTCGCTCATCCGCTGCCACAACGGAATGGCTTCGTTGGGGTCAAAGCAAGCCGCAGCCGCCAGCAGCAGCCCCACTTCATCGGCCTGTGTTTCATGTTCGCGCGCATACGGCAACAACACGCCGTAGCCCATCGCCGCCATCACCATCTGCTGCGAGCTCGCGTCCATGCCGCTGGCTGCACCGCCCATCTGCACGATCTGCCCGACCTTCTGCTGCGCCATGCGCTGTGCACCATGGCGTGACAGGGCGTGGGCAATCTCGTGCCCCATCACCACGGCCAGCGCATCGTCGTTCTGTGCCACTGGGAACAGACCGGTATAGACCGCCATCTTGCCGCCGGGCAGGCAGAAGGCATTCGCCTGCGGTGAATCGATCACGCTCACGGCCCATTCGTACTGGCCCGCATGGTCGCTGGCGGCCACGCCGTGTTCCTCTGCCAACGCGGCACCCACCACGCCTACTTTGGAAACCAGCTTCTGCGCGATTTCGCGCACCTTGAGTGAGGCCGGCGCATTCGGATCAAGCGGGGTCTCCTGCGACAGGATTTCACGGTAGGCCTGCAATCCCAGTGTTTTCTCGTCCTCGACCGTCAGTCCACTGTCGATCAAGCCCTTTTCCCCGGTGTACGGATCCACCACCTGGTTGGAGAACCAATAGAACGCGGCATAACCGGCGAACGCGAGCAATATCCACCAGCGCACATTGCCCAACGGACTGCGCCGTTGCGGCGCCTGGTTCTGTTGCCCGCCCCTGCCGAATGGATCCTGCCTCATCGCCCTTCTCCGTGAACGTTCATATGTTGCGCACCACGCGGAAGCCCACGCGTGCGCTGGTTGTATCCGAATCCGTCGAGGCCCGCCATGCGGCACGTGCCTGCGACGGCGCATTGGACCACGAACCGCCCCGGATCACGCGTGAACGGCAGCCTGGGTTGTACCAAGCCGCACCATCGCCGGGCGCACGCCGGAAACAGGCATGCCAGCAATCGGCCACCCATTCACTGGTGTTGCTCCCCAGGTCATGCAATCCCCAGGCGTTGCTGGCGAAACTGGCCACCGCCGCCGGCCCCCAATACCCATCACCAAAGCCTTCGAAGGCATGGTTCCAGCGACGTCCGCTGGGTGACTCATCCTCGCTGCCGGTCAGATTGCCCACGCCTTCCGGCGGAGGGCCATCACCCCACGGGAAACGTCCGCGCGTACCGGCACGCATGGCGTATTCGAACTCGGCCTCGCTGGGCAGCCGGTAACCACGCCCTGTCTGCTCACCCAGCCAGGTGGCATAGGCTTCGGCATCGTGCACGCTGACATGCAGCACCGGCATGTCGTCCGCGGCCTTGGCGCCTGCGTAGTCGGACTGCCAATCCACGCCACTGCGCCGGGCGAAATTGCCGCTGCGTTCGTCGTAAGTGATCGAATGGCCCCGCCGCACCGCGCGCGGACGATAAGCCGTGGCTTCCACGAAACGGCGGAACTCTCCCACGGTCACCGGATGCCTGGCCATGGCGAAGCCCCGGTCGAAGCGGACGTAATGAGCCGGCTTCTCGGCATCCGCCGCGTCCGCCTCGTAATCACCGGCTCCCATGCGAAAACCACCATGCGGCACCACCACCATCTCTGGTCCGCGGCCGCCATTCTTCAGCTCGTCGGTAAATGCTTGCCCGGGGCGGAACAGGCCGTAATGGGTAGCCAATTCAATGCGCACGCGCAGGTCCTGCGCCACCGGATTGCCCGGCTCGGCAATGCGCAACACTTCGGCCAGGTTCTCCCTTGCCTGCCGCAAGCCCTGCATCGTTTGCAGGTCCAGCACGCTGTTGTCGCGCAGGGCGACAATCTTGCCGTGGCGGATGGCATCCACGCGCAGGCGTGCATCCTCCACCGTCTGTGCGTCTTCCCGCACGCCCGAGGCGTGCTGGAGCCAGCGCGCAGCCGCGACGAAATCACTGGCACGGGCCGCATCCTCGGCGCGCCGGATGAAGGCACTCTCCACCGCCGCCACCCCTTGCATCGCCCGGGACTGCCCGGGCACCAGGCGCAGCACTTCACGGAACGAGGCCAAGGCACCGCCGCCCTGCTCTCCCAACAGGCCCGAGCCCAGGTCGCGTTCACCCGCCTCGTTCAATGCCCAGACACGCTCGGCAAGGTCGACCCGCTCCAGATATTCGTTGACGCGCGCTCCTTCGGGATCAACGACGCGGGCTACCGCTCCGATCTCCATGGCCTGCAACAGAGCGGCGTGCTCATCCTCGGCATCACGCAACTGCGCTTCCCCATCCTGCAGCAGCTTGGCCATGGCCTGCTTGAGTCCGGCCTTGGCACGTGCGTCTTCCGGCTGCAATGACAGGATCGCCAGATACAGCGGCATG
>JBQGFJ010000198.1:0-7415 GCA_052040085.1 Pseudoxanthomonas sp.
CGGGAACACTTCCTGCATGATCCAGCGCATGTAGCGGCCATCAACGGAAATCATGCGCGTCATCGCGGGGTCGAACACCCAGTTGGAGCTCACCGACTCCCAGTTGCCATCGAACGCCAGCCCCACCAGTTTCCCGTGGCCATCCAGCACCGGCGAGCCCGAATTGCCACCGGTGATGTCCAGGTCAGCCAGGAAATTGACCGGTACCGAGCCAATCCGCTCATCCTGCAGCCCTCCGTGGCGCCCTGCCTTCACGGCATCCAGCAGCGCCTGTGGCGAGTCGAACGGATCCTTGCCCGTTTCCTTCGCCGCCACGCCTTCCAGCGTAGTGAAAGGCAGGTACTTCACACCATCACGCGGCGAGTAACCCTTCACGTTGCCGAAGGTGATGCGCAAGGAAAGGTTGGCATCCGGATACACGTATTCGCCACGGCTGCGCTTGTAGTCGGCCAGGGCCTGCAGATACAACGGACGCACCCGCAGGTTTTCGCCCGCACGGATCTTGCGCTCGCGCTCAAGCTCCAACAGCGTCGGCGTGATGGTCACGGCATAGGCGATGGCCGGATCGTTGCTGGCCTCGAAGGCGGCACGGTCGGCATCCAGCCACTTCAGGCGTTCTTCCAGTGCACCCAGCCCGGTGCCCGCCAGACGATCGAGGGCACGTTCGACTGCCGCCGCATCCGTGCCGCCCAACCAGATATCCAGTGCCGCCACGCGCTGGTTGGCGGGAAGGCGCACGTATTCATTCAACCAATAGGCCTGCAATTGGCGATCCATGGCAGGCACGTAGCGGCGCTCCATTTGCCGCAATGAGCCCTGCAAAGCAGGCAAGTCGCGATCCTGGTAGCCCGATTCACGCTCGGCATCCGGCTTCTCGCGCTCGATGGCCCAGCGATACAAACGCGTGGCCACGCTGGGAACCGATGTGCCTCCGAACTGGCCGAAAACCAGATCACGTTCACGCGTGGCCTGGCCCTGTGCAGCCAGTTCGACCAAACGTGCATGTGCCTGCAGCGCTTCGCGGCCTTGCGGTCCTTGCGCCTTCAGCCACGCCAGCACCGCCGCTTCTTCCGCATGTTTTTGCCCAGCGGCATCAATCCGCTGGAAGCCTTCGAGTTGGCCTTCGAAGTTCTTGCTGGTGTTGTTCCAACCCGCCACCGAACTGGCGTATTTCACGCCGATTTCAGGATCGTGCTCACTGGCGGCTCCCACCAGTCCGATCAAGTGTTTGTAGTGCCGGGCAACGGTGGGATAGGTCCAGGCAGCGGTTGCATCGAACTCGGATGCCAATGCATATCGATTGGTGGAACCCGGATAGCCGGCCACCATCACGAAATCGCCTTCACCCAACGGACGGTCCGCGAACTTCAGCCAGTGGCGCGGACGGTAAGGCACGTTGTCCGGCGAAAACGCCGCTGGCTTGCCATCCTTGCCCACGTAGGCACGGTAGAACGCAAAGTCGCCGGTGTGTCGCGGCCACATCCAGTTGTCGATGTCGCCACCGAACTTGCCCACGCTGCCCGGAGGCGCATAGGCCAGGCGCACGTCAAGGATTTCCAGATTGCGGAAAAGACGATAGACGTTGCCCCCGGAAAAGCTGTACAGCCGGCAGCGGAAACCCGGCTCGGACTCACATGCCGATACACGCGTTTTCTCGAAGGCATCCAGTGCATTTCTGCGTGCCAGCGGATCATTGCCTGCCGCCGCCATGGCAGCCTTGGCCTCCGTGCTGACGTCCTCGATGGAATCCAGCACGAACACGCGGGCATTCGGCCCGGCGCTGAGTTCGGCGGCGGGCGTGGCGGCATTGAAGCCTTCCACGATCAAGTTCTTTTCCGCCGTCGAGTTCAACTGGATGGCGCCATAGGCACAGTGATGGTTGGTCGCCACCAGGCCTTCGGGCGACACGAAACTGCCCGTGCATCCTCCCAGGGCCACCACCGCGCCAATGGGATCCCCGGTCAGGTTCGCCAGCTGCGTGGGCGAAAGCTTCAATCCTGCCTTTTCCAGCGGCCCGGCGATCTCCGGCAGTTGCTGTGGCACCCACATGCCCTCGCCTGCATGTACCAGACCCACGGACGCCCATGTCAACGACATGGCCAGGACCCAAGGCAATTTCTTCAGACGCATGGGGCACACTCCAGAACTATGAACAGAAGATTCAGATTGTAAACGGCAGCCTGCCCATCCCTGCCCATGACCTTCGACCTACCACGGGCCGCCGATCCCCGGAACGTATAATGCGCACCTGTCCACCACCCACCCGGAATGTCACGCCATGACCCAAACCATGAAGGCGCTGGTCAAGCGCGAAGCTGTCAAAGGCATCTGGATGGAGCATGTGCCCGTGCCCCGGCCCGGTCCCAACGAAGTGCTGATCAAGGTCGAAAAGACCGCCATCTGTGGCACCGACCTGCACATCTATCTGTGGGACGAATGGAGCCAACGCACCATCAAGCCCGGCTTGGTGATTGGCCACGAATTCGTCGGCCGGATCGCCGAGCTCGGGCCTGGCGTGACCGGTTATGCCGTGGGCCAACGCGTTTCCGCCGAAGGCCACCTGGTCTGCGGCCATTGCCGTAATTGCCGCGGCGGGCGAACCCATCTCTGCCCGCATACCGTGGGCATCGGCTTGAACCGCAATGGCGCCTTCGCCGAATACATCGTCATCCCGGCCAGCAACCTGTGGCCGATACCCGACCAGATTCCCGGTGAGCTGGCCGCCTTCTTCGATCCCTACGGCAATGCCGCGCATTGCGCGCTGGAATTCGATGTCGTGGGCGAAGACGTGCTGATCACCGGCGCTGGCCCCATCGGGGTGATTGCCGCCGGCATCTGCAAACACATCGGTGCACGCAACGTGGTGGTCACCGACGTCAACGACTTCCGTCTCAAACTGGCTGCCGACATGGGTGCCACGCGTGTGGTCAACGTGACCAACACCTCGCTGAAGGAGGTGATGTCGGACCTGCACATGGAAGGCTTCGACGTGGGCCTGGAGATGAGCGGCAACCCACAAGCCTTCAACGACATGCTGGATTGCATGTACCACGGCGGCAAGATCGCACTTTTGGGCATCCTGCCGAAAGGCGCCGGAATCGACTGGGATCGCATCATCTTCAAGGGACTCACCGTACAGGGCATCTACGGCCGCAAGATGTACGAGACCTGGTACAAGATGACCCAACTGGTGTTGTCCGGATTCCCGCTGGGCAAGGTACTCACGCACCAACTGCCCATCGATGATTTCCAGAAAGGCTTCGACCTGATGGAAGCGGGCAAGGCAGGCAAAGTGGTATTGAGCTGGAACTGATGCCAACCGGCACGGAATGAAGAAAGGGCGCCAATGGCGCCCTTTCTGTTTGCAACGATGTGCCGCGACTTACTGGCCGTAGCTGAGCGTCAGGATCACGCGATCATCGGCAAGCTCACCGAAGTTGGTCCTGCCATCGCCATTCACGCCCACGTATCCCAGCGAGGCACCGAAGTTGCCCCAGGACTTGCCCACGCTGACACCCCAGTCGGTGTAATCGCGGGCCACGCTGCTATCGAACAGGCTCTTGCCCACGTTCACGTCAAGCGAGAAATCGGCCGGCAGCGGGAAACTGGCGGCGGCGCCGAAATACCATCCATCCTCGCCCGAGGCCCACACATCATTGGTGTACGTCGCCACCACGCTGTAGTTGCCGGCGAAGGTCAGCGTGGTATAGAGCTCGTTGAACGCAAGGTCGCTGCCGTTGCCACCGAGGTAGTTGTAGCGGTTGAGCATGACATCAAGATTGACGAAATCATCGCCACCCAGGTCGGTGTTGTATCCGATGAAGGTATCCAGCTCCACGTTGGGACCACCGGAACCGAAGTCCACGTTCGATGCCCATCCACCGACATAGAAACCGGAAGATGTCGTCCAGGTCAGGCCCGCCTGCAAGGCCGGACCTTCGTCCGTCTGCGAAGCGCCACGGAAGGTGTAATCCGAAACGGCATCAACCGACCAGCTGAAAGGCGATTCCGCCTCTTCGGCTTCCTGGGCAAACGAAACAAGTGGCATGGCCAGCAAAGCGGCTGCGAGGGCGGTGGCGAGTTTGACGGACTTCATCCGGATTCTCCTGAGTTGGCTGATAGGGGCGACCTGCAATGCGTCGGTGCAACCCGCGGTTTTCGCAACCTCGGTCACGGGTTTACGCTTTCTTAACCCATGGGATGGCGCATTGCAACAACACGATCAGTCATGCAGACCCTTGCCGGAAGTTTGTCCGGGCTTTCGTCCGCGCAGCCGCTCCAAGATAGTGCGGACATCGGCCCCCATCACCCCGACTTGTCTCCATGGGCCAATCCGCTGCATGCCTCGAAAACCCGGGTTTCTGGCTGATTCCACGCATGCACCGCCCAGCCGGAATCTTGCTTACGCCCCGCCACCCTTGATTGGTGCAGGACATGCACCATCACCGGGCACGTCCTTCTCCGTACGATCAGGAAAAGCACCCAAAGCCCAGTTATTCAGCATTCATCAAAATTCGCGATTCCCGCGGACATCACACACGGAACCGACCTTCACTCCCCTTCGCAGCAACCTGCGGCCGCTTTTGTCCGTCCTGCAAGCCGGATTCGATAGACTTGCGGCACCCATCCAATGCCGAACGCCCCATGCCCGAATCAACCGCCAGCACCTCGCCCACCCAACGCTACGTGGACACCCTGAAATCCATTCGCAGCCAAGGCCTGTTCAAATCCGAACGCATCATCACCAGCCCGCAGTCGGCCGAAATCACCCTGGCCGATGGCCGCAAAGTGCTCAACTTCTGTGCCAACAACTACCTGGGCCTGGCTGACCATCCGGACATCATCCGCGCCGCAAAGGACGCACTGGATACGCACGGTTTCGGCATGGCGTCGGTGCGCTTCATCTGCGGCACCCAGGACCTTCACAAACAACTGGAACAGACCATCGCCGACTTCTTCGGCACCGAGGACACCATCCTCTATGCCGCCTGCTTCGATGCCAATGGTGGACTGTTCGAGCCCCTGCTGGATGAAAACGACGCCATCATCTCCGATGCACTCAACCACGCCTCCATCATCGATGGCGTGCGCCTGTGCAAGGCCAAGCGTTTCCGTTACGCCAACTGCGACATGGCCGACCTGGAGGCACAACTGCAAGCAGCCGATGCCGCCGGTTGCCGGACCAAGCTGATCACCACCGATGGCGTGTTCTCGATGGACGGCTTCATCGCCCCGCTGGACGAGATCACCACACTCGCAAGGAAATACAACGCACTGGTTCATATCGACGAATGCCATGCCACCGGCTTCCTGGGCGCCACCGGACGCGGTTCCGCCGAAGTGAAAGGCGTGTTGGACAAAATCGACATCTTCACCGGCACCCTGGGCAAGGCGATGGGTGGCGCACTCGGCGGCTTCACCACGGCGAAACGCGAGGTCATCGAACTCTTGCGCCAACGCTCACGCCCCTACCTGTTCTCGAACTCTTTGCCTCCCCACGTGGTTGCCGCCGGGATCACGGCCTTTGAAATGCTGGATGCCGCAGGCGATCTGCGCGAGCGCCTGGTAGCCAACACCTCGTATTTCCGCGAAAGAATGACGGCCGCCGGATTCGACATCAAACCCGGCACACACCCGATCAGTCCCGTGATGCTCTACGACGCGCCGCTTGCTCAGCGTTTTGCCGAACGGCTGCTGGAAGAAGGCATCTACGCCATCGGATTCTTCTTCCCAGTGGTCCCGCAAGGCCAAGCACGCATCCGCACACAGATGAGTGCGGCACATACACGCGAGCATCTGGACAAGGCAATCGATGCATTCATACGCATCGGCCACGAACTGGGCGTACTCAAGGAATGAGATCGGCGGGAGGCGCCAGGCTTGCCGCCTCCCTCGCATCCAGTTTCCGCCACTGCCCCTTCGGCAGATTGCCCAGCACCAGGCTTCCGATAGCCACGCGCACCAGCCGCAAGACGCCAATATCGAATTCCGCCAGCAATCGGCGGATATGCCGGTTACGGCCTTCATCAAGCACGATCTCCAGCCACGCGTTCTTTTCGCCACTACGCAACATGCCGACGGACTTCGCGCGCAAATGCTCTCCCTCCCGGACGCTGCCTTGCAGGAGTTTTTCGATCAGGAGCTCATCCGGAATCCTGTCGACCTGCACGTGATAGGTCTTGTCGAGCTCTCCTGATGGCGTCGTGATGCGCGATGCCCATGCCGGGTCATTGCTGAAAAGCAGGAGCCCTTCACTGGCCTTGTCCAGCCGCCCCACCGGCGCCAGCCATGGCAGGCCCGCCGCGGCGTCGAAGCATCGGTAGACGGTATCCCGGCCCTGCTCATCCTTGGCCGTCGTGACCAAGCCCCTGGGCTTGTTGAGCATCAGGTAAATGCGCTCTGCCTGCCCGAGCGGACGATCATCCACCTTGATCCGGTGACGGCCCGGGATGATTGGGAACTCAGGGTCACGCACCACCCTGCCATCCACTGCTACACGACCCTGCTGGACCCAGCGGGCAGCTTCTGTGCGCGAACAAAGACCTTGCTTGGACAGCGTCCGCGCCAAGCCATGGCGTCGTGGCAACCCTTGTTTCATGGGCCTCTACGCTCAGCCTGAAATAGGCCCGTCAGAACACGAAAGTGCAAGCGCACAGCACTCACATGGAACGCGCCGTGCACAATCCGCTTTCGATGCAGTCTGTTACTCGTTGGCAGGTGTCGGCGCAGGTGCAGCCGCTGCCGGATCCGCGCGGCGGCCGGCGTTGTAGCCATTGGCCTTCAGCCAGGCATCGAAGTCATCCGCCGTCATGCGCTTGCCGTTCTGCGTCATGTTGAAACGGTACGGCGTATTGTCGAATTCGGTCTTGGGCTTGTAGCCCGCCGGATCATTCGCATTCACGGCGACCGTCGTCGGTTCGGCGACCGCCACGTTCTTGCATTGCGCAATCCGCATGCGCAGCAATACGCGATCAACCGACTGTGTTTCATCGAATTCGTTGGCAAGCACGCCCCGCGGCGCACCCAGTTGTCCGTTGGGCGCCATGAATTCGGCGGCAACAGGCGCGGCCAGCAAAGGCCTGGCAGGCAAGGGCTGCTGGACCAGGTTGCTGCTGGAGCAATCCGGTGCGGCATGTGCGGAAGCGTATGCCCCAAGACTCAACATACTGGCCAAAAGAACACGACGCATCGACATTACTCCAGTGCAATTTGCGCAGGCAGTTTACGAAGCAAGGGATGCGATTTCAATCAATTACGCCGTCAACTTGATACATCCTTGCACAGCCCGGCTCCCTGAGAAGATATCCCCATGATTTTCAATCCCGGAAACGACGAAGCCCGGCACATGGCCGGGCTTCGCAGTATTGCTTGAGCGTCCGATCAGTTCTGGACGTTCAGTTCCGTACGACGGTTGC
>JBQGFJ010000199.1:0-2551 GCA_052040085.1 Pseudoxanthomonas sp.
TCACCGGCCGGCCATCGAGTGTCACGATGCGGATTCCCAGCCACCGCTTGCCCCAGGTCTGGCCGCCGACATGCAGCGGCCAGGCGTGGATCGCCGCGAACACCAGCAGGTCGATCGCCATCCACAGCAGCTTCTTGCCCCAGGTCTGGCCGCTCTTGGCCAGCGGGTAGCCCTGCACCAGCAGAAAGATCACCATGCCCAGCACGCCGTAGCCGAGCGTGGTCAGGAACGGCACCTGCACGCCGCTGCGCGCGGCCTCCATGACCTTGCCGAAGTAGCCGGTCAGCGCCGCCACCGGCAGGAACGTCGCCAGCGAGATCACGCCGTCGATCAGCGCCGCGCCGAGGCGCTCGCCTCGTCCGGCCAGAGTCTCACCGTCGGCGATGCCCGGCAGCGCGGGCGGCAACGCCGCGTCGGGGGCCTGGTAGGGATTGGGATCGTTCATTGCGCGCTCCTTGTGCTGTCGGAAAGAAGGGAGTGGGAGATCAGGTCTTGGGCAGGGTCACGCCGGTCTGGCCCTGGTACTTGCCGCCGCGATCCTTGTAGCTGGTTTCGCAGACATCATCGGCATCAGCCTGGAAGAACAACATCTGCGCCACGCCTTCGTTGGCATAGATACGTGCCGGCAGCGGCGTGGTGTTGCTGAACTCCAACGTCACATGGCCTTCCCATTCGGGCTCCAGCGGGGTGACGTTGACGATGATCCCGCAACGCGCATACGTGCTTTTACCCAGACACACCACCAGGGTGTCACGCGGAATGCGGAAGAATTCCACCGTGCGGGCCAGCGCAAAGCTGTTGGGCGGGATGATGCACTCGTCGGCCTCGATGTCCACGAAGCTCTTCGGGTCGAAGTGCTTGGGATCGACGATGGTGGAGTTGATGTTGGTGAACACCTTGAACTCGCGCGAGCAGCGCACGTCGTAACCGTAGCTGGAGGTGCCATAGCTGACGATGCGCTGGCCGTCGGCCCCATCCTTGCCGGTGAACTTCACCTGGCCCGGCTCGAACGGCTCGATCATGCCGTGCTGTTCGGACATGCGGCGGATCCAGCGGTCGCTCTTGATGCTCATGCGTCGGTTCCTTGGGTGGGACGGCCATTCTAGCGGACCGCCCCGCCCCGGTGCCGGGTTACACCAGCGAGGACAAGATGGGAATGGTGGCCCGCGGCCGCTTCGCCAATTCAGCGGCCAGCACCCTCGCGGTGGCCCGGTAGGCCTGCGCCGCGGCCGATTCCGGCGCGGACACCACCAAAGGCTGCCCTGCATCACCCTGCTCGCGGATGGCAATGTCCAGCGGCAGCGACCCCAGCAACGGCACTCCATATTGCTGCGCCATCCGCTGCCCACCGCCCTCACCGAACAGGTGCTCCTCATGGCCACAATTGGAGCAGGTATGGATGGCCATGTTCTCGACGATGCCAAGCACCGCAATTTCGACCTTCTCGAACATCTTCAAGGCCTTCCGGGCATCCAGCGTGGCAATGTCCTGCGGCGTGGTGACGATCACCGCCCCGGCCACCGGGATCTTCTGCGCCAAGGTCAACTGGATATCGCCCGTGCCCGGAGGCAGGTCGACCAATAGATAGTCCAGATCGCCCCACAAGGTGTCATTGAACAACTGGGTCAGCGCCGACGTGGCCATGGGACCACGCCAGATCATCGGCGTGTCCTGGTCCACCAACAGGCCGATCGACATGGCCTCCACCCCGAACGCCCGCATCGGCTCGATGGACTTGTTGTCCGGGCTGTCGGGACGGCCGGACAAGCCCAGCATCGCCGGGATGCTCGGCCCATACACATCCGCATCCAGCACCCCCACCCGGGCACCTTCTGCCGCCAACGCCAGTGCCAGGTTCACCGTGGTTGTGGACTTGCCCACCCCACCCTTGCCGGAACCCACGGCGATGACGTTGCGGATGCGGGGGGATGGCGAAAGGCCTGGCTGTGGCGAATGGGCAGCCACTTTTTTCATATTAACTGATTGAAATTTATGCATTTTTATTTAAAAACCTCTATATCGCCGGGAGTGGCCAAGCGCCCTAGGCCGACACCGACTAAAGAATTAGGTTCCCCAACAAGTCAGCAATGTGGCACTTAGGTTAACCGCATGTTAAGTTTCGGATACTGTCAGGGCCATGTAACCGCGGGCACTCTTTGACTAAAGCTGACAGGCCGTACTTTATTTGGCACATATGGGGATAAAAGCTAATGTCGACACGTCTCACTCGTTTGAAGCTGAAAAAAAACCACCTGAGCTTGGCACTTGTTGCCGCACTGTCCTTCGGCGGAACTGGCGCCTCGTTTGCACAAGATGCCGCTGCGGATGAATCAGAGGAGAAAGAATCTTCCACTGAATCGTCCAAGGTAACCTCGCTCGACAAAGTGCAAGTCGTAGGCTCTCGCATCAAGCGCGCTGATATCGAAACGGCCTCCCCGGTGACGGTGATTTCCCGCGAAGAGCTTGATCGCGAAGGCCATCAGTCCGTCGGTGACATGTTGCAAACCCTGACCCAAGGCAGTACTGGTGATTTTACAGGTGATTTCTTCAC
>JBQGFJ010000200.1:0-4816 GCA_052040085.1 Pseudoxanthomonas sp.
GACGGCTTCGCCCAGGCGGGGTTGTGCGAGGGCCGGTTCACCCAGGTGCAACAGCGCCGTGCCCAGTGTTTGTGCAAGGGATTGACGGACTTCCGCGGGCAGCTCTTCGGCACGGCTCTGGAAACTGGCATCGGTCGTGGCCAACCATTCGCGCACGCGGATGTCGCTGCCGGCGCCTTGTTCGGGGTCGGCGGAGCGCAGCATGTCGGTGAGGAAGGCATTGACGCTGTCGCGTTGTGCCAATCGCAGTTCTGCTTCACGCAATGCCTGCGCTTCGGACATGGCGAAGCGGATGGAGACGGCGGTGGCGATGACCAGCACGGCCGCCACTGCGGCGGCGGCCACGGCCCACGCGCGATGGCGGCGAATGAACAGGTGCAGCAGGCGCCACGGCGTGGGAGGCGTGGCTTCCACGGGACGGCCTTCCTGCCAGCGTTGCAGGTCATTGGCCAGTTCGATGGCCGAGCCGTAGCGATCGCCGGGATCGGGGGCAATGGCTTTCATCACCACGGCTTCCAGATCGCCGCGTGCGGCAGGTGACGCCCGGCCCAGCGGCACGGGGGACTGGCTGCCCACGGTCTTGATGGCGGCGATCACCGAGGTGGTTCCGGCCAGCCCGGGGTAGGGCAGCGTTCCGGCCAGCAGTTCATACGCGATCACGCCGAGGGCATGCACGTCCCAACGTGGATCGATGCTGCCGCTGCCATCCAGTTGTTCCGGACTCATGTAGGCCAGGGTGCCAAGCACTGAACCGGCGATGGTCACGCGCCCCAGGTCGCTGCGGTCCAGTGCCGAGGCGATGCCGAAATCGACGATGTGCGGATGCCCGTGTTCGTCGACCAGGATGTTGGCCGGTTTCAGGTCACGGTGGATCACGCCGCGGGTATGTGCGAAATGCACGGCGCGGCAAAGTTCTTCCAGCAAAGCCACGCGCTGTGCCAGCGAAGGCGAGGCCGCGGCGATCCATTCGTGCAGGGGTTGCCCGGCGATGTATTCCATCGATAGCCAGGGAACCGGACCGGAGGGACCTTCCACGGTGCCTGATTCATACAGGCGGGCAATGTTGGGATGTTCCAGCATGGCCAGCAGTTCCACTTCGCGCTGGAAGCGGGCCTTCAGTTCATTGCTGGCCAGCGTGCTGCCGAGGATCTTGAGCGCCACTTCACGCCGGGGCATGGCCTGTCTGGCGAGCCAGACCGTGCCATGGCTGCCTTCGCCGAGTAGCGAGATGCGTTCGAAATGGGCAAACGCCCTGTCGTGCTCAGGTGTTGCCTGTCCGTTCCCCATACCGAACCCGGTTCCCAGCATGTTGTGCCGGGGTCATTGTAGGAGCAAACCCCTGGCAGCGGATGATGCAAATAGAACACGTCACAGCGCGGAAGCTTTGCATTTTTCGTGATGCGATCAGAGGCAAAAGCGTTTCGGTCGCTGCGCGCCCGAGTTCCTTTTGAGGCCAAAAGTAACCAAAAGCCCATCGCCTGACGCCAGCCGATCCGGCGTTGCCGGATCGGTGCCCTGTGCTTCTCGTTCGACGGGGCACGGCCCCCAAACTCGCTGCGCTCAAACAAGGGGCCTCTACGGCCTCATCGACCTGCGATGCTCGGCTTGCTTTAGGGCGACCAAGATCAAGAGCAAAGTCAAAGTCAAAACCGTGCGATTACCCGGATGCGCGAAGAATGCAATTTCAGGGGTTCAGTGTCAGCGTGTGTTGCGCCTCGCCGGGCAGGAAGGACGTGGGTCGGCCATGCACCCAGTCGTCGTGGCCGGAACCCCAGAAGGGGGAAAGGGGGTGGCCGCTTTGTCCGCCTGGCATGTGGATGATGCCGTCCTGTTCATGGCCGGGGGCCACCACCATCCGCTGCGAGGCGCCGAAGCGTGGCGCCTGTACGCGCGGCATGTGACTGTCGCCGGGCAGGGGTTCCATGGGCATGCACAGCCAGCGTTTGCCTGCCAGTGGAATGGCATCGGCCAGGGGGTGGCAGATGGCAGCGGTGTTGCGTTCGCCCCAGGTGCGGTCCGCCAGGTTGCCGCCTTGCTCGGCGATGCTTGCATCCAGCTTGCGTGCAGCTTCCTGCAACAGGGCCTGCCAGTTTTCATATCCGCCGGGCAGCAGATGCGCGGGCTGTTCGGTGACCAGCGGCCACAGCACGCCTTCGAACTGGTTGGCCTTGGGTTCGATGAAGTCTTCGCCCAGCGCCGTGCGTGCCGGGGCCAGCAGTGCCGACCAAGTGGCCTCCATCACCATCCCGCGGAAGCCGCGTGCCACCCGGTAGCTGACGGAATCGGTGGAGGCATGTCCTTCCCATTCGCGCGTCGCGGCTTCGATGCGTTGCAGGGCGGGATCATCGCTGCCCTCCACGGTCTCGCGCAGCAGTTGATGCCAGCGTTGCAGGAACACGGCGCGGTCATCCAATTGGATGGCCAGCAAGCCGGTTTCGTCGAAGCGTTCGTTGGCGAACAGGCCATCGCGAATCTGCCGCGTGCGTGCGCCCAGGTCGTAACCGGCATCCCCCACGGTGGCGAGGGTGTGCTCGTCGACCACGCGGCTGTTGGCGGTCCACAGGCGTCCGTGCTCCGGATCGATCAGAGAGGGTGCGTTGTCGAAGCGGGTAGCCCATGGCTGGCAGGGTGTGTTTTCGCCTTCGCCGGATGTGGCCGTGCGTGGCGTGTTGGCAATTTCACCGGGAAGGCAGCCTGGTGCACGGTCTGGCCTGCCACCAATCAATCGCCACGCAACCCGTCCCTGGCGATCACCGGCGACGAGGTTTTGCGCGGGCATGCCGGCGCGGTCGGCAACGGCCAGGACGTCGTCCAGATCACGTGCATTCGCCAGTTGTGCCAACTCGAAATTGACCGCGCCCGGCAGGTGCGCGGCCCAGCGCAAAGCCAATGCACTGCCGTCTGCGTTCTCTTGCAGGATCGGACCCCAGGCGGTTTCCCGGATGGTGAATGATTCAGGGGCGGCACCGGCGACCAGGATGGTCTCGCTGTGTTCGGTAATCCCGTTGTCCCCGGGTTCGTTCGCCGGGATATAGGCGAAATCGGCGGTATCGATGTAGCTGTTGGTGAAGCCCCAGGCCACGTGCCCGTTGCCGCCGACCACTACCGCAGGCAGGCCGGGCAAGGTGAAGCCTTGCACGTCCACTTGCCCATCGGCGGCGGCCGGATCGGGATACAGCAGGCGTGCGCGGAACCAGATGTTGGGTGCACGCAGGCCCAGGTGCATGTCGTCGGCGACGATGGCGCGTCCATCGGCGGTCAGCGTGCCGGCCACGGCGAAGTTGTTGCTCCCGGGCAGATTGGTTTCTTCCGGGCCGGAGGTATTTCCGGACGGGGTGGAGGACAGGCGGCGCAGGTCGAGTTCGTCCGCACCCGGCAACACGGCATTGCCGCGCGCTTCACCGAACAGTGGTGCATCCCACTCACTGCCGTCATGCGCCAGCAGGCGGTACAGCGCAGGCGGCACGGCGTTGCTGATGCGCGACAGCGCCAGCTCGTTCTGGTTCTGCGAGTCCTGCAGGTCGAAATACATCGCATAACCGGTCAAGGCGGTGTCCGCCACTTCCCAGGGCCTGGGTTGCTGGCGCAGCAGCAGGTAGGGCCATGGCCGCACGCGCAGGTTGGCCAGCCCGGCATTCACGCCATCGGCATAGGCGTGCAGGGTGGCCAGATCATTGCCGGTGAAAAGGTCCAGGTTGTCCATGACCCGCGCACGGATGCGGTGGGTGCGGTGGCGCTTGTCGGTGGACAGGGCGATGGGGCCGAACAGCTCCGACAGCTCACCGGCAGCGGTCCGGCGCATCAGGTCCATTTCGAAGTAGCGCTCCTGCGCATGCACGTAACCCATTGCACGCATGGCGTCGTCCCGGTTGGCCGCCTGGATGGTGACCACGCCCAAGGCATCGCGCTGGATGGAGACGGGGGCGGAAAGCCCGGGCAGGTCCTGTTCTCCCTGCAGTTCAGGCAAGCTGCCGCGCAGCAGCCACCATGCGGAAAGCACGGCAATGGCGACGAGCGCCAGAAGTAGGTACAGACTGCGCCTGAGCCATTTCAGCATCACGGGATTCCGGGTTGTCGGTGGGGATGTCGGTCGCGCGGCCCGGCATGGGCGTGAAAGCCAACCGGAATCGCAACTGAAACTGATTCCGATTAGAACATGGGCCGTCGCGATCAGGCACCATGCGCCCATTCCATTACAGGAGCGCTCCCATGAAAGGCCACCCCGACGTCATCGCATGCCTGAAGGACCTGCTGCGCGGCGAACTTGCAGCCCGCGACCAATACTTCATCCATTCCCGCCGTTACGAAGACCTGGGCCTGCATGCGTTGTACGAGCGCATCGACCACGAGATGCAGGAAGAGACCCAGCATGCCGATGCACTGCTGCGCCGCATCCTGTTCCTGGAAGGTGACCCGGACATGAGCCCGAAGCCGTTCGAGCAGGGGCGCACGGTCGAGGAAATGCTGGAGAAGGACCTGGCGGTGGAATACGAAGTCCGCGCCAACCTGGCGGCAGGCATGAAGCTGTGCGAAGGCGTGCAGGATTACGTGAGCCGCGACGTCCTGCTGGCGCAGCTGAAGGACACCGAGGAAGACCACACCTACTGGCTGGAGCAGCAACTCTCCATCATCAAGCGCATCGGGATGCAGAACTACCAGTTGTCCAAGCTGGACGCCAAGGGCGGCGTTTGATCGGGTATTTCCCGTTCGCTGTCGCGTGCGGCGTGTTCCCTTCCCCCGGAGGGAGAAGGTAAAGCTGCTCGTCATTCCCGCGGCGGCGGGGGGGGGGCGGTGGGGGGTGGTTGGGGTGGTGGGG
>JBQGFJ010000201.1:0-4736 GCA_052040085.1 Pseudoxanthomonas sp.
GATGCCACCCGTGAGCTGGCTTTCAGCAAACAGGTGCAAGTGTCCAGTGAACCGGAAGCCACGTTCTACGGTTATGGCTGGCGGGTTACCGAGGATGGGCGCCGACAATGGCATAACGGCGAGAGCATTGGTTTTCGCAACGCCTTCGTGCGTTGGCCGGAGCAGCATTTGACCGTGGTCATGCTGAGCAATCGCAACCATCCGACGCCGTACGATACGGCAATCGAAATCGGCGAATTGTTTTTGCAGGATATGCCTGCAAGCGACTGACGCAAGTCGATTGCAGTGGGGAGGCGCCGCGCCGATTCGGGCCTGCCCCTGTTCTTGCGGTGTAATCCTGTTTACGGAACAGGCTCGCAGGGCTTGAGCCACCTGGCTTTGGGGAATAGTCGTGTCGCATACCGACACCCCCTGGAATAATTTATTGACTGCCTGAAAATTGCGTGTTACATCGCAATCACAGGGTGATCTGTGTGTGCGGTGCCGGGGGTGGCATCGTTCAGTACCGGATGAAACTGCCCAAGCGGGGCTTGGGGCGGATCGCAGTCTGTGCAGGGGTGGTGGCGGATGTATGTCAGGCATTCGGACCATCGAACCCGGTTTCAAATGCTGAAGCACCGGAACGGGGCATGTGACGCTCCCTGGAAGTTCCGGATCCCGCCGGTATCGCGCGGGAAAAACAAGCGCCACATGACTCAAGTGTTTCTTGAACACCTTTCTTCTGGAGAGAATGCATGTTCGTTAGCCGCTGTATGCCCACACGCCGCACGCTTGCCGTTGCCGTCATCGTGGGTCTTGCCGTTCCCGGTGTGGCCCTTGCCCAGTCCGGGGAGAGTGCCCCCGCGGCGTCCTCGGCGCAGACGCTGGATACGGTGACCGTCACCGGGTCGCGCATCAAGCGCACCGATATCGAAACCTCCCTGCCGGTCACCATTGTCCAGAAAGCCGAAATCGAGGCGCAGGGCATCACGTCGGCCGAACAGTTGCTGCAATTCCTCAACATCGCCGGCAATGGCTCGGACAACCTGGTGGCCCAGGTGGGCGTGGGTTCGGATGAAATGCGCGGCAACAATGGCGTGTCCGGTGCCAACCTGCGCGGCCAGGGTGCCGACGCCACGCTGGTGCTGCTCAATGGCCGCCGCGTCGCCACCCATGGCTTGCGCGGCCAGGCCGTGGACCTGAACTCCATTCCCTTCGCTGCCATCGACCGCGTTGAAGTGCTGCGCGACGGCGCCTCGGCGGTCTACGGTACCGACGCCATCGGTGGCGTGATCAACTTCATCACCCGTACCGACTACCAGGGCATCACGGTCAACTTCGGTGCCGACGTGACCCAGAACGGCGGTGGCAACATCTACAACTACAGCCTGCTGGGTGGTGTCGGCGATATCGACGAGGACCGCTGGAATGTCTGGGGCACCGTGGCCTGGAAGAAGAACGAGATACTCACCGGCACCGATCGCGATTTCACCAATACCTTCCAGCCCAGGCGCGGTATTTCGCCGGATACGCGTGGTACGCCGTTCGCCAACGTGACCAACACCACCGGCGGCATCATCAACGGTTCACTGGCCGACCCTGCAGGCGGTGGCAACCAGACCATGGTGGGCATCCTGGACCTGCCGGGCGGCGCCGGGTGTGAAAACGGCGGCAACATGATGGGCCCGTACGACCATCTGCTGTGGCGCGTGCCAGGTTCGAAATATGCCTGTGCGTGGGACTATCCCCGTGCGCGCGTGATGATGCAGCCGCTGGACAGCCTGCAGGCCATTGGCCGTGCCAGCTTCAAGATCAGCGATGACCACATGGTGTATTTCGAAGGCATGGGTTCCAAGGTGGAATCCAATCGCCAGTTCGAGTACCAGCAGATCACGTCGGGTGCCACCGGGTCGCTCAACCCGACTACCTGGTATCCGCTGAACGACATCACTCGCGACACCTACAACACGGTGTACGAGTCGCTTCGCCAGTTCTTCTACCCGGGCTCCGCCCCGCTCACCAGCGTCGGCAACCTGGTCTATGGCAACAAGATCCCCTACCGCTGGCGCTGCGAAATGTGCGGGCCGCGCGAAGTCCTGACCACCACCACGGCCTGGCGCTTCATGGCCGCAATGGAAGGCAAGATTGGTAGCTGGACCTACGATACCGGCTTGTCGCGTGCTTCCAGCAAGGGTGAATCCGTGCTGGGCAACGGTTATTACTTCACCACGGAGTTCCAGCAGGCGCTGGGCAGTGGACACATCAATCCGTTCCTGATGCCGGGCCAGGAGCAGAGCGCGGAAGCCCGCAGGTTGCTGGCGGCGGCATCGGCAGCCGGCATCAAGTTGTACGGCGGTGAATCGGTCACCACCACGCTGGATGCCAATTTCGCCGGTGGCGTGGGCTGGGATCTCTGGGGTGGCGAAGTGCAGCTGGCCACGGGTATCGAGCTGCGTCGCGAAGAGTTCGGCTTTGCCGGCAAGCGTGAAGGTGCCAATGCCACCCGCGAAATCTACCAGGCTCCTTTCGACGTCAACAATGACCAGCCCGATGTCTCGCGTGACGTGAAGGCGATCTACCTGGAGTCCTACCTGCCGATACATGACACGTTCGAGCTGACCCTGGCCGTGCGTCGTGACGAGTACGATGTGTTCGGGGGCACCACCAACCCGAAGTACTCGTTCATGTGGCAGCCGATCCAGGCCCTGGCATTCCGCGGTGCCTACAGCACCGGCTTCAAGGCGCCTGAATTCACCCGCCTGTACGGCGGCAGGCTGGAGGGCGAATACACCGGCCTGGACCTGGCCGATCCGGGCACTTGCCCCGGCGGCATCCCCTCTTCGGACCCGGGCTGCGAAATCCTGATGCGACCCAACCAGGTGTTCGGCGGCAACCTCAACCTGAAGCCGGAAGAAGCCAAGCAGAAGAGCCTCGGCTTCGTGTACGCACCCTTGGACAGGTTCAACGTCAGCCTGGACTGGTGGGAAATCGAGCGCCTGAACACCATCCGCGCACCCGACATCAACATGCTGCGGGACAACTACGACATCTTCGCCGATCGCTGGGTGCGCAGGCCGGATGGATCGCTGCTGGAAATCGATCGCACGTATGCCAATACCGGTGGCACCCTGATGAGCGGCGTCGAACTGGATGCCAACCTGATGGGCGAGCTGTCGGGCGGCAAGTGGCAGATCAACCTCAACGGAAGCTACATCGACAACTTCCAGCAGCGGGTGACCACCAACGCACCGTATGGACCCAACGAAGTCGGCAAGTACGTGCGTTTCTTCAACCTGCCGCTGAAGTGGAAGCACACGCTCAACTTCGCCTACAACAAGGGTGATTGGGCCCACACGCTGACCCAGGTGTACCGCAGTGGCTACAAGGACGAACTGCCGGTCAGCATGAACCGTGCCGTGCCCAGCCATATTCCGGAAGACTGGAACCCGGACGTGGATGAGTACATCACCTACAACTACAGCCTGAGCTGGTCGGGCATGGAGAATGCAAGGGTTACCTTCGTGGTGCGCAACCTGCTGGATACCGATCCGCCGTTCACGGCGGCGCAGAACGACTTCTCCTCCGGTGCGGCGTGGGAAGTGCGCGTTGCCGATCCGCGCGGTCGCTCGTTCGGCCTGATGTTCGAATACAGCTTCGAGTAATGCCGAAGGTCGTTTGACCGGAAGCCGTCCAAGCCGTCGCCGGGCAACCGGCGGCGGCTTTTTCGATACGCATGACTGGGGCGCGATGGCCTGCGCCCGGAGGAAGCGCATGTCCGACAATCACCGTCCGGCGCTCAGTCGCCGCCACTTCATCGCGGCGGCAACGGGGGCGGCGTTGGCGACGACCATTGATTTGCAGGCAGCCCCGTTACTTGGCAAGCAGAAGCGGCAAAGTGCATTGGCGTCCAATTCGTGGATTGAGGTGGATCCGGATGTGCTTGATCACAACCTGCGCCTGATCCAGTCCATGTTGGTGGGTGGTGCCCGCATCTGTGCGGTGATGAAGGCGGACGCTTATGGCGTGGGCATCGACATGGCCATGCCCAACTTCATCAAGGCCGGCATCCCCTACGTGGGTATCGCCAGCAATGAAGAAGCGCGGATGGCGCGCGCCAGTGGCTTCAAGGGTCGCTTGATGCGCGTGCGGGCATCCACGTTGCGGGAGATGAGTGCGGCGCTTCCGTACGAGGTGGAGGAACTGATTGGAGAGCCGGATGCCGCGCATGCCGTCGCTGAAATTGCGCGCAAGCGCCGTCGGCCTGCACGGGTACACATGGCGCTGAATTCAGCGGGCATGAGCCGCAACGGACTGGAGCTGTCCACCGAGCGCGGGCGTCGCGATGCCTTGGCCATGGTGGCTACCGAAGGTTTGCGCATCGTGGGCTTGATGACGCATTTCCCCGGCGAGGAACGGCCGGACATCCTGCATGGGGTGGAGACGTTCAAGAATGAGACGGCGTGGTTGTTCGCGAACACCGCGCTACGTCGCCAGGATGTGTTGTTGCACGCGGCCAATTCGTTTGCCGTGCAGCATATTCCCGAAGCCCACTTGGACATGGTGCGTCCCGGTGGTGCGCTGTACGGTTATGGCGGAACCCCCAAGCCGCCTTTCGCGCACGCTGCGTCTTTCAAGACGCAGGTGGCTTCGGTGCAGGCGTATCCCGCCGGCAACACGGTGAGCTACGACCGCACCTTCACCCTGCAGCGAGATTCCTTGTTGGCCAATCTGCCGGTGGGGTATTCGGATGGTTCCCG
>JBQGFJ010000202.1:0-8776 GCA_052040085.1 Pseudoxanthomonas sp.
ATGAGCAGGAATACCAGGTTGCCGATCAGGTGGGCCCAGTCCGCGTGCAGGAACAGGGCGGTGACCAAGCGCAATGCACTGCCGTCACGCCATGCATTCACCCAGGCGTCCGGGGTATTCAGCCCACGTGAAAGTGCGCCCCATTCGAGCAACCAGTTGTTCCAGGTGTCCTCCGGCAGCCTGAGTGCCCACAGGAAAGCCAGCCACAGCGCGGCGAACAGCAGCGGCGTGGCCCAGCGGATGGGAGGTTTTTCGCGGGAAGGCAGGGAGACGAACATCAGTGACGGGAATCATGGCAGAAGCGGCGGCGTTGCATCACAAGCCTGAACCCGCGCCCAATCCGGCCAGACCATGGTCGTAATGGTCTGGTTAAAGCGGCGCGTATAATTGCATACGGCGTCGTATGTCGGGAGGGTTTCCGGCGACGCCCTGGATGGCAACACGGCCAAGGCCGCATCCGGGGCGGGCATATTGCGGACGCTTTCCCCTCATGTCTCCGGAGATTTATTCCATGGAATTCACACGCCATATCACCCGCATGTCTGCCTTGGCGCTCGGTATCGCCGGCGCCATGGCCTGCGGCCAAGCCAACGCCGCCGCTTTCCAGCTCAAGGAAAACAGCGCGAAGGCACAGGGCCGCGCCATGGCCGGTGCTGCGTCCGCCAAGGGCGACGCCTCGGTGGTGGTCAACAACCCGGCGGTCATGTCGACCTTCGATCGCACCACCATCCAGGGCGATGTCACGGGCGTTGACCTGTCCTTCCGTTTCAATGGCGGCGGCACCGCTGCCTATGGCACGGCACTGCAGCAGCCGCTGACCGGCGGCAACGGCGGTGACGCCGGCGGCCTGGCCGCCGTGCCGGCGTTCTCGGTGGTGATGCCGCTGAGCGGCCAGTTCGAGTACGTCACCCTGGGCGCCATGGTCAGCGCGCCGTTCGGTCTGAAGACCGAATACGAAAGCGGCTGGACCGGCCGTTACCACGCGCTGACTTCGGACCTGAAGTTCGTTGACCTGACCCTGGCCGGCTCACTCGACGTGACTGACAAGTTTTCCGTGGGCCTGGGCGTCATCATCCAGCGTTCCGAAGCTACCCTGACCAATGCCGTGGACTTCGGTGCAGGCATCTGCCGCATCAATGCCGCCCTGTGCGTGACGCCGAATCCGGTCACCGCACCGTTTGGTCCGCAGAAGAACGATGGCGTGGCCAGCATCGAAGGCACCGACACCGGTTTCGGCTGGAGCGCCGGCCTGAATTACCGGCCGACCGACAATGTCTCGCTGGGTTATGCCTACCGTTCCGAGGTCGACCACGAACTGCGTGGCGACGCCACCTTCGACGTGCCTGCCAACGTGAAGTCGTTGCTCGCCGTTGCCGCCCCGGGCATGTACACTGATGGCAAGGGCGGCGCGCGCCTGACCCTGCCGTCCACGCATACCCTGAGCGCCACGTGGGACATCAACGATCGTTTCAGCGTGATGGCCGAAGGCGTGCATACCGGTTGGGATTCGTTGCGCGAAGTGCGCATCGAATTCGACAACCCGGTGCAGCCGGATGCCGTGGAAAACTACAGCTGGCATGACAGCTGGTTCTATTCGCTGGGTGGTGAATACCGCGCCAGCGACCGGTTCACCTACCGTGCCGGCGTTGGCCGCGACGAATCGCCGGTGGCATTCCAGCACCGCACCCCGCGCATGCCCGACCAGGACCGCAACTGGTACTCGATCGGCATGACCTGGACCGTCAACGACAACTTCGAAGTCAGCGGCAGCTACGTGCGCATCCAGATGGCCGATACACCGGAAGTGGACATCATCTCTTCCAGTGGTTCGCGCCTGGTGGGTTCCTACCGTGGTGGTGCCGACCTGTACGGCATTTCGGCGCAGTACCGCTTCTGATAGCGGCCGCTCCGCCTGTTCCAGAAAGAACCCCGCTTCGGCGGGGTTCTTTGTTTCTGGGCGTGGGCATCGGGAATGCTCCGCTGATGGAGCGGCTCAGTGGGCGGGCTTGGCTTCCGCGCCGTCGAACAGATTTGTTTCGGTCCGGTTGCGTCCCTTGCGCTTGGCCTTGTACAGGGCTTCGTCGGCCAGCCGCAGCAGGATCGGGAAGGTCGCGCTTGAGGCGCTGGAGTGGGCAATCCCCAGGCTGGTGGTGATCTGCAACTTGGGCGCAGTGGGTGAAAAATCCAGTTGCATCACCTGGGTGCGAATGCGTTCTGCCATGACCAGCGCGGCCTCGGGATCGGCATCGGGTGCAATGATCAGGAATTCCTCGCCGCCGTTGCGGACGAACAGGTCGCCGGCGCGGATGCAATGACGCACGGTGTCGGAGAAGCGCTGCAACACGATGTCGCCGAAGGGATGGCCGTGGGTGTCGTTGACGGACTTGAAGTGGTCCAGATCGATCGCGATCAGTGCGAGTCCCTTGCCGTCCGAGGGCTTCGCGTGCAGTTCGTGCAGTTCGTTGTTCAGGCCGCGGCGATTCAACGCGCCGGTCAGCGGATCGAGCAGCGCACTCTGGCGCAGCGATTCCGCTGCACGGAAGCTGGTCAGCATCAACATGCAGAAGTTCAGCAGGTACCAGGTGGACAGGTCCACGTTGACCCAGGTTTCGTTGGGACCGTAGGTGCCGGTCAGGGCCTGTATCAGGTCGCGGGCGTACAGCACGAACAATACGACCGAACCCAGCATCATCAACTGTGCAGGCAGGCGGGCGGGTGGCAGGCGAAGCTGGCGGAGGTGCCAGATCATCACCGACAACACCAGGACTTCGGTGGCGCTCATGGCCGCGCCTTGTGCGTCGATGGTATTCCAGGTCATCCAGCCGACCAGCGAGAAACCCAGGCACAGCGGCATCAGCGCCAGTTCGGGCCATGACAGCGAGCGTTGCTGCACGAACAGGATGATGGACCAGGCCAGTCCCACCAGGCCGGCGCAGGCGAGCATGCCCCCGATACCGGCAACCCAGGCAACGGAGTCCGACTGACCGGACAGTGCAAGTTCCTGTGCCGTGCCGTCCAGCAATGAAGCGCCCACGGTGTAAGCCAGGTGTGCGGCGCCCCAGGTGGCGATGCCACGGATTCCGCGCGAAATGCGCGAGACGTACCAGAACAGACCTAGCAGGACCAGCGCAAGCGCGCTGTCACTGAGCAGCAGGGAGTAGAAGTCCGTGGTCATCGTGCGGCCGATTATGTGCCATCCATGGGGGGCGACGGTGAAAGGGTGGGCGCACGCTCCGGCGCACCCACGGGGACATCAGTCATCCAGCGTCAACAACGAGGCATTGCCGCCGGCGGCCGTGGTGTTGACCGTGACGGTTTTCTCGGTGGCGAAGCGGTGCAGGTAGTGAGGGCCGCCAGCCTTGGGACCGGTGCCGGACAGGCCCTGTCCGCCGAAGGGCTGCACGCCGACCACCGCACCAATCTGGTTGCGGTTGACGTAGACGTTGCCGACCTTGACCCGGCTGGCAATGCGCTCGATGGTTTCGTCGATGCGCGAGTGCACGCCCAGCGTGAGGCCGTAGCCGGTGGCGTTGATCGACTCGATCACGGTGTCCAGTTGGTCCGCTTTCCAGCGGATCACGTGCAGGGCCGGTCCAAAGACTTCACGCTGCAACTGGGCCAGCGATTGCAGTTCCCATGCGCGCGGCGCGAAGAAGGTGCCGTGGCCTGTTTCGTTGCCAAGCGCTGCCTGCTCGATCAGGCGGGCTTCGCCAGCCATGCGGACGGCATGGTCTTCCAGGATCTTCAGCGCATCGGCATCGATCACCGGGCCCACGTCGGTGGAGAGCAGGGCCGGGTCGCCCACTTTCAGTTCACGCATGGCGCCGGCCAACATGGTCATCACCTTGTCCGCGATGTCGTCCTGCACGAACAGTACGCGCGCGGCCGAGCAACGCTGGCCCGCCGAGGTGAAGGCGCTGCCGATGGCATCCTTGACCAGTTGTTCCGGCAG
This sequence comes from Pseudoxanthomonas sp., assembly GCA_052040085.1. Lineage (GTDB taxonomy): Bacteria > Pseudomonadota > Gammaproteobacteria > Xanthomonadales > Xanthomonadaceae > Pseudoxanthomonas_A. The sequence continues at coordinate 3,953 of JBQGFJ010000202.1, forward strand.
TGCGGAGGAGTCGGCGATGAAGGCATTCTGGCCGCCGGTTTCGGCGATCAGGGCAGCGATCGGGCCTGCCTCGCGGCTGGCCAGTGCGCGATTGATGGCGCGCGCGGTGTCGGTGGAACCGGTAAAGGCCACGCCAACCACGCGCGGATCCTTCGTCAGTGCCGCGCCCACGGTGGCGCCGTCACCGGGCAGGAATTGCAGCACGGCTTCGGGAACGCCGGCTTCGTGCAGCAGCTTCACCGCGGCATGGCCGATCAGGTTGGTTTGTTCGGCGGGCTTGGCGATCACGCTGTTGCCGGCGGCCAGTGCCGCGCCTACTTGGCCCAGGAAAATTGCCAGCGGGAAGTTCCACGGACTGATGCAAACGAACACGCCGCGTCCGTGCAGTTGCAGCTCGTTGGATTCGCCGGTCGGGCCTGGCAATGCCGTGGGCGCGCCGAATTCGGTGCGCGCCTGGGCGGCGTAGTAACGGAGGAAATCCACCGCTTCACGGACTTCGGCCACGCTGTCGGGAAGCGTCTTGCCGGCTTCCTTCACGCATAGCGCGATGTAGTCCGGCATGCGCTTTTCCAGCAAGTCGGCGGCGTGTTCCAGGATGGTGGCGCGACTGGCGGCGGGGGTGCGGTCCCAGCCGGGCTGCGCAGCCACGGCATTCTGCAGCGCCTTTTCCACGATGGCGCTGTCGGCAGGTTGCCAGGTGCCCACGTTGTGGCGGCGGTCGCCGGGATTGGTGACGTTGATCGCGGCAGTGGCGATGACGGCGCCCGGCACCAGCGGTGCGGCGCGCCAGCCATGCAGGCTGGCCTTTTCGATGGCGGCGTTGACCTGTTCGGCAAGTGTGCGCAGGTCGTGGTCGTTGGCGAGGTTGGCGCCCATGGAGTTCTTCCTTTCGAAGCCTTGGTTCCGGAACAGGTTTTCCGGCAGCGGGATGCGCGGGTGCGGGATGGAGGCATACGTCGACACGGTATCCACCGGGTCCCGGATCAGCTCCTCGATGGGCACGCTGTCATCGGTGATGCGGTTGACGAAACTGGAGTTGGCGCCGTTTTCCAGCAGGCGGCGGACCAGGTAGGGCAACAGGTCTTCGTGCGAGCCGACCGGGGCGTAGACCCGGCACGGCACGTTGAGGCGGTCGGCCGGGATGACTTCGGCATACAGGTCGTCGCCCATGCCATGCAGCTTCTGGTGTTCGTAGGGGCGTCCACGCGCGATGGAGCGGATCGCGGCGATGGTCTGCGCATTGTGGGTGGCGAACATCGGGTACAGCGCGGCACCGTGGTCGAACATCCGCCGCGCATTGGCCAGGTACGACACGTCGGTATTGGCCTTGCGGGTGAATACCGGGTAGCCGGCATGCCCTTCCACCTGGGCGCGCTTGATCTCCGCGTCCCAATAGGCGCCCTTGACCAGCCGTACCGGGATACGGCGGTTGTTGCGCCGTGCCAGGTCGGCAATGAAGTCGATCACGTAGGGAGCGCGCTTCTGGTAGGCCTGCACGGCCAGCCCGTAGCCGTTCCAGCCTTCCAGCGAGGGATCGGAGAGGCTGGCCTCGATGACGTCCAGCGATAGTTCCAGGCGATCGGCTTCTTCGGCATCGATGGTGAAGCCGATGCCGTAAGAGCGGGCCAGTCGTGCCAGTTCCAGCACCGCCGGGACCAGTTCGGCCATGACCCGTGCGCGCTTGGCGTGTTCGTAGCGGGGGTGCAGTGCGGAAAGCTTGATGGAAATGCTGGGCGCGGCCAGCACGTCGGTGCCGGTGAAGTTGCCGCCCGGGCCGGTGGCGCCGATGGCATGGATGGCCTTGCGATAGGCCTCCAGGTAGCGTGCCGCATCCTGTGCGGTCAGCGCGCCTTCGCCCAGCATGTCGAAGGAATAGCGGTAGGCGGCGTTGTCGCCCTTGCGCGAGCGGCCCAGCGCTTCGCCAATGGTCCGTCCCATCACGAACTGGTGGCCCATGATGCGCATGGCCTGGCGCACGGCCAGCCGGATCACCGGTTCGCCGACGCGACCCACCAGCCGCTTGAAGGCGCCGGGCACGTCATGCCGGGTCAGGTCGTTGAGCTGGACCAGCCGGCCGGTCAGCATGAGGCCCCAGGTGGAGGCGTTGACCAGCACGGAGTCGCTTTCGCCCATGTGCTTCTTCCAGTCCGCGTCGCCCAGCTTGTCGCGGATCAGCGCATCGGCGGTCTCCTGGTCGGGGATGCGCAGCAGCGCCTCGGCCACGCACATGAGCAGCACGCCCTCCTCGCTGCCCAGGTCGTACTGGCGCATGAAGGCCTCGATGGCGCCCTGGTCCTGGGCGCGATCCCGGACTCGCTTGACCAGTACCGCTGCCAGGGCTTGTGCCTTGGCCTGCTCGTCAGCGGGCAGGCGTGCCTGCACCAATAGCTCGCGTACGTGTTCTGCTTCGTCGCGCAGCCAGGCCGAGGTGATGGCAGAGCGCAGGTAGTCGGGGCGTCCGGGCAGTTCCGGGGTAATTGCGTTGCCACTGGCGGTGGAGCTGCCGGCATGTGAGGAAGGAAGAGAGGTCATGGTGCCGGAAGAGGGCGATATCGAAAGGCCCTAGTTTAGGCGTTGGCAGCAGGGAAAGGGCGTCGATTGTCCGGGTACGGGGATGGGTGGTGCCGGTTGCTGGACGTGATCCACGACAGTGCGCATGGGCCTTCCGGGTCATTGATCAAGGTCAATGCGGCTTGCCGCCATTGGGTGCAAGGGCTACCATTTGCCCGTTTCCTGCGGCGGATTGACGCAGTCGGCGGCATGATCGAAGTGGTTCCGTCCTTGCCGGTGAGGCCGGTGCGCGGCTCAGGCTGCGCCCGCCACGGGCGTTGACATCCCGCCAGTTCGTCATGTTGTTCGTGCTGCTGGCGGGTGCGATGGGGCTGGTTGCCGGACTGGGCTGGCTTGCCGGCAATGTGTTCGCGCCGGCCTTCGCCCTGTTGCACTGCGCCCTGGTTGCAGCCGCCTTGCGCTGGTCCTGGGCCAGTGGCGAGCGTGGCGAGGAAATCGTGGTGGAGCCGGGCATGGTGCAGGTGCACCGCACGGCGGAAGCCGGTGCCGCGTTCCGCGCACATCCTTATTGGGTGTGGTTGCGGGTCGAGGGGGAAGACGAAAGGGTTCTGCTGGCTTCCGGCGGCAGGCAGGTCGAGGTGGGAAGCTTCCTCGGGCCGGCTGAAAGAAGGGAGCTGGTGGACAGGTTGGAAGGTTTGCTGGCGGCCGCAGGTGGCCGCAACCGATGACGCATAGGGTCTAGGCAATGACGCAGTCGAATGGTGGGATGGGAATGGTCGGGCGCTGGTTGTCGATGGCAGCCCTGCTGCTGGCGGCACCGATGGCCTGGGCGCAGTCGGCCGATCCGGTCCGCTGGCAGATGAACATGGGCCGGGGCGTGACGTCCTCGTCCCAGCACGCCTATGAAGCCCACATGATGGTGCTGATCATTTGCGTGGTGATCGGCGTGCTGGTGTTCGGCGCCATGGCCTATGCCATCTTCAAGTTCCGCAAGTCCAAGGGGGCAGTGGCCGCGCAGTTCAGCCACAACACCACCGCGGAAGTGATCTGGACGGTGATCCCGATCATCATCCTGGTCATCATGGCGGTCCCGGCGACCAAGAAGCTGATCGCCATGTACGACACCCGCAATGCCGAGATGACGGTGAAGATCACCGGCTACCAGTGGATGTGGAAGTACGACTACCTGGGTGAAGGCGTCAGCTTCACCAGCCGCATGGACCGCGAGAGCGACCGCCTGCGCCAGGACAAGGGCACCAGCCGTGCCGAGATCGACGCGCACGGCCACTACCTGCTGGACGTGGACAATCGCCTGGTCCTGCCGGTCGACACCAAGGTCCGCTTCGTGATCACCGCCGATGACGTCATCCACGCCTGGTGGGTGCCGGCGCTGGGCTGGAAGCAGGACGCCATCCCGGGCATCGTCAACGAGGCCTGGACCGAGATCAAGACGCCAGGCGTCTACCGCGGCCAATGCGCCGAACTTTGCGGCAAGGACCATGGCTTCATGCCCATCGTGGTGGAAGCCGTGTCCAAGGAGGAATACCGCGAGTGGCTGGCGGCGAAGAAGCCCGTCGAAGCCGCACCGGTTGCCGAACCTGCCGCCGAACCCACGGAAGAGACTGCTCCTGCAGAGGAAGCCGTCACTGCCACCACAGAAGCCAACGAAGCCCCGCAGGCCTGATATCCCGATCGGCCGCAGTACGCACGTCAGCCCGAATACGATCCAGAGGTAACCCCGCATGGCCCACACCACCGTCGACCACCACGCTGATGGCCACGGCGACCACCACGGTCACCAGCAGAGCTTCATCGAGCGTTGGTTTTTCTCGACCAACCACAAGGACATCGGCACCCTCTACCTGATCTTCAGCTTCGTGATGTTCATCATCGGCGCGGGCATGTCGGTGGTGATCCGCGCGGAGCTGATGACCCCGGGCCTGCAGTTCGTCAGCCCCGAGTTCTTCAACCAGATGACCACCGTGCATGCGCTGGTGATGATCTTCGGTGGCGTGATGCCGGCCTTCGTGGGCCTGGCCAACTGGATGATCCCGCTGCAGATCGGCGCGCCTGACATGGCGCTGCCGCGCATGAACAACTGGTCCTTCTGGATCCTGCCGTTCGCGTTCACCATGCTGCTGATGACGCTGTTCTTCCCGTCCGGTGGCCCGGCATCGGGTTGGACGCTGTATCCGCCGCTGTCCCTGCAGGGCGGCCCCAGCGTGGCGTTCGTGATCTTCGCCATCCACATGATGGGCATCAGCTCCATCATGGGCGCGATCAACGTCATCGCCACCATCCTCAACATGCGTG
>JBQGFJ010000203.1:0-3030 GCA_052040085.1 Pseudoxanthomonas sp.
TGGCCGGACCGCATTGAGAGCGAACAGGATGATTTCTTCGAACGCGTGCGCGAAGGGTTCCGCCAGCGCGCCATCGCGGAGCCGGAAAGGTTCCGGGTGGTGGATGCCGGTCAATCCCCGGCGGACGTGGCTGCGGCGGTGACGGCGGCGATTGCCGAATGGCTGGAGCATTCCCGTGGCGTCTGAACTTGCCCCTTGGCAGCAACGCGCCTGCGATCAGGCCATCGAAGCACTCGAGGCGGGCCGTTTCGGCCATGCCCTGCTGATCTGCGGGCCGGCGGGATTGGGCCAGCGCGAGGTGGCCGAACGGCTGGTCGCACGTGTGCTGGATCCGGGCTCTGGACGGTCCGGGCAATTGCTGGAAGCGGGCAGTCATCCGGACTTCCATCCGGTCACCTTGCTGCCCAATCGTGAAGGGACGAAGTTGCGGACGGAGATCGTGATCGACCAGATCCGCGATCTGTCGCAGAAGCTTGCGTTGACCCCGCAATACGGTGATGCCGCGGTGGCATTGATCGATCCGGCGGACGCCATCAATCGTTCGGCTTGCAATGCATTGCTGAAAACACTGGAAGAGCCGGTGCCCGGGCGCTACCTGTGGCTGGTCAGTGCCCAGCCGGAGCGTCTGCCAGCGACTATCCGCAGCCGTTGCCAACGGCTTGAAATCCGCATGCCCGCGCATGCCGAGGCGTTGCAGTGGCTGCGCAGCCAAGGGCACGATCCTGCCCTCGCGGCTGAAGCGCTGGAGGCCGCACGCGGGCATCCCGGCCTGGCCGATGAATGGCTGCGAGAAGACGGCCTGGCCTTGCGCCGTGCCGTGGGCGAGGACCTGAAACGGCTGGAACGGGGCGAGGCGGGTGCCGTGGAAGTCGCGCAGCAATGGGCGGCGGATGATCTGGCCGATGCCCGTTTGCGCCATGCCGCGGACCTGGTGCTGGCCCGGGCGTCTTCCGGTGGCTTGACCGATCCGGCGCGATTGCACAAGCTGGCGGCCTGGTTCGATGCCGCCAACCGTACCCGAGACCTGTTGCGGACCACGGTGCGCGGTGATCTGGCGATGGTGGACCTGCTATTGGCGTGGCGCGCGGGGTAATGCGGGCCAGCCGCGAACAGAACATGTGTAAATGATCGGGGAAGTGGCATGACTGCAGCAGCAGGCGGAAGACAGGGCATCCTGTCGCTGGCCGTCAAGGACAAGGCGGCGCTTTACAACGCCTACATTCCGTACGTGAAGCAGGGCGGCATCTTCGTGCCGACACCCAAGCGCTATTTCCTGGGAGACGAGGTGTTCCTGCTGTTGACGCTGCCCGATTCCAGCGATCGTCTGCCGGTGGCCGGCAAGGTGGTCTGGGTGACGCCGGCGGGCGCACAGGGCAATCGCATCGCCGGCATCGGCGTGCAGTTCCCCGAAGGCAACGAGGGTGAAGCGATCAAGAGCAAGATCGAAACCCTGCTGGCTGGCACTCTCAACGCGGACAAGCCTACGCATACGATGTAGGCGGGGGCATTCCGCTGCAAATCCTCCAGGGGCCTTGCAGGCAGGTTGTTTTTCGGACCTTCGCTTTTTGCGTTCAGTCCATGGCCGCTGTTTCAATTCGAATGGCAGCGTGGCCCGGGGGCGCGAAGGGCATTTGGCGCACCGTGATTTTCATCAAGTTCCGTAGCCCATCTGCGGCCTTGTCAGGGCTGCGGGTTCATCCGGGCTCACCGGGGCCTCGGGGTTTCATGGCGGATGAGCGGGGTGAAGCTACCGGTCCGGGCAGAGGTCGGCGTCCAGTTGCGCATATCGTGCCAGTCGTTGCCCAAGCGTACCGCTGTGCAGTTCGAACAGGTGGTTATCGAAATCATGGAAATAGAGAGACTGGCCCTCTCCCTCGATCCTGGGTCGCGATGGCCTGATATCCACGCCCAAGGCTTCCAGCTTTTTCCTGTACCGTGGCAAGTCGGTTTCCTCGACGGAAAAGGCGACATGCTGGTATGACCGTTCAGAGGGAGGCTCGCCTTCCATGATGGCAAGCCATGCATCGCCCAATAAAAAGAACTTTTCCCTGGAAAGAGAGTGGTTCCGGCGAAAGCTGTCGTAAACCTCGCGTGCGCCCAGGCCTTCGCACAGCAATGTCGTCATCCGCTCCAGATCGCGCACGATGAAGGTGATATGGCTGATTCCTTTCATCGCTGTCGATGGGTTCAGGCCGGCGGCTGGCGCAGGATGTCGGCGTCCCAGCCCGGGCGTGGAGCGAAGCGGTCGCCATGGCGGGCTTGCAGTGTCTTCAGCTTTTCCAGCAGCACGTCGGCACCGGTGGCGCGGATGTACTGGATGGGGCCACCGCGGAACGGGGCGAAACCGGTGCCGAAGATCGCGCCGGCATCCAACAGGTCGGCATCGCTCACCACGCCGTCGTGCAGGCAGGCCACGGCTTCGTTGAGGAAGGGAAGGATCAGGCGGTCCTCGAGATCATCCGGCGCCTTGTAATCCTTGGGCAGCTCCGGTTTGACCGGCTTGCCGTTTTCCCACTAGTAGAAGACCTGTCCATCCTTCTTGCCGCGCTTGCCTTGCTCCGGTGCCGCGGACAGTGCGGGTGGCACTTGCAGGCCCAGGAAGGGGGCCAGTTCCTTGTTGACGCCATAGGCCACGTCCAGGCCCACGGTGTCGATCAGTTCGATCGGGCCCATCGGCATGCCGAACTTCACCGCAGCCTTGTCGATCACGGCGACGGGGATGCCTTCGGCTTGGGCGGTGGCGGCTTCCATCATGTATTGGAACAGCACGCGGTTGACCAGGAAGCCAGGCGTGCCGGGCACCGGCACGTGGAACTTGTCCAGCGCCGTGCAGAACGCGGCAAGGCGTTTGACGTTCGCTTCGTCCAGCCCATCGTGCTGCACGATCTCCACCAGCGGCATCAGCGCCACCGGGTTGAAGTAGTGCAGGCCGGCGAAACGCGCCGGGTCCTTGCGGCCCGCGCGCAGGTCGGTGAGCGGGATGGACGAGGTGTTCGACACGAGGATGGCGCCGGGCTTGAGCGTTTCCTC
>JBQGFJ010000204.1:0-7694 GCA_052040085.1 Pseudoxanthomonas sp.
CCACCGGCCGCCAGCAGGTCAGTGATGTCTGGATCGACGGCCGTCCCCGCCTGCTGCAGCGTGAACTGGTGGATATCGAACTGGAGGCGTTGCTGGCCAATGCCCGCCAGTGGCGCGAACGCATCCGTCCCTTGCGCACGCCTTGATCCGCACCTTTCCGGAAGAACCGAAATGAACGTACAGAACCAGGCGGCTGCGGAAAATTTCCGCCAGGAAGAGTTGGACAAGTTCGCGGCACTGGCCAATCGCTGGTGGGATCCGAACGGTCCACAAAAGCCCTTGCATGCCCTCAATCCGGTCCGGCTGGATTACGTGAAGCGGCGCGTGTCCTTGGCAGGCTTACGCGTGCTGGACGTGGGTTGTGGCGGCGGGCTGCTCAGCGAGGCGCTGGCGAAAGAGGGGGCGCAGGTCGTTGCCATCGATCTGGCGCCGGAACTGGTCAAAGTGGCGCGCCTGCATCGGCTGGAATCCGGCGTGGAGGTGGATTACCGCGTGCAAGCGGTGGAAGCGCTGGCCGACGAGGCCCCGGCGAGCTTCGATGCCATCACCTGCATGGAAATGCTGGAGCACGTGCCGGACCCGGCGGCGATCATCGCGGCGTGCGAGCGCTTGCTGAAACCCGGCGGACGTTTGTTCCTGTCCACGTTGAACCGCACCCCGGCAGCCTTCGCACTGGCCATCGTGGGCGCCGAATACATTGCGCGGATGCTGCCCAAGGGCACGCACCACTACCAGGATTTCATCAAGCCTTCGGAACTTGCCGGCTGGGTGCGTACCGCGGGGCTGCAACTGGAAGACGTGAGCGGCTTGGCCTACGAACCCTGGCGCAATGCCGCCCGGATCGCATCGCGTACCGATGTGAATTACCTGGCCAGTGCGGTGAAACCCGCATGACCGTGGATGCCCCGGCCCGTTTCCCGCGTGCCGCCCTGTTCGACCTGGACGGCACCTTGCTGGACAGTGCCCCGGACATGCTGGCCACCGCCAACCGCATGCGCAAAGTGCGCGACATGGGCCCGATGACGCTGGCGGACATCCGTCCGCATGTCTCCAAGGGTGCACGCGCCATGTTGGCAGCGGCTTTCCCCGGAATGGAGGTGACCGCGCGCGAGGCGCTGGTGCCGGAATTCCTGTCGCTCTACCAGCAGGAGCTGGGCCGTCACAGCGTGCTGTTCGATGGCGTGGATGCCCTGCTGTCGGCACTGGAGGCAGCGGGCACGGTGTGGGGCATCGTCACCAACAAACCCGAATACCTGGCCCGCGACATCCTGCCGCAACTGGGATGGGAAACGCGTTGTGCGGTCCTGATCGGGGGCGACACGCTGGCGGAGAAGAAACCGCATCCGCTGCCCTTGCAGGTCGCAGCAGAGCGGATCGGCGTGCCTGCCGGTGAATGCATGTACGTGGGCGACGACGAACGCGACATCGTGGCGGCGCGCGCTGCCGGCATGCCGTCGGTGGCCGCCCTGTGGGGCTACCGGCAAGCCGATGAGCACCCCGCGGACTGGCTTCCCGATGTGCTGGTGGATACGCCGGCTGATCTTGCCGTTGCGGCCACCTGGCCACAAATTCCCTGAAGTGGGTTGTACGCAACCACGGTTGCGGTGTGTTTTCCCGAACATGATGCGCCCGCAAGGGCCCCGAATATCCATTGCATGTCTGATTCCAGCGCACTCGAGAGTTTCCTTGGCAAGTGGCGAAGCCGTTGGCCCGAATGGGCGGTGGCGGAAGTGTTCGTGCCTGTCGAACGGCGTGCGCTCGTCGTGGCGTGGTTCGCCCTGTTGCAGGAGTTCGAGGACGCCATGAACGTCACCGGCGACCCGTTGCCGGCCGATGCCAAGCTGGCTTGGTGGGGCCAGGAACTGAAGGATTGGTCCGGACGCCGGTCCCGGCATCCCCTCGGCCGCATCCTGGAGCCGCATGTGGCGCCCTGGGATGCTTTGGCGGACACGTTGCCGGTCCTGATCGATGCGCGTGAATCTTCCGAAAATGGTGATGCAGCCCTCGCGCGGTTGCTTCCTTACGGCAAGGCGGTGGCCGAAGTGGAGGCCGTGCTGCTGGGTGGCCAGACCGTGTCGCCTGATGCGGTTGCCGTGCAAGTCCTGGCGGCACGCTTGATGGCAGTCGGTGCGATGGCATTGCCCCAGCACGTGAAAGGGGCAGGTGACAGCGATGCATCGCAACGCATGGCCCAATGGAAAGCCGCCTTGCTCGAGCATTGGCCCAATCAGCGAATGGGTGCACGCGAACGCCGTATCCATTCGGGCTTGTCGCGCATGCGCCTGCAACGCCAAGGCATGCCGCCGCGTCCGGTATCGCGGGTACGCCTCCTGTTCAACGCCTGGTGGGCAGCGCGGGGCGGGTGAGCGATACGTTTCACTCCCATCCATGGCGCCGATGGTTGCCATAGCCAGAATCTTGCCCTGTAACACTGCGTTTCACGGGGATATGGCTGGCTGCCGTTACAATTGAAGGCTGATTCCACGGATTCCCAGCAGCATGTCTTCCCCCTCCATGCCCCGCGATACGTTGCCTGATGTCGCCCACCAGAGCGTGCCATTGGCCCGCCCATTGGACTGGGTGGGCATGGAAGGCATTTCACTGCCGGTGCGCATCCCGGACGGGAATGGCGGCCAGTTGCAGGTGGCTGCACGGATCGATCTGTTCGTGGACATGGTGGATGCGGATTCGCGAGGCATCCACATGTCACGCCTGTACCTGCAATTGCAGGAAGGTTTGGCGCGTGAAGCCATCACCCCGGCGGGACTTCGCCATCTGTTGCAGGACAGCGTGGCATCCCAGAAGGGATTGGCCTCGCAGGCGCGATTGATCATTCGCTACGAAGCGCTGCTGCAACGGCGTGCGCTGGAAAGTGCTTACAGCGGATGGAAGCGTTACCCGGTGGAAATCGAAGCCGTACTGGGCGATGGCCATTTGCAGTTGGCCTTGTCGTTCTCGGTGGAATATTCCAGTACCTGTCCTGCCTCGGCAGCGCTGTCCCGGCAAGCGAACGCAGAACGCTTCGCAGAGGATTTTGCAGTGGCGCATCCCTTGTCCACGGCCGTGGTCAGCGATTGGCTGGCCTCCGAGCGCGGCATGGCCGCCACCCCGCACGCGCAGCGCAGCCGGGCCAGCGTGCGAGTGGAATTGCGTCCCCAGTTCGACGAACTTCCCCTCGTGCCGCTGATCGATGCCATCGAAGGGGTATTGGGAACACCAGTGCAAACCGCGGTGAAGCGTGTGGACGAACAAGCCTTCGCCCGCCTCAATGCCGAGAACCTGATGTTCTGCGAAGATGCCGCACGCCGTGTGGCATCGGTACTCACAAGCGATGCCCGGATTGCCGCCTACCAGGCCACCGTGGCCCATTACGAAAGCCTGCATCCGCACGATGCGGTGGCGCAGGTGAGTGGCAGTAATCCTTTGTAGGTGCCAGAGTACGGCGTAGTTTTGGCCAGATGGAATGAAAAGAGCGACCCGAAGGTCGCTCTTTTCGATTTGACGCTGAAGCTTGGTCAGAATTGCACGGAGAATCGTGCATTCAGGCCATGGTTGCGTGCTTCATCGCCGTGCACGCCGCTATAGCCGAACTCCAGCACGCTGTTGCGGGAGGTGCGTGCGGCCACACCGACTTCAGCGACAACGGCTTCATCCGTGATGGCGGGGCTGCGGATACCGAACCAGTTGCTGCCATCAAACGAAGCTTCGGTCAGTCGTACCTGATCACCGCCCGCATGACGGTAGCCAAGGCTGCCGCGCAGGCTGAGCCAGGTCTGCTCCTGCCTGCTGCCGCGCAGGTTGGCATTGAAGCGCACCCCGGCCATGGACAGGTCAACGCGTGCATCAGCAGAGCGCCCCTGCAGTGTTGCTGCGCCACCGGCTTCGTTGAAGTCGTCGCTGTCCAGCTTTACATGTGCGTATTGGAGGTATGGCTCAACGCCCCAGTTTTCGTTACCGAAGCGATAGCCCGCGTCAATATAAGCTTGCGACGTGTTGGCATCGTAGCGACTTCCCAAACTGTCGGAATAACCCGCGAAAGCAACATCACGCTCGATTTTCAGCTCGTGATTGCTATGGGTGTAGCCGGCGCGGGTAGCGAAATTGCCCCAGGCCTTGCCAGCGTAGACACCCATGTGCAGGTTATTGGCATCACCTTCCGAGGCTCGCTGGCGAACATCGAAGTCAGTCCTGCCAGTGCCGCCATAGGCGCCGAACAGCCAGCCGCTGTCGAGTTGATGATCAACACCCACCAGGATTGCGTCGCCGGCATATTGTGCACGTGAGGCATTCGCGTCTGTCGCGATGCTGCCACCTTGGCGTTGGACCTCAACCCATGCCCCGGTATTGGCATCGGCGTCCCGCTGGTTGCGGAATGCATCCTGGGCGCTTGCGGCTCGTGCAATGGCGGTATCGCGGACCAGGCGACTGTTATCCAGCAAAATCTGCTGTGTGCTGGCATGGATCTCGCCAGAGAGCAGTTCGAAGGCATTTCGTGCCTGGCTTTCGTTCAGCTGGGTCAATGGCACCAGAAGACCTTGGTCATCTCCCAGAAGATCCAATGCTCCAGCGGTGGAGAGCTGGTTCAGTGTCCGTGAGGCGGAAGCCAGTGACTGGCCCCGACTTACCGCAATATCCACTGCGTTGGCCGAATACTGCAGGGACAATGAGAGGAATGGTGAAATCCTGGTGCTGTCAATGTTGTCGAACTCACCATCAACGCCGCCTAGCGCAGAAATGATGCGGTACTGTTGGCCGAGCAAGTAGGTGCCGGGTGAGCGGATTGCCAGCAGGGTTCCACCAAGCAGGCTGGCATTGCCACTGACCTGCAGGAGATCGGCCAGATCGGGTGGCGAGAGTTCTGCGGCAAAGGTGGCGTTTTCCGTTTGCAGGTAATTGCCGCCAATACTCAGCGTGCCGATCGAGTTGCCTGGAGCGATAGTGCCATCGACCCAGGTATCACCAAGGGTGCCGCTACCTCCGAGGGTGCCTTCGGATTCAATACGGGTAATGCCGCCAGTCACTGTGCCATTGATTACGGCCAAGCCACCGCTCACCCTCAGATCGCTGCCATCCAGGCTGCCATTCAGCAGCAGGGTGCCGCCTTGTACGTTGACATTGCCGGCGAGGGTATTTGCACCATTGAATTCAAGTAGGCCTTGAGTGATGCTGGCGCCACCGAAAGTGTTGTCGCCAGACAGGCGCAGCCAGCCAGCACCGCTCTTGGTCAAGTGGCCCGGCCCGCCAATGTCATTGGTCCAATCATCCCAGGCATCGCCTTCCCACACCTTCAGTCCACCAGCTGTCGTGTCCATGACGACCTCGGTATCCACGCGCAATTGGCCGTAGCCATCAATGGCTTTCTGGAGGTTCAGCAAGCCCCAACCATAGACGTCATCCACGCCCTCTTCACCAAGGTCGGTTGCGGTGGTCAACATCACGTCACGAACCTGTGCGCCAGTAAGGTAGGGAAAACGTTCGAACAGAAGTCCCAGTGCGCCGGTAACATGCGGTGCGGCCATTGATGTGCCAGAGTAATCAGCAAATCCGGGGATCCCATCGCGGTTTTCAATGTCGTAACGGATATTTCCATTGGCATCGATGAGCCAATCGCCTGTGATATTTTCATCCCCATCAAATACAGTGGAAGTTACATTGCTTCCGGGTGCGGCGATGCACCAGTTGGCGGTGACGCCACACTTCATCGAGCGATTACTGAGTTCCAGGTTCTCGCTCAGATTTACCACGCTGACCCAGTATTGCTCCACGTCTTGGAAGAACATGGGGATGGTGGCGGGCGCTGTGGGTTGCGGGCTGGCCTCCGGACTTGCGCTGATGCCGCTATTGTTGCCTGCGGACACAACTTGGATCATGCCCGACTCGCGTGATGCATTAGCCATCGACTCTAGTCGTGTGTATATGCTCGGTGTTCTTAGAATGTTCCGATGTGTATTTTCAACATCGTCGGGGGTATAGGTGATGTATGTGTAGCCCCAGCTGTGGTTCATTGCGCGAACGTTTTGGGCAATAGCCTGCTCATACATGTAGTCGAACGCAGTACTGTCAGCGCTGGTCCGGTAGGTGTCGCAGATGTTCAGGAAGAAGCACCCGGCATCCACATGGGTCATGCTGTCATTAAATAGACGGGCCGAACTCAGGTTGGCACCAAAGGCCACGCCATGCATGCCATTGCCGTCACGGTTGGCAGCCATGGTGCCGGCAACATGCGTTCCATGAGAGTCGAAGGAGAAAAACGTTTTACCCCAAAGATGGTTATTGGACGGATCTGGAAGGTAATTCGCCAATTCCGGATCGAAATAGTCGCCCGTTATTGCAACTTCATGGCCTTGGGAAAAAAAGCAGGCGTCGGGGCCGGCAAGAATGCTGCTGTCGGCGCAGAGGGTGCCGTCGGTCAGTAGTTCAGCCATGGTGAGGCTGAGATGATTCTTTCCGGTGAACTCCGTGTGGTCGAAGCCTGTGCCTGTATCAACCAATCCCAATCGGATCCCGTTACCTGTCAGGCCTCGTGCATAGGCATGATGGGCGTTGATGGCTTCAAGTCCCCAGTCCGCCTGGAATTCTTCGGAGATCCATGAGGATGCATCGCCCGGCAACCCCGCCAGTGATGAAATGGGAAGGCTGGATTCATTCGATGTGGTTTTTTCATCGCTTGTTGCCTTTTGCCAGTGACGACTGAATCCATAAAGGGGCGGCAATGACTGCTTGATTGTCGGTGCAGATGATTTGTTGCTTGAGTCGAGCGCGGTGGTGATGATTGCATTGATCCGGTCATGGGCGTCGGCGTTAGATGCAATTACTGAGGGTGCGATGGCCAGTGCCAGCAAAGTGCTGGTGATGGCGGTAGCAATTCTTGTCCGCCTGTAGGTGTTGTATCGGTGACTGATCTTCGTGCTTGGCGATTTGTGCATGACAATCCTTTGATTAAGTACCTGCCGTTGGAGGGTCTGGAGAGTTTTCGTGTTTCCGAGTGCCGATATACTTGGCACTTGGAAAGTAACTTCAAGGTCAGTGGATTGGTATGCAATAAATAAGATTTCTGAGTTGGTGTGACTTAAGTTGCCACTGGATCGGCCAGCCTTTCGTAGACGTCCGGTTGCCATAATTGATGGCAATGAGCGAGGTGTTTATGAACAAGAACACGCAGTACACGGATGAGTTCCGATCCGAAGCGATGAGGCAGGTGATCGAGCGCGGCTTCACGGTGGTGGATGTGGCCAGCCGGATCGGTATTCCCAGGCACACGCTGTACGGCTGGGTGCAGGTGGCCAGGAAGACGGCACATGCCCCCAACGCGACGGCCGTGCCGAGTGACTCGGCCGAGATCCGCCGGCTCAAGGCCGAGCTGCGGCGGGTTACCGAGGAGCGCGACATCCTAAAAAAGCCGCCGCGTACTTTGCCAAGGGGTGAAGGCGAAGTACGCGCTCATGCGCCCGCCCGGGAGTTTCGCCTGGTGGCCATGTGTTGGGTGCTGGGCCTGCAACGCAGTGGCTACTGCGCCTGGTTGCGCAACGGCTCCAGTGGCTCGCGAGCGAAGACGGTAATCCCCCCACAGATTAGCTGACGCCGGAAGTGGAATTTCTCGTAATCTTTCCCGAGGAGGTTCCATGAAGAAGTCCCGCTTCACCGACAGCCAGATCATTGCCGTGCTCAAGCAAGCCGAGGCCGGTACGCCGGTT
>JBQGFJ010000205.1:0-4883 GCA_052040085.1 Pseudoxanthomonas sp.
CGCCAAGAGAGCGCCAGCACCGGCGGCAGCTTCGACAACCGCAATGTCTACACCCAGGTCGAGTACCTGGCCGATGCTTTCGGCCAGACCGGCGATACGCAATATCGCGATGCCGCGCTCAAGGGCCTGGACTTCATCCTCGAGCACCAGCAACTGAAATGCGGTGGCTGGCCACATACCGTACCGGCAAAAGAACGCTACCACCCACTCATCACCATTGCCGACGAAGTAACGCCCGGCGTGCTGGCGACCCTGCGCAAGGTGGCCAACGGCTCTGAACCTTTCGGCTTCATCACGCCGGATGAGCGCGAACGCGCGCGGGCTGCCGTGGAACGCGGCGATGCCTGCCTGCTGGCCTTGCAGATCCGCCAGGACGGCGTCCGCAGCGGTTGGGCCGGCCAGTACGATCCGGACAGTCTGCTTCCGGTGAAAGGCCGCAGTTTCGAATTGCCCTCGGTCGTGGTGCAGGAAACCGTGGCGGTGACGCGCTACCTGATGAGCATCCCGGACCCGTCACCGGAGATCGCCGCGGCCATCGAAGCCGCCGTCGACTGGCTGCAACGCGTGCGCATCGAAGGCTGGCGGCTGGAAACCTTCCAGGCGGAACCGGAGCAGTACCGCCACCACAGCAGCAGCACCGACCGCAGGCTGGTCGAGGATGCGGACGCCCCTGCGCTGTGGGCACGCTTCTACGACCTGCACGACAACAGCGTGGTGCTGGCCAATCGCGAAGGCGAGCGCGTGGCCCGCTACAGCGATATCCCGCGCGAGCGCCGCACCGGTTACTCGTGGTACGGCGAGTGGCCACGATCCCTGCTGGAACGGGATTATCCCCGCTGGAAAAAGCGCCTGGCTGCTGCCCCATGAAGCACCCTGCCCTGCATGCATCCCTGCTGCCGGGCATGCCGGTACATCACCCTGCGCAAGCCCGGGCAGCAAGCCAGCTAGAATCCCCCTTCTTCACGATCCTGTAATCTCCCGGACATGCCAGCGCGCAAACCACCCCAAGGCTCCGCCTCCAAGCCCGCTCCGGGCAAGGCCGCCACCATCAACGACATCGCGCGACTGTCCGGTGTTTCCAAGAAAACCGTCTCACGCATCATCAACAACTCACCGTTGGTCCGTAAGGACACGCGCGAGAAAGTGGAAATGCTGATGCGTGAAGTGGGTTACGTACCCGATCCCATGGCGCGCGGACTGGCATTCCGCCGCTCGTTCCTGATCGGCATGGTCTACGACAATCCCACCGCGCAATACATCGTGGACATGCAATACGGCGCGCTGGATTCGCTGCGCGATTCCGGTTACGAGCTGGTGGTGCATCCCTGTGATACGCGCAGCCCCGGCTACATCGATGGCGTGCGCCGGTTCGCCCAGCAGCAGAAGCTGCACGGCGTGATGATGGTGCCGCGCGCGTCCGAGGACCAGGCCCTGGCCGACATGCTGGCCGACATCGGCTGCCGCTACACCCGCGTGGCCTCGGTCAGCATGGACCAACCCGACCGCATGGTGGTGACCCATGACCGCAATGGTGCCGCGGAAGCCGCCGAATACCTGCTGTCCCTGGGCCACACCGAGATTGCCCTGATCACCGGCCCGGATGCCTACCGCTCGTCCTTCGAGCGCACCCGGGGCTTCCTGGACACGCTGACACGCCGCGGCATAGAGCTGCCCAAGTCACGGGTCATCGAAGCCGGCTATACCTTCGAATCCGGCGTTGCCGCCGCCGAGAAGCTGCTGTTCGGCAAGAATCGCCCCACCGCCATCTTCACCGGCAACGACGAAATGGCCGCCGGCGTCTACAAGGTCGCCCTGCGCGCCGGGATCGATATTCCCCGTGATCTTTCCGTGGTGGGTTTCGACGACAGCCCGCTGGCCTCGCGCCTGTGGCCAGCCCTTACTTCGGTCCGGCGCCACACCCGCGATACCGGCCGCATTGCCGCCGCCATGCTGATCCAGCCGAACAGCGGCGCTGCCATGGCGGCCGCCAGCATCCGTCCCCACCTGATCATCCGCGACTCCTGCCAACCCCCGGGCTGAACCCCGGCGAGGACACCTGGTCGGTTTGGCGCGATGCGGAATGACACCGGTTACCAGAAAGCCTAGAATGGCCGCAACGGACCCAAGAACCCACCCGATTCGTCAATCACCCCAGTCCATCCAGGACACCACTTTCGCAATGGAGATCCACATGGCGAACCATCCATTCAGTCTTGAAGGCAAGATCGCGCTGGTAACCGGTGCCAATACCGGCCTGGGGCAAGGCATCGCCGTGGCATTGGCCGCCGCAGGTGCGGACATCGCCGGTGCCGGCATCGTGCCCGCCGATGAAACCGCGGAAAAAGTGCGCGCCCTGGGCCGCCGCTTCCACAACATCGAAGCCAACCTGATCACCATCGAACCGGTGGAGCGCGTGGTGAAGGAGGCCGTGGAAGGTCTCGGCGGACTCGACATCCTGGTCAACAACGCCGGCCTGATCCGCCGCGCCGACGCGGTGGAGTTCAGCGAAAAGGACTGGGACGACGTGATGAACGTCAACATCAAGTCCGCGTTCTTCATCTCGCAGGCAGCAGGCAGGCATTTCATTGCCCAGGGCAGCGGCAAGATCATCAACATCGCATCCATGCTGTCGTTCCAGGGCGGCATCCGCGTGCCTTCCTACACCGCCAGCAAATCCGGCATCGCCGGCATCACCCGCCTGCTGGCCAACGAATGGGCCGGCAAGGGCGTGAACATCAACGCCATCGCCCCCGGCTACATGGCGACCGACAACACCGCACAATTGCGTGCTGACGAAGACCGCAACAAGGCCATCCTGGACCGCATCCCGGCCAACCGCTGGGGCAAGCCGGAAGACCTGGGCGGCACCGCGGTATTCCTGGCCAGCAGCGCATCCGATTACGTCAACGGCGCCATCATCCCGGTAGACGGCGGCTGGCTGGCGCGCTGACACGACCCACCAATTTATTCAGATCAAGAGAGCATCCCCATGAAAATCGCACTGATGCAGGAATTCAGCCAGGCCGGCAAGAACCCGGTGGTCCTGCAACAACTCAATGACGTCGCCGCAACGCAGGGCCACGAAGTGTTCAACGTGGGCATGGATGGCGACAACGACCACCGCCTGACTTACATCCACCTGGGCATCATCGCCAGCCTGTTGCTGAACGCGAAGGCCGTGGACTTCGTTGTGGCCGGCTGCGGCACCGGACAGGGCGCGATGATGTCGCTCAATGCCTGGCCGGGCGTGTACTGCGGTTACTGCATCGATCCCACCGACGCCTTCCTGTTCGCACAGGTCAACAACGGCAACGCGCTGTCACTGCCGTTCGCCAAGGGCTACGGCTGGGGCGCGGAAATCAACATCCGTTTCATCTTCGAGAAGGCCTTTGGCGGCGAACGCGGCCAGGGTTATCCGGCCGAACGCCGCGAATCGCAGATGGCCAACGCCGGCATCCTCGCCCAGCTGAAGCAAGGCGCGTCCAAGCCCTTCATCGACGGCCTGCGCGCCATCGACCAGGAACTGGTCAAGCAGGCCGTGGGTGGCGAACGCTTCCAGAAGGCCTTCTTCGACAACGCACAGGATGCGGACATCCGCGCCTACGTCAGCGAAGTGCTGGGCAAATAAGTCCGGCTGCAACACGCCCGCTCCCTTCGGGGCGGGCCATGCCGCGCGCTCCATGCCTCCACGGAGCCCGGCTCCCCTGCAAGGCCCGCCACCGGAAACCGGAACCATGCCTCGCATCCTTGCACTGCTGTTCCTGCTCACGCTCTCCGGCACCGCCATGGCCGCCGAACCTCCAGTCCGCGTGTTCATCGCAGGCGATTCCACGGCCAGCGAATATGGCCCGGAGCGTGCGCCACGCACCGGATGGGGACAAGCGCTGGGCAGCTTCCTGGACCCGGCCCACTTCGACGTCCGCAACCATGCACGCAGCGGCCGCAGTTCACGCAGCTTCATCGACGAAGGTTGGTTCGACGGCATCGCCAACGAGATTGGCCAGGGCGACGTATTGCTGATCCAGTTCGGCCACAACGACGCAAAGATCGAAGACCCTTCACGCTACAACGAACCCGCCGAAGCATTTCCTGCCTGGCTGATGCGTTACGTGGCATTGGCACGTGAACAGGGCGCCACCCCCATCCTGATCACTCCGGTCGCGCGCCGCACATTCGCGGATGGCGAACCCGTGGATACCCACGGAGCTTATGCACAAGCGGTACGCGACCTGGCACAACGCGAACACGTGGGCTTGATCGACTTGTCGGCATCCAGCATGGACTGGTTGCGTGTATTGGGCGAGGACGCATCCAAACCCTATTACATGCACGTACCGGAACAGGGCCAGGCCGACGACACCCATTTCCAGCAGCATGGTGCCGTCGCGATTGCCTGCCTGGTGGTGGATGGCTGGAAGCGGCTGGATCCCTCGCTGCCGGCACATGTGGTCCGCGATACCGACTGCGGCGCACCGGCCAGTGCCATACGGGACCTTGCCGCCCAGCAGCATCCGTCACAGGTCGTGGACGAGCGCGATATCGCCCGCCAACAACCGGGACCGCATGGCGGCGCAGGCAATACCACGGCCTACCCGTTGTTCGCGGATGCCACGGGACTCCCCTTCGTCATGCGCAAGCGCGTGCTGCATCCCGGCGCCGGCATCGGCCTGCATCCGCAGCACAAGGACGAAATCTACTACGTCGTCAGTGGCCATGGCCTGTACACGCTGGACGGCCACCTGCATGAAGTCGGACCCGGCCACGCCATGCTGACCCGTCCGGGCAGCACGCATGCCATCCGGCAGACCGGCGATGAAGACCTGGTGTTGCTGATCGCCTATCCCGCAACGCCTGCCGCGAAATGAAGCGCAGCAGACGGATTC
>JBQGFJ010000206.1:0-2112 GCA_052040085.1 Pseudoxanthomonas sp.
CCTGCAGTATTTCCAGCTCCGACTTGATGTTGACGGCGTAATCATTCTTGGCCTGCATGCGGTCGGCATCGGCCTGGCGGTTCTGGCTCATCATGATGATCGGTGCCTGCAATGCGGCCAGGCACGACAACACCAGGTTGAGGAGAATGAAGGGGAATGGGTCGAATGCCTTGGCCATCATCGCGTTCAACACCATCCAGGCCACGATGAATCCGCAGAAGAGGATGATGAAACGCCAACTTCCCCCAATGGCGGCAACCCTGTCGGCAACCCGCTCACCCAGTGTCCGCGACTGCGTGAACTCGCTGTGCACATTCCGTGCGACCTGGCGACGTGAAATGAAACGCTCGACGATGCTGCGCTCTTCGTCCGGCAGCTTGTCTATTTCACTTTGCAGCAGTTGACGTGCCGTTTCACGCCGATCCACGGACCGGTGCGTTTGGGAATGTCTGGCGTCGTGCGAGTGGATGGCCATGGCGGCGGAACCTGATGGGATGCGAGAACCCCATCATGCTCCTTTGCGTGCGAACAAGGCGTCCAGCCGCTGCTCGAATGCGTGGTAGCCAATGCGGTCGTACAGCTCCTCGCGGGTCTGCATGGCATTCACCACCGTCCGCTGGTGGCCGTCACGGCGCACCGCGGTGTAGACGTTTTCCGCCGCCTTGTTGGCGGCACGGAATGCCGACAGCGGGAACAACTGGATGGCAACGCCGGCCGACGCCAGTTCGTCACGCGAGAACAACGGGGTCTTGCCGAATTCGGTGATGTTGGCCAGCACCGGCACCTTCACCGCATCGACGAACTTGCGATAGGTGTCCAGGTCATAGGCGGCTTCGGCGAAGATGCCATCGGCACCGGCCTCCACGCAGGCGATGGCACGTTCGATGGCAGCGTCCACACCATCCACCTGGATGGCATCGGTGCGCGCGATCAGGAAGAAATCCTTGTCGGTCTTCGCATCCGCGGCCGCTTTCACGCGATCCACCATTTCGCCCTGCGAGACGATTTCCTTGCCGGGACGATGACCGCAACGCTTGGCGCCCACCTGGTCCTCGATATGGCATGCCGCCGCACCGGCCTTGATCAGGCTCTTGATGGTGCGCTCGATGTTGAATGCGCTGGGACCAAAGCCGGTGTCGATGTCCACCAGCAGCGGCAGGTCGCAGACATCGGTGATGCGGCGGGTATCGATCAACACGTCTTCCAGCGTGTTGATGCCCAGGTCCGGCAATCCGAGGGAACCGGCGGCGACACCGCCACCGGAAAGATAAATGGCCTTGAAGCCGGCGCGCTTGGCCAGCAGCGCATGGTTGGCGTTGATGGCGCCGATGACTTGCAGCGGGGATTCTTCGGCGAGTGCGGCGCGGAAACGGGCGCCCGGTGACACAGTGCTCATGCGTGGCTCCTCTGGCTTGCGGGTTGACCCACCGGAATGGAGGGGCCCGCCTGCGGCTGGATACAATCTGGCACCGATTTACCTATTGATCAATCTTGATGAAATGAATCAATATGTCGGCATGAGCGACGATTTCATTCCTGCCGCGGAAGCCTGCGAACGGCTGGGCATCAGCCCGGCCACCCTCTATGCCTACGTGAGCCGCGGCCTGCTGCAGTCCCGCCCTGGCCCGGACCATCGCAGCCGCGTGTACCGGCGCAGCGACGTGGACAAACTGCTGCAGCGCAAACGGGCCGGTCGTGGCGCGGCGCGCGGTGCGGCGCAGAGCCTGGACCGCGGCCTGCCGGTGATGGAAACCCGGATCTCGCTGATCCGGCCCGACGGCCCCTACTACCGCGGCCGTTCGGCCGTCGCCATGTTCCGCGAAGGCGGCACGCTGGAGCACACCGCACGCCTGTTGTGGGACTGTGGCGATGACGATCCTTTCGCCAAGGCCGTGCACCAGCGCTGGCCGGATGCCGTCCACGGCCTGGCCACCAACGGCCACCTGCCTCCGCTGGAGCGCGCGATGGCCGCCATCCCCTTGCTGGCCCTGGACGTCCGCCACTCCTTCAACTCATCGCCCGACGTGCGCCGCGAAATCGCCGCGGCATTGCTGCGCCAGAATGCCGCGCTGTTGCTGGGGGTCGCGCCTTCCGCGCTTCCGGTCCACCAAT
>JBQGFJ010000207.1:0-2725 GCA_052040085.1 Pseudoxanthomonas sp.
CTCACGCCCGCATCCGTGTCGCCGACACGCAGACCCTCCAATTGCAACAAGGGACCGCGGCGCGTCCAGTGCGTCTGCACGTGGTCGAATGCGACCGGCCGCCCGGCCCGCTCGCTGAGCCAGGCTTCGATACGATCAGGATGCCGTTCGGCCAGGGGCAGCAACTGACTGAACAGCGCCACCAACAGCGCCACGCCCACCAACGTCACCGCCAGTGCATACCACGCACCCCTGCGCGCCAGGCGCAGGCGACGGCGTAATGGCGTGGGCATCAGGAACGCTCCGGGGCAACGTCAGAGCAGCACGACATCGAACTGCTCCTGCAGGTATTGCTCATCGGCCTGGAAACGGATGGATTTGCCGAGGAATTCCTCCAGCTCCACCACTGCCGGCGATTCCTCGTCGGTGATTCGCGCCACCACCTTCGGGGACGCAATCACCAGCAAACGCGCCGCATCGAACTGGCGCACCGCACGGGTGATTTCACGGAAGATCTCGTAGGTCACCGTTTCCGTCGTCTTGATCGAACCACGCCCGCCACACTCGGGGCATGCTTCCGACAACTGGCGCTCCAGGCTCTCGACCGTGCGCTTGCGGGTCATTTCCACCAGGCCCAGCGGCGAGAATTCGTACACGGTGGTCTTGGCATGGTCACGCGCCAGGGCCTTTTCCAACGTGCGCAGTACTTGCCGCCGGTGCTCGGCGTCATGCATGTCGATGAAGTCGATGATGATGATGCCGCCCAGGTTGCGCAGCCGCAGTTGCCGTGCCACCGCCTGCGCGGCTTCCAGGTTGGTGCGGTAGACCGTTTCCTCCAGGTTGCGCTGGCCCAGGAACGAACCCGTGTTCACGTCCACCGTGGTCATCGCCTCGGTCTGGTCGATGACCAGATAGCCACCGGACTTCAGCGGCACCTGCTTGTCCAGCGCGCGGCCGATTTCATCCTCGACGCCATACAGGTCGAAGATGGGCCGCTCGCCTGCGTACAACTCGATCCGCTCGGCCAGCACCGGCATGTACTTGGCCACGAAGGCCTGCAAGCGCTCGTAGGTTTCGTGGGAGTCGACCTTCACCTTCTCCACGTCCTTGCGGATCAAGTCGCGCACCGCACGCAGCGGCAGGCTGAGGTCTTCATAGATGATGCTGGTGGGGGCGGACTCACGGCCGCGTTTTTCCACGATGTTCCAGACCCGCGACAGGTATGCCAGGTCCTCGGCCAATGCCTCGGCAGGCTGGCCTTCGGCATTGGTGCGGATGATGTAGCCCAGGTTGCCGTGCACGGCCGCCAGCTCCGACACCACGGATTTCAGGCGCGCGCGCTCGGCCTCGTCCTCGATCCGCGCCGACACGCCGATCACCTTCGATTGCGGCATCAGGACCAGGTAGCGCGAAGGAATGCTGATCTGCGTGGTCAGCCGCGCGCCCTTGGTGCCGATGGGATCCTTGACCACCTGCACCACGATGTCCTGCCCATCACGCAACAGATCACTGATGGGAACCGAGGCCGCCGCCGCGTGTGGTGCCGCGTCACCGGCATCACCTTCCACGGCCTGCGGCATGCGCGTCACGTCGTTGGCATGCAGGAACGCCGCGCGCTCCAGCCCGACATCGACGAATGCAGCCTGCATGCCGGGCATGATCCGCTGCACCTTGCCCTTGTAGATGTTGCCCACCACGCCACGCCGCCAACCGCGTTCGATGTGCAGTTCCTGCAGCATGCCGTTTTCGACCACGGCCACGCGGGTTTCACGCGGGGTGACGTTGACCAGGATCTCTTCCGACATCACAGGACCCCGAACGTGCGCAGCAACTTCTGCGTTTCGAACAGCGGCAATCCCATCACCCCGGAATAGCTGCCCGAAAGATGCGCAATGAAGCTTTCCGCACGGCCCTGGATGCCATAGGCGCCAGCCTTGTCCATCGCTTCGCCGGTAGCCACGTAAGCCTCGATGTCGGCGTCATGCAAGTCACCGAAGGTGACCTCGGACAGCGAAACACTCTGCGCCTCGCGTTCGGCACTGACCACCGACACCGCGGAAACCACCCGGTGCGTGCGCCCGGAAAGCCGGCGCAGCATGGCAACGGCATCGGCCGCAGTTTCCGGCTTGCCGAACACGTCGTCATCCAGGATCACCTCGGTATCCGCGCCCAGCACCACCGCACCCGGAACGGACACCACCTGCAGCAGGCCGGCACCGGCCTTCTCGCGTGCCACCCGGCGCACGTATTCTTCGGCCGGTTCGCCTGGCTGGCGCTGCTCCGGGATATCCAGTTCAACATGCCCGAACACCAGCCCCAGCCGGGTCAGCAGTTCGGTACGGCGGGGGGAGCGAGAGGCAAGATAGAGCATCGTGCAAGGATAACCCGTGCCGCCTGACTGAACGGATGACGAAAACCGGCTTCCGGCCGCAACCCCACCGCGACTCACAGCGCGTTCATCCATCCCGGAACACCCTTCAACCCGCATCCAGAAGGAGATCACAGATGCGTATCCAACCGCTCCACACCCTTTTGCTCGCCCTGTCACTGGCCCTGGGAACCACCACCAGCATGACCGCACACGCCCAATCCATTGCCGCTGCCCCGGCCAGCGCCGACAGCACCCTGCTGAGCGTTTCGGCCCAGGCCGAAGCTTCCCGCGTCCCCGATATCGCCACCCTGTCCGTCGGCGTGGTCACCCAGGCCGCGGATGGCAATACTGCCCTGCGCCAGAACGCCGAGCAGA
>JBQGFJ010000208.1:0-8276 GCA_052040085.1 Pseudoxanthomonas sp.
CGTTCTTCGGGGCGTCGCCCGGGCCTGCCTCGCCGCCCTCGCCCGGCTGCTGCGCCGCCGCAGCCGCGGCGAACACCGCCTGCGCCGCTTCCTCCAGTGCCTTGCTCTTGGCCTCGATCTGGCCCTTGTCGTCGCTCTTGATGGCGGTTTCCAGCTCGGCGATGGCGCCTTCCACGCGGCCGATCACATCACCCGGCACCTTGCTGCCGTGCTCGGTGATGGCACTGCGCGTGCCGTGGATCAAAGCGTCGGCCTGGTTGCGTGCCTGCACCAGTTCGTGGAACTTCTTGTCTTCGTCACGATGCGCTTCCGCATCCTGCACCATGCGCTGGATTTCTTCGTCCGACAGGCCCGAACCGGCCTTGATCTCGACCTTCTGCTCCTTGCCGGTCTTCTTGTCCTTGGCCGTCACGTGGACGATGCCGTTGGCGTCGATGTCGAACGACACTTCCACCTGCGGCATGCCGCGCGGTGCCGGGTCGATACCGCTCAGGTCGAACTTGGCCAGCGACTTGTTGAAACGGGCCTGCTCGCGCTCGCCCTGCAACACGTGCACAGTGACCGCGGACTGGTTGTCCTCGGCAGTACTGAAGGTCTGCGATGCCTTGGTCGGCACCGTGGTGTTCTTCTCGATGATCTTGGTGAACACGCCACCCAGGGTTTCGATGCCGAGGCTCAGCGGGGTCACGTCCAGCAGCAGCACGTCCTTGACGTCACCAGCCAGCACGCCGCCCTGGATCGCGGCACCCAGTGCCACGGCTTCGTCGGGATTCACGTCCTTGCGTGGTTCCTTGCCGAAGAACTCGGCCACCGCCGCCTGCACCTTCGGCATGCGGGTCTGGCCACCGACCAGGATCACCTCGCCGATGTCGCTGGCACGCAGGCCGGCGTCGTTCAGTGCGATGCGGCACGGCTCGATGGTCTTCTTGACCAGGTCTTCCACCAGCGCTTCCAGCTTGGCACGGGTCAGCTTGATGTTGAGGTGCTTCGGACCCGAAGCATCCGCCGTCACGTACGGCAGGTTCACTTCGGTCTGCTGCGAACTGGAAAGTTCGATCTTGGCGCGCTCGGCAGCATCCTTCAGGCGCTGCAGGGCCAACGGATCCTTGCGCAGATCAATGCCCTGGTCCTTCTGGAACTCCTCGACGAGATAATCGATGACGCGCTTGTCGAAGTCTTCGCCGCCCAGGAAGGTGTCGCCGTTGGTGGCCAGCACTTCGAACTGCTTCTCGCCGTCCACGTTGGCAATCTCGATGATCGAGACGTCGAAGGTGCCGCCGCCCAGATCGTAGACCACGATCTTGCGGTCTTGCCCGTCACCCTTGTCCAGGCCATAGGCCAGCGCGGCGGCGGTCGGCTCGTTGATGATGCGCTTGACGTCCAGGCCCGCGATGCGGCCAGCGTCCTTGGTAGCCTGGCGCTGGCTGTCGTTGAAGTAGGCCGGCACGGTGATGACCGCCTCGGTGACGGTCTCGCCCAGGAAGGCTTCGGCGGTCTTCTTCATCTTCTCCAGGGTGCGCGCGGAGATTTCCTGCGCCGACAGCTTCTTGCCATCCGACGTGGCCACCCAGGCATCGCCATTCTCGTGCTGGGTGATGGCATACGGCACCAGGCCCAGGTCCTTCTGCACTTCTGCATCGGTGAACTTGCGGCCGATCAGGCGCTTGACGGCGTAGAAGGTGTTCTTGGGGTTGGTGACCGCCTGGCGCTTGGCGCTGGCGCCCACCAGTACTTCGCCGTCCTTGGTATAGGCGACGATGGAAGGCGTGGTGCGGTCGCCTTCGGAATTTTCGATGACGCGGGCCTTGCCGCCGTCCATGATCGCCACGCACGAATTGGTCGTGCCCAGGTCGATGCCGATGATCTTGCCCATGTGGGTAGCTCCGTGGAAATGTTCAGATGTTGGCCGGTCGATGACCGGGTTGATGGAAGGTATGTGGGGGTGGCGACCGGGCATTCAAGCCCGTTGGTGTGTGTGCAGCAGCGGCTCTTGGCCGCGATGCTTTTCGTTCAGCACGAAGGAATGAAGCTCGCGGGCAAGCCTGCTCCCGCGGGCACTCAATCCTGCCGTGCCACCACCACCAGGGCCGGACGCAGCAGGCGCTCATTGAGCACGTAGCCCTTCTGGAAGACCTGCAGCACGCTGCCGGGCGCAGCGTTGCCGGGATCGGCCTGGCTGATGGCCTGGTGGCGCTCCGGATCGAAGACCTCGCCTACCGGATCCAGGACGCTCAAACCATTGTCGCCCGCCACTTTAAGTAGTTGCCGGTAGGTCAGCTCAAGCCCGTCACGCAAGGGACTGGGTTCGCTGCCCGCGGCTGTCAGGCCGGCATCCAGACTATCGAAAACCGGCAGCAGGTCACCCAGCAGCCGTTCGTTGGCGAATTTGCGTGCCAGCTCGATATCGCGGGCCACGCGCTTGCGCTGGTTCTCCAGGTCGGCGCGCTCCAACAGGGAGGCCGCGCGCAACTGATCCAGCTCGTTGCGCAGGATTTCGATTTCATCCTGCAACAGGGTTTCCGTGTCTTGCTGGCCGGGGTTTTGGCCGGCATCCAAATCTTGGGGATCTTGCGGGTTCTGGTTCATTTCGGGTTCCGTCGCGGGTGTCTGATCGCGTGACTGGAAACCTATGGGGTCGGAGTTTCGGGATTCAAGGCAGCACCCAGCGCATCGGCCGCGGCCTGCACCACCGGAATGACCCGGTCATAGGCCATCCGGGTGGGCCCGATGACCCCCAGAACCCCCAGCACCCTTCCCCCTGCCGTATACGGCGCGGTGACCAGCGAGACCCGGTCCAACGGCGCCAAACCGCTTTCCTCACCGATGAAGATGCGCACACCGGGCGCACGGATGGTGCGCTCGAGCAACTGCAGGATCTCGCGCTTGCTGGCGAAGGCTTCGAACAACTCACGCAGCCGGTCCAGGTCCGACAGATCCTGCACGCCCATCAACTTGGTCTGGCCTGCCACCACCATGTCATCGCCCGGCGGCACGAGTGCGTGTTCAGCCAGCTCCACCGCCTGCGACAACAGGCGCTCCATCTCGTCACGCGCCGAGCGCAATTCATGCACCAGTGAGGCGCGCACCTGGGCCAGCGGCCGGCCCGCGAAATGGGTGTTGAGGTAATTGGCCGCACGCTCCAGGTCACCCGGGTCCAGCGCCTGCCGTGGCTCGATGACGCGGTTCTGCACGTCGTTGTCGGCGAACACCAGGATCGCCAGCACCCGGCGGCCATCCAGCGGCACGAAATCGATGTGGCGGAAGGCGAACTGCTCGCGTTTCGGCGCGCTGACCACGCCCACGAAATGGGTCATCGCCGACAATAGCTCCGAAGCACTGCCCAGCAGCGCCTGGGTGCCGCCGCCCACCGGGAGCTCCGATCGCAACCGGGCCACTTCGCCGTCACCCAGCGACTTGACCTGCAACAGGCTGTCCACGAACACCCGGTAGCCCTGCGCCGTCGGCACCCGGCCCGCGGAGGTATGCGGCGAAGCCAGCAGCCCCACTTCCTCCAGCTCGGCCAGGATGTTGCGGATGGTGGCCGGGCTCACGTCCAGCCCGGCATGCCGGGCCAGCGTCTGCGAGCCCACCGGCTCGCCGTCCTGGATGTAGCGGGATACCAGCGAGCGCAGCAAGTGACGCGAGCGCGGATCAAGGTCGAGGACGGGGCCATTCATAGCGTGTTTGATAACGGCAGCCGACGGGCTTTGCAAGGGGCTTCGATAGCGCGCCTGTCTCAGCCCACGAGTCGGCAGGCCTTACAATCCGCCCCCATGCTCAAACACCTTTCGATCAAGGATTTCGCCGTTGTCCGTCTGGCCGAACTGGAATTCGGCCCGGGCATGACCGTGATTTCAGGCGAAACCGGCGCCGGCAAATCCCTGCTGGTGGATGCACTGGGCTTCCTGTCCGGCCAGCGCGCCGACAGCGGCATGGTCCGGCATGGCGCCGAGCGTGCCGAACTGGCCGCGGAATTTGCCTTGGCCACCGATTCAGCCGTGCCCGCATGGCTGCGCGACAACGACCTGGACGATGGCAACCAGTGCCAGCTGCGCCGCACCCTGCGTGCCGACGGCGGTTCGCGCGCCTGGATCAATGGCCGCGCAGTCGCCGTCTCGCAGTTGGCTGAGCTCGCCGCCAGGCTGGTGGAAATCCACGGCCAGCACGAACACCAGGCCTTGCTCTCGAAACCCAGCCAGTTGGAGCTGCTGGATGCCTTCGCCCGCAACCAGGCCGAACGCACGGCAGTGCGCGAAGCCAGCGCATGCTGGGCCGGTCTGCTGGCCGAACGTGAGCATCTGTCCGCGCAAGGCGATGTCTCCGACCGCATCCAGTACCTGCAACACCAGTTGGCCGAACTGGAGCGCGAAGACCTGTCGCCACAGGCCATCGAGACCTTGGTAGCCAACCACAAGCGCCAGGCCCACGCTTCTGCCCTGATCGAAGGCTGCGACCAGGCACTGGGCCGGCTGGGCGGTGACGATGCTCCTTCGATATCCCGCCAGCTCCAGCAGGTCCGCAACGAGCTGTCCCGCCTCGCCGGGCACGATGCCCGGCTGGCTGACGTGGATGGCCTGCTGGAAGGCGCCAACATCCAACTGGATGAAGCCTTGGCGCTGCTGAGCATGGTGCGCGATGACCTCGACGCCGATCCGGCTCAATTCGAATCCCTGGAGCGCCGGCTCGAACGCGTGCACGATCTCGCCCGCAAGCACCGGGTAGCCCCTGCCGAACTGGAGCCGCGACGCGATGCCATCGCCGCCGAACTGAACGGCTTGCAGGGTGCAGGAGAACGCCTTTCACTGCTGGCCGGCCAGATACAGACGGCCCGCGATGCATGGCAAAAAGCCGCCTCCCGGCTGGGCAAGACCCGCCAGACAGCGGCAAAAGCACTTTCGCGCGCCACTACCGGGCTGATGTCGGAATTGGGAATGGGTGGCGGACGCTTCGAGATCACCCTGGAACCCGGCGATGCCGAACGTCCCGATCCGCTCGGCGGCGAGCGCACCGAGTTCCTGGTGGCCGCCAATGCCGGGCAACCGCCCCGCCCGCTGCGCAAAGTGGCATCCGGCGGAGAGCTCTCGCGCATATCACTGGCCATCGAAGTCGCGGCCCTGGGGCTTGATGCCGTGCCGACGATGATCTTCGACGAGGTGGACTCCGGCATCGGCGGTGCCGTGGCCGAGATCGTGGGCCGCAAACTGCGCGTACTGGGCAAGGAACGCCAGGTGCTTTGCGTGACCCACCTGCCCCAGGTCGCCGCCCAGGGCCACGCCCATTACCGCGTCAGCAAGGCACCCGTGGAAGGCATGACCCAGAGTGCCGTCGAAGCGCTGTCATCCAGCCAGCGCGAGGAAGAACTGGCACGGATGCTGGGCGGCGTGGAAGTCAGCGGTGAAGCACGTGCCGCCGCACGGCGGCTGCTGGAAAGCGTGCAGCAGGCCTGAACGACGACGCAAGGCGGCAGCCGGACAAGGCCAAGGGCCGCATCCGGCGTTAGATTGAATCGGATGTCCCCGGTGCGCTTTGCTTACCCGGGCCATGCTGGCTTTTGACGGTTGCTCAACGCTTCTTGCGAACGTACAGGACCAGGGAGTGTTCCTCGATCTCGTAGCCATGCTCGGCGGCGATCTTGCGCTGCAGGGTCTCGATTTCTTCGCTGGAGAATTCGATGACCTTGCCGGTATCGATATCCACCATGTGATCGTGGTGTTCGCCACGGTCCAGTTCGTAGACGGCCTGCCCGCCTTCGAAATTATGTTTAAGCACCAGCCCCGCGGACTCGAACTGGGTCAACACGCGGTACACCGTGGCCAAGCCGATTTCATCGCCGCTTTCCAGCAATTGCCGGTAGATGTCTTCGGCGGTCATGTGGCGTGGCTTGCTGCGCTCCAGCAACTCCAGGATGCGCATCCGCGGATGCGTCACCTTCAGGCCCACTTTGCGCAAGTCATTCGATTCCATTGGCGTCTCCGTTCATTAGCGGTTTAGCGCCAGCTGCCTGTTGCTCGGTTGCGGCGGTCGCCGTGAGTGTATCATCGGTCCGATTTCATTCCGCCCCACTACGACGCCCCATGCGCAAACTCCTGCTGATCGCCGCCCTCGCTTCCCTGACCGCCGGTTGCGGCGTGCTGTACAAGCAGCCCATCTACCAGGGCAACCTGCTTGAGCAGTCGGCCGTCGACCAGCTCCAGGTGGGCCAGAGCAAGCAACAGGTACTGATCCTGCTGGGTACCCCGTCCATTGCCGATCCCTTCCATTCGCAGCGCTGGGACTACGCCGCCAGCGAGCGCACCAATCGCATTGGCACCACGAACATCAAGAATCTGACCCTGCACTTCGACGCCGACCGGCTGGTCAGTTGGGAAGGCGAATTCTTCCCCGAGAACGACCTGCAACTGAGCAGCGACGTGCGCAAGTTCGGTCCGAACCTGCCCAAGGAAAAGAAGAAAGGCGGTCGCCGTTAAGGCCTAGGCCTTCGGTTTCCTGGCCCGCAAACGGCGGGCCTCCTTCGGGTCCATCAATAGCGGCCTGAGCAGCTCCACCCTGTCCCCGTCCCGCAAGCGCGTGTCCAGGTCCGCGCGTATGCCGAAAACGGCGTATCCGGACACCTCCGCCAGATCGAACGCCGCAACCTGCAATGCGTCGGCCACGGTGGCACCCTCGGCCAGCTCAACCTCGACGGAGTGGTGCCTGCGCGGCCAGGCGGCAATGACTTCGACTTTCACCCAGCTTTACCCGTTGCTGTCGGCAACGCGCACGAAGTCATCCACCATGCGATCGGCCAGCCCCTGGAACCCCAGTGCAAACGCAGGCGCCAGCAGGCGCGAGGCAGGCTCGAACTCCAGCGTCAGGGTCACTTTGCAGGCCGACTCGTCAAGCGCATGGAACTCCCAGCGGCCATGCAGCTTGCGGAAGGGTCCATCCACCAGGTCCATGTCGATGCAATGCGGCCTTTCCAGGCGATTTTCGGTGGTGAACCAGGTACTCAGCGCACCCAGCCCCAGATCCAGCCGGGCCACGATCCGGTCCGCTTCCGACTCAACGATGCGTGCGCCCTTGCACCAATCGAAACGGCGTGGATAGGCATCGATGTCATTCACCAGGTCGAACATGCGCGAGGCGGAGTGTTCGACCAAGGCGCTACGGCGGATGGTTTGCATGCGGTGGCGACGGGCTCGCTTGGATTTGCGCCTTCGGCGACAATGGGCGGAAGGCAAAGAAACCCGGCAAGGATAAGGCAAACAGCGGCGGCACGATCGCCCTGAACCGGCGCGCGCGCCATGAATACCATCTGGAGCAGCGCTACGAGGCCGGCATGGCCCTGCAGGGATGGGAGCTGAAGGCCATCCGTGCCGGCCGTGCCAACATCGGCGAAAGCTACGCCAGCATCCGCGATGGCGAACTCTTCCTGTTCAATGCCCAGGTCACTCCGCTCATCCAGGCCTCCACGCATGTGGTGGCCAATGATCGCCGCGTACGCAAGCTGCTGCTGCACCGGCGTGAAATCGATGCGCTGGTGGGCAAGATCGAACGCGATGGCTACACCTTGATCCCCACCGCGCTCTACTGGAAGGCCAACAAGGTCAAGCTGGAAATCAGTCTCGCCAAGGGCAAGCAGGCCCACGACAAGCGCCAGGCAGGCAAGGATCGCGACTGGGCACGCGAGAAACAGCGTGCCATGCGCCAACACAACAAGGACGCTTGATGCGGATCCGCGCTCGCGGTTTCTGCTTCACGCAACGCAATCCACGATGAAGCCAACCATACCCACAGGTATGGTCACACTTGTGACGCCGGGCTTGCGACCCTACACTGTCGGATGTCAGCAATGACTCTATTCCCGGGGGTGCACTGGCTTCGACGGGGGTTGCGAAATTGCCTGGCGCATGCCGAGGGGGCAGCTTTCCTCGTTAATCCAGCGGCAAACTCATAGTTGCCAACGACGACAACTACGCTCTCGCCGCTTAAGGCGTAAGCCCCGAACCCACTTGTGCCCGTGCTCGTGGATGTAGGGTCATTATCACGGAACCGGCTGTGATGGCTGCCTGTCAGTCATGGCTTGAACAAAACAGGCTGGTTCCGGAGTGCGCTTTGCGCATCGTGCTGCTTCGGGGCGAGATCCAACGGTGAGCTAAGCATGTAGTACCGGAGATGGAGTGCCTTCGGACGGGGGTTCAATTCCCCCCACCTCCACCATCCAAGCGCGGGAAAGAGCACTAAGTGCTTGATCTTGCGAAGGTTCGGCCCGGGATTTGATGTTCAGTTTGAGCCTG
>JBQGFJ010000209.1:0-4432 GCA_052040085.1 Pseudoxanthomonas sp.
TCGTGGCCCGCCTGGGGGGCGATGAGTTCGCCATCCTGGCCGAGTACGTGGAGGGTGAGGAAAGCATCCGTGACATCGCGCAGCGCTTGCTGGACATGCTGGAGCGCCCCTTGTGGGTGGCGGGACGCGAGCTGTTCCCGTCCGCCAGCCTGGGCATCGCGATCTGGCACCCGCGTTACCAGAACGGCGAGGAACTGCTGCGCGACGCGGATGCGGCGATGTACCGTGCCAAAGGCCATGGCCGCGAGCGCTGGGCAATCTTCGACGAAGTGATGCGCGAAGAGGCCATGCAGAGCCTGGACCTGGAGGCAGACCTGCGCCGCAGCATCAAGAGCCGTGATTTCGTGCCCTATTACCAGCCGATCCGCCGCCTGGAGGACGGCACCATCATCGGCCACGAAGCATTGCTGCGCTGGCGCCACGAAGGGCGGGGCATCCTGTTGCCGAGCGAGTTCATCCGGGTCGGCGAAGACAGTGGCCTGATCGAACAGGTCGACTGGCAGATCTACGAACAGGTGGTCATGCAGATTGCGCGTGGCGGGGACGGTTACGTCTCGGTGAACGTGTCACCGCGACATTTCCGTTCACCGGATTTCGCCGACCGCGTGCTGGCCATGTTCGACGCCACGGGTGCCGACCCCTCGCGGCTCAGGCTGGAGATCACCGAAGTGGCCCTGCTGGACGATGCGCCGCGGACGCTGCGCATCCTGCGCACGCTGCGCCAGCATGGCATCCTGGCCCAACTGGATGACTTTGGTACCGGGTTCTCTGCACTGTCGTACCTGCATCGTTTCCCCATTTCGGTGCTCAAGATCGATCGCAGCTTCATAGCCGGGATCGGCGGAGAGAGCCGGCCCGAGAGCCAGGCATTGGTGCGTGCCATCCTGGCACTTGCCCATACGCTGGGCATAGACACCATCGCCGAGGGCGTGGAAACAGAAGCACAGAGGCAGGCCCTGCTCGAACTGGGGTGCAGCTTCGGGCAGGGCTATTTGCTGGGCAGGCCGGAACCGGGTATCTGAGCAGGATGCATGGGTGCAGGGACCACTCCTGCGAAGCGGTTACGGGTTGTCGGATACGGCGACTGCCGGCGTACCGGGCTCCACGATCCGCTGCGCTTCCGTGGCCAGTTCAATGAACTCCCGGCGCAGGCCGAAGCGGTCGTCGCCACGCGCTTCGCTTGCGGTCCGGATCACGTCTTTCCAACCCCACCCATCCATGCGGGTGCCACCGCGCAACAGATCGGCGTAGGCGGCCACCGCACTGGCGAAGCGGAAGGCTTCGCTGGGGCGTGCCGTTGGCATGTGGCCCTGGATGGGTTTCTCGATCAGCCTGCTGGTTTCCTGACCAGGCAATTTGTAGCGCAGCCGCAGATGTGCCAGTTCATTGCTGTTGCCAGCCGTACTTGTCGCATTGCCGCCATAACGCAGCGCTGGCAGCCGCTCCGCGCCGGAGCCGTTGCGGGTGATTTCATATAGCGCAGTGACCTCATGGCCGGCGCCGATGTCACCGGCATCAACCTTGTCGTTGGCGAAATCCTCGCGTGCCAGCAACCTGTTTTCGTAGCCGATCAAGCGGTATTCGGAGACCACCGCAGGATTGAACTCGATCTGGATCTTCACGTCCTGCGCAATGGTCAGCAGGGTCGACTGCATTTCGTCCACCAGCACCTTGCGTGCTTCCTGCAAGGTATCGATGTAGGCATGGTTGCCATCACCCACATCGGCCAGACGCTCGGCCAAGTGGTCGTTGTAGTTGCCCTGGCCGAAGCCCAGCGTGGTGAGCGCGATGCCGGCCTTGCGCTGGTCGGCGACCAGGGTTTCCAGCGCATTCTGGCCCACGGTGCCCACGTTGAAATCGCCATCGGTGGCCAGGATCACGCGATTGACGCCGTCCTTCACGAAGGCCTGCCGGGCCATCGCATAAGCCAGCCGGATGCCATCGCCACCATTGGTGCTGCCACCGGCTTGCAATTGCTCCAGTGCCGCGAGGATTTCACCATGGCGATCGCCCGGCGTGGGCGGCAGCACCAGTCCGGCGGAACCGGCGTAGACCACGATGGACACGCGATCCTGCGCGCGCAGTTGCGGTACCAGTTGCGCGAAGGCGCGCTTGAGCAAGGGCAACTTGTCGTCCGAATACATCGATCCGGAAGTGTCGATCAGGAACACCAGGTTGGATGCGGGCAGGGTGACCTTGGGAACGTCGTAGCCCTTGATGCCGATCATCAACAGTTCGCGCTTCGGGTTCCAGGGCGCAGCGGCCAGCTCGGTGGTGACCTGGAACGGGACGTTGCGGTCGAGGGGTGCCGGATGGCCGTAGCTGAAGTAGTTGAGGAACTCCTCGGCACGCACCGCATCACCGGGAGGACGGTAACCGTCACGCAGCATGCGGCGCACGTTGGAATAACTGCCGGTATCCACGTCGATGGAGAACGTGGATACCGGTTGTTCGCTGGTGCGCTGTACGGGATTGTCCTGGCGCTCGGCGTATTTTTCGGTGTTGGCGGGCATCTGCTGGATCGGCGCAAATGCCATGTCATGCGCGGCGGGTTCCTGCGCAAGCAAGCGCATGGCCGGGGCAGGTGGTGCCGGAGGCGGAGGCGGTGGGGCAAGAGCGTAGGCATCGTCGGTGCGCGATTTCTGTGCCCTTGCGCCGGTCACCATCACTTCCTGGCGCGCGCGTGCTTCGGCTTCGGCAGCGGGCGCTTGGGCTGTCTTTTCGGGGGAGTGGGATTGGCAGGCAGACAGGATGGCGACGGTGAGCAGGCTCAGGCAGAAACGTTCGGTACACATGGCAGGTCTCCTTGGTGGACATGCCATCGAACGGGCCAGGCGAAAGAGTGGGGTTAATCGCATGCAAAAAAATGCGATTACCTGCTGGGTGGCTTTACGTTGTGCAGGTTTCCGTGGGGCGGCATCGAGTGGATGGCAGGTTTGCCCGTGCGCGCTATTCGACCCGCAACTTCAGTTCGCCATCGGCCAGCCGTGCGCTGACCTTGTCGCCGGTTGCGACCTGATGGACCGAACGCACCAGGCTGCCGTCTTCCCGGATGACCAGCGCGTAGCCACGTGCCACGGTGGCCAATGGGCTGACTGCTTCCAGCGACCGGGCCAGGCCGCGCAATCGCAGTGCCTCGCGTTGCAACTGGCGGGCGATGATCGCTTGCGGACGCGGGCCCAGTGTGTGCAGACGTTCGCGCAGCAGGGCGAGTTTCCGTTGTGGCCGCGAAGCACGCAGGATCACGGCGGCATGCCGCAGGCGAGCCAGTCGGCGCTGCTGTTGCTCCGCCCACAAGGACTGCAATCGCCGTCCTGCTTCTTCCTGCTTGCGTCGCAGCAGTTCCAGTCTTGCTTGCGGGCGCAGGGCATGCAGGCGCAGCGCGGCACGATCAGCGCGTTGCATCTGCTGGCGCAGTCGATGTGCCTGTTGGGTTGCAAGGCGGCGTTGCAACGTGGCCAGCCGGTTCAGCAGGTCACGGCGATCGGGCACCAGCAGTTCCGCAGCGACAGACGGCGTGGGCGCACGCAGGTCGGCGGCGAAGTCGGCGAGGGTGAAATCGGTTTCATGGCCGATGGCGGACACCACCGGCACCGGTGATGCGGCGATGGCGCGCGCCAGTCTTTCGTCGTTGAACGCCCACAGGTCTTCCAGCGAGCCGCCGCCACGTGCCAGCAGCAGGGTGTCGTAATGGCCGGAAGTGCCGGCACGCTGCAACATCTCGATGATCTGTGCTGGTGCGGCTTCGCCCTGGACCTGTACTGGCAACACGTCCACGTGCAGCAGCGGGAAACGCCGCGCCAGTACGCTGAGCACGTCGCGTACCGCGGCCCCGCTGGGGGAAGTGATGACGCCCAGGCGGCGGACGTGCGCGGGAAGCGGGCGCTTGCGCTCGCTATCGAACAGTCCTTCGGCGGTGAGCTTGGCTTTGAGTTCCTCGAAGGCACGGCGCAGTGCGCCTTCGCCGGCTTCTTCAAGGTGGTCGATGACCAGTTGGTAGTCGCCACGTGCCTCGTACAGGGTCAGCCGGCCCCGGGCCAGCACGCGCAGGCCCTCGCGCGGCACGAACTTCAGCCACTGGCTCTTGGGCTTGAACATGGCGCTGCGCACCTGCGCACGCGGGTCCTTCAGGGTGAAGTACAGGTGACCGGAGGCCGGGCGGGTGACATTCCCCAGTTCGCCTTCCACCCAGATCAGCGGGAATGCGCTTTCCAGCAGGTCGCGCGCCAGCGTATTCAGCTGGGTGGGCGTCAGGATGTCGCGGGCGGGGTCGGTCATGGCCCGCACCCTAACCCAGACGCTCCCGGGTTCCAATCTTGCGGGCGTGGGGAGGACGTGCCATGCGGTGCCGGGTCTGGCACATGAACATGACGGCGCCGTGGCAGCGATGGATGTGGGGCTGGACGGTCGCTGGGTCTAAAATGGGCGCATG
>JBQGFJ010000210.1:0-5954 GCA_052040085.1 Pseudoxanthomonas sp.
CGGCAGCGCATCGGCCGGGAAGTCCAGCAAGGCACATGGCATCAGCAAGGCCGCTTCGGTGGTGTAGTCATAGAGCGCGCGGCCACCGTGGTCATCCACGTAGATGTTGGGCTCGCCAGCCACCACCGCGTCCAGCCAATCGCCCTCCAGTTCCGCGGCACGCAGCACGGCGCCACCGCCATTGGAAATGCCGACCGCAATCACCCGCGTATTCGCGAAGGTGAAAGGTGCGGCTTCCGGATGTGCGGCTTCCAGTGCAGACAGCGCGAACTCGGCCGCCTGCTTCACGTGACGGCCCCAATCCGCTTCGGGATTGTCCTGCGAATGCGCGTGCTTGAACGCAACGCCGCTGGCGCCGACAGGGGCATCCGGCACGAATGCCAGTGCCTCGCCCACGGGTCCGCGCGTGCCATCGAGCCGGGTGCCGGTCTGGCTGTCCAGATCGAAATAATCGGTGCCTGCGCCCTTGTCGGTGTAGGCCACCGCGCAACCCTTGGGCAGAGCCCAGGCGCCCGCCACCGCGATGGAGCCGTAGATCCCCCGCGAACCGGACGACGCCGTCACCACCACGCAGCGTTTTGATTGATCGAAACTGTCCGGCACCTGCACAAGCACGCGGTGCGGGTGCCGTGCGCCCGGCACGGTGGCGAATGCGGAATATTCCCGCCCGGGGATGCTTGCCACACTGCCATAGACCTGGCCGTAGCCACCGGTCAGGGAAAGATCGGCAATGCCACGCCAATTGGCCCAGATGGCACGCCGGCGCAACTCTTCCGGCGTAGGCTGCACGGCATCGGCGAATGCCGGCGGCAGCATGGCACGCAGGCCATCGATTCCCAGCCCGGCGGTCAGCAGGTCGTCGCTGCCGCGATGCTCGGTGATGCGTTGCGGTTCAATCAAGGCCGGCCCCTTGGCCACGGGTGATGGCGAGGTGCCGCAAGCGGCCAGCAACGCCGGGAAAAGCACCGCGCAAAACAATGGCCGCATCATAGTCTTTCCACCCCTTCGGATCATGTCGCGAAGCTACCTTGTTGCAGGAACAGCGGCATCGTACTTTGGTACCACGCAGTCCGCAGGGTATACCTGTTAGGGTTGTGCACCCTTCCCCCATTCCCCCGATTCCCGCCATGACAGACAACTTCCTCCAAGGCCGTACGGCACTGGTCACGGGCAGCACGTCCGGCATCGGGCTGGCGATTGCCCGCTCACTGGCACAGGCCGGCGCACGCGTGGCCATCAACGGACTCGGCGACCCCGCCCAGATCGAAGCCGCCCTGCAAGCCGTTCGCGATGCAGGCGACCCGGACACCCGCCACTTCAACGCCGACCTGCGCGACCCGGAACAGATCGACAGCATGCTGGCCGAGATCCAGGCCTGGTCTCCCATCGACATCCTGGTCAACAACGCCGGCATCCAGTACGCGGTGCCGCTGGCGCAGATGCCGACCAACCGCTGGAACGACATCATCGCCATCAACCTGAGTTCGGCCTTCCACACCATGCGGCTGGCCATGCCGGGCATGGCGGAACGCGGATTCGGCCGTGTCATCAACATCGCTTCGGTGCATGGCCTGGTGGCATCCAAGGACAAGGCGCCGTACGTGGCCAGCAAGTTCGGTATCGTCGGCCTCAGCAAGGTCGCGGCGCTGGAGTACGCCGCACTGGGCAGCCGCGACAGCGGCGGCATCACCGTCAACTGCATCTGCCCGGGCTGGGTGGAAACCCCCTTGATCGAGCCGCAGATCGAAGCGCGCCGCAACGGGGGTTCGCGCGACGATGGCGTGCGCTCCCTGCTCAGCGAAAAACAGCCGAGCCTGCGCATGTCGCTGCCCGAGGACATCGGTGCGACCGCCGTGTGGCTGTGCCGCCGTGAAGCGCACAACATCACCGGCGCCTCGGTGCCTGTCGATGGCGGCTGGACCGCGCAGTAAGTCACGCACCGCCATGCCCACCCTGCTGATCGCCGACGACCACCCGCTGTTCCGTGCCGCCCTGCGCGGTGCGGCGGCGGATGCGGTGGCGCAATTGTCCGTGCTGGAAGCCGAGTCCCTGGACGACGTGCTGCACGCGCTGGAAACCCACGGTGACATCGACCTGGTATTGCTGGACCTGCACATGCCCGGCAACCACGGGCTGGCAGGATTGGCTGCCATACGCGCGCAATACCCTGCCGTGGCCGTGATCGTGGTCTCCGCCAACGATGATCCGCGCGTGGTCCGCCGCGCGTTGGACCACGGTGCAGCCGGCTATTTGCCCAAGAGTTCGGGGCTGGACGAATTGCGCGACGCCATCCGCAGCGTGCTGGCGTGCGAGCAATGGCTGCCGATGCCCCTGCGTGCTTCCGTGGCACGCGCGCAATCCTCTGCACATGACACCGAGTTGGCCGCGCGCCTGGCCAGTCTCTCGCCACAGCAATTCCGGGTACTGACCTTCGTCGCCGAAGGCCTGCTCAACAAGCAGATCGCGGATCGCCTCGACGTACAGGAGCGCACAGTGAAAGCGCACCTCAGCGCCATCTTCGATCGTCTGGGCGTACGCAACCGCACCCAGGCAGGCGTGGTGCTGCGCGAACTGGAACTCAGCGACCCCAGCCGGCAACTGGAAGCCTGAAACGAACGGATTGACCGGAATCCGGGCTGGTCATTTTTTCGCCACACTCTCCAGACCCCTTGTTCACAAAGGCCTTTTGGAATTTATCCACAGACTTGTCGAGTATTCATCCACACGATGTGTGGATAGTCTGTGACAACTCCCCGAACATCCCATCCCCGCTCCACCAACCTGCCTGCCATGCAAGCCAATCCACCGCCCATGACCCCGGAACAACTGGCCCAGCAACTTCGCTGCCCGCAAGGCGAGGACGCGGTTGAAGTGGGTGAACGCATGCAAGTGGCGAATGGCGCACTCATCCGGCGCAGCATCGCGCTGCTGGGATTGCAACCGGGCGACCACGTGCTGGAGGTCGGCCCCGGCAATGGGGCGCATGTACCGGATCTGTTGCTGTCCGCCCCGGACATCCGCTACACCGGCGTGGATCTTTCCCACGCCATGGTGGAAGCCGCGTGCAGCGGAAATGCCGGCACGGTGCAGTCGGGACAGACGGTGTTCGTGCAGGGCTCGTCCGAGTGCTTGCCGTTCGCGGCAGGCACGTTCGACCACGTGCTGGGCATCAACACCCTCTACTTTTGGCAGCCCCCACAGGCGCACCTGCGCAACCTGCATGGCGTGCTGAAGCCCGGCGGCAGTATCTGCCTGGCCTTCGGTGACCGCAGTTTCATGGATAAGTTGCCTTTCACGCCGCATGGGTTCCTGCTGTACGACCGCCAGCAGGCCGAAGCACTTCTGCACGAAACCGGATTCATCCCGACGGATGCCCATGTGCACGATGAAACCGCCATCGGCAACCATGGAGACCGCGTCGAGAAGACCTTCCACATCCTGCGCGCGCGACGGGCCTGAAACGGCTGCAAGCGCGGATCAGATCCGGGAAAACGACCAGGACTGCATGCGGCCATCCCGGTATGGCATTACGCCATGGAAAGGACGCAAGTCGTCATCGAACACCAGCGGCAGGAAATGGCGGTCGCCTTCCCACATCGGCAACGCCATCACCTTGTCCACGTCCACCCATTCCAGCGCGCCTTCCGGATTGGACTCGAAAGGTGTGCCGCTGTAAGCGGTGATCACGAAGATGAAACCCAGCCAGTCCTCGCCTTGCTTGCCGAAACCGGGCCAGCTCAAGGTGCCACGCAAGCTCATCCGGTCGCACTCGATACCCGCTTCCTCACGGATTTCGCGGCGCATGCCACTGGCCACGTCTTCTTCCGGCTCCAGCTTGCCCCCGAGTCCGTTGTATTTGCCCAGATGCTGGTCGTCGGGCCGTGCATTGCGATGGATCAGGAGGACGCGGGAACGATCTGGTGAAAGCACGTAGCCCAGCGTGGCAACAATCGGGGTGTAGGGCATGCAACGGAGTTCCAACGAAAACGAGCCGCCATTCTAGAAGGCTTGCCTGCCACGGCAAACCTGCTGGCGTCAGTGCGCCGCGGTGCGCGCGGAGAGAAGACGATCCAGCACGGACTTCAGCGCCAGAGGACGGATGGGTTTGGCCAGCAAGGTCAATCCGGCTTCCAGCACCTTGCCACGCACGGTTCCGGTCTGGTCCGCGCTGAGGATCAGGCAGGGATAACGCCCAAAGCGTTCTTGCAGGTATTCGGCCACGGCGACGCCGGTGTCGCCTTCGTCCAAGTGGTAATCGAACAGCCACGCATCAACTTGCGTGCTGGTGAGGATTGTCTCGGCTTCCGCACGGTCACGGGCACCGTGCACCGTGCATCCCCAACCCTCCAGCACCTGTCGCAAGGCGGCCAATGCCGTCGCATCATTGTCTACGGCAAGCACGCTGCGTCCGGTCAAGCCACGCCTGCCTTGTGAAAGGGATGGGGATGCCGGCGGCACCACGATGGCAAGTTCCACCGCGAATACCGAACCCTGCCCCACCTTGCTGCGCAGGGACAAAGGTGTATCCAGCAGACCTGCAATGCGCTCGGCGATGGACAAGCCAAGACCCAGTCCCTGCCCGCTGGATTCCTCGCCGCGCCTGAATTCCTCGAAAATCATGCGCTGATCGCTGAGCGGAATTCCGACGCCTGTATCGTGCACCTCGACCCGCAGCCGGCCACCGGCGATACGCCGCACGCCCAGCAACACGCCGCCCTTGCGCGTATAGCGCACGGCATTGGCGAGGAAGTTCTGCAAGATACGCCGCAAGAGCTGTGGATCGGTATGCACCCACGCGCGCGTAGATACATGCGAAAACAGCAGTCCGCGTTCCGCTGCAATCACCCGGAATTCCGATGCCAACGGTTCCAGCACATCAGACAGCGGCAGGTCACGCGGCTCGGGCACCAATCCGCCTGCTTCCAGCCGTGACATGTCCAGCAACCCGGTCAACAGGTCGGTGGTGGAATCCAGTGCGCCGCGCA
The DNA here is from genome assembly GCA_052040085.1 of Pseudoxanthomonas sp. GTDB lineage: Bacteria > Pseudomonadota > Gammaproteobacteria > Xanthomonadales > Xanthomonadaceae > Pseudoxanthomonas_A. The sequence goes on from JBQGFJ010000210.1 coordinate 4,986, forward strand.
CCTGCTCCACCTGTTCCCGTTGCTTGCGCTCCGGTAGTTGCTGCGCGAGTGCATCCACGAACAGATGCGCCGCATTCAAGGGTTGCAGCAGGTCATGTCCGATCGCGGTCAGGAACCGGCTCTTGGCGTCATTGGCATGCTCGGCCTCACGCTGGGCGGTTTCCAGCAGCGCCGTGCGCTCGACCTCGCGCTGCTCCAGGGTCTCGTTGGCCTGTTTGAGCTCACGCTCCGCCTTGCGCGATGCGGTGACGTCCGTATAAGTGGCAACGAAGCCGCCGCCCGGCATGGGATTCCCGCGGATCTCCACGATGCTGTTGTCCGGGAACACCCGTTCGGTGAGATGCGGCGTGCCCATGCGCATATGGACCAAGCGACGCTCCAGGGCACGATCGTCGCTTCCCCGGTGCGGCATGCGCTGCAATGCCCACCGGGTCAGGTCGGCAATGGGCCTGCCCACCTGCAACAGGTAGTCCGGGAAGCCGAACATTTCCGCATAGCGCCGGTTCCAGGCCACCAGGCGTTGTTCGCGATCGATCACGCTGATGCCCTGGCTCATGTTCTGCAATGCCGCCTCCAGCACCTGCTGGTTGAAGCGCAGGTCGGCCGAGGCCTCGCCGACGATGGCCGCCACGGTGTCCAGCTCGCCGGCCTGGCTGCGCGCGGCGTTGAGCAGCAGGCGCGTGGAGGCCGAGCCCAGCACCGCGGAGAGCTCGCGTTCGATGCGCTGCTCGGTGGCCAGCGGCACCGGCCCGGCGTCGGGCGCGCCGGCGAGCAGGTGTTCGATGCGCTCGTGGCCGAGGAAGCGCCGCCCGGCCTCGCGCAGCGCGGCGCGGTCCAGCCGGCGCGCGCTGCCACGCGGCGCCTGGCGCCAGCCGGTCGCCGCCAGCGTGACCAGCGCGCCCAGGAACAGGCTGGCGCCGACCGCGCGGCCCAGCGCGCTCCAGCCGGTCAGGCCGAACAGCCCGGCCG
>JBQGFJ010000211.1:0-2398 GCA_052040085.1 Pseudoxanthomonas sp.
GATCGGATTCGCGATGCCTTTTTCAACAACCGCGGCACCCTAGGCCTGCAATTCATGGTGGAGCCATTGGGCCTGGCCGCTACGCGCCGCAGCAGCGTGCTCAACGTCGACGGCCAGCTCATCAGCTACAACCATGGTGCGGGTACCGGCAGCAGCCTGATCTGGCCGAATACCCTCAGCGGTACGGCCGGGAGTGGCGAGAGCCGCATCACCTTGGTCAACAGCAGCGGTAACAGCAGCGGCCTGGTCTATCGTGGTCCGTGGTCCATGTTCCGTCTGCTTAGCCAGGCACAGTTGAATGGTGCCGCCGGTAACTCGGTGGATCTGAGCTTCACCGCCAACGATGGCGGCATGCGCTACCGGATCACCGCGGAGAAGAGCGACAACCCGTTCTCGCAGCAGTTGTTCCGTGGCTTTGCCCTGCCACGTACGCTGCTGATGGACAACACAACACAAGCCGCCAATGCGCCCTTTTCCCCCGCTGCAGACAAGTCGGCCTTCCGTTAGCTGGGCCAGCTGTACCGATGAGGAACTGCAATGAAAGAAATCATTCGCAAGGGTGACAGCACTGACCATGGTGATAGGGTGCTGGAAGGCCTTGCCCAAACCAACCTCAAGGGCAAGCCGATGGTGGGAGTGGGGCATCAGATTGTTTGTCCAAAGTGCAAGGGTATGTTCGCCATTGCCGAAGGTGGCGGCATCTGTAAGGTGGACGGTGTGGCCGTGGCCTTGCGTGGCATGAAGACCGACTGTGGCGCCAGCTTGATTGCCAGCGGCCACAAGGGGAGGCGTGCATAGCTGACTGAACCGCCCGGGCTTTCTTGGAGGCCGTTTGGTTCGAGTCAGCGGCTTTGGCCTGGCCGGTCCAAGACGTAGCGATGCCATTACAACGAAGATCAGTCACACTCGAGCCTCTTAACTGTCCCTGTCGAGCCATCATCAACTAATCGGTGGTCCTAAAGGACCGGCAGCCCGATGCAGCGATACATTACTTGGCGTAGCTCCAGAAGCTTTCGTTGCCATTGATGTGGTTGTGCCCAATCAACTGGCCTTTTTCCTTGCGTATGGCCATCTAGCCGCTGCGTAGCTTCACGAAGTGCTTGATCAACTGGCGCTTGGGTATCGTACGGTGGAGAGTGACTTTATTTCCTGAGTTCAAGCATCAACTGCGGGTCTACACGCACATCGAACCAATTCATCCCCCAATGCAGATGCGGTCCGGTCGATCGGCCGGTAGAGCCCACTGCTGCCACCGTCTGTCCTTGTTCGACACGGTCACCCACCTTCACGTCGATGCGTGACAGGTGCAGGAAGTTGGAGCTGACACCATGGCCATGGTCGATCAGCAGGGTGCCGCCGGTGAGGTAGAGGTCATCGTCGGCAAAGGTCACGATGCCGGCGGCGGGGGCTTTCACGGGAGTGCCGGTGGGTGCGGCGATATCCATGCCCGAGTGCGGCGAGCCGGGTTGGCCGTTGTAGACACGGGCACGACCGAAGCGGCCACTGATGCGTCCCTGTACCGGCCAGATGAAGGTCTGCGCGAAATCGGCACGGGCATCGTCGCGCGCGCGGGCTTCGGTCACGCGGGCTTGTTCGCGGCGGATGCGTTCGGCGATGTCCGGGGGAGGATTCACTGTGGCCGGGGGAACACCATTGACGCGTTGTTCCGGCCAGTCGCGTGGCGTGACGGTGATGCTGGCCGTTTCCCGGCGGCCATCGGGCCGGGTGACGGCTACGGTCAACGGCCCTTTTTCATTGCGCGATACGCCGAAGACCACGGTGCCGTAACCCGTGGTGCGCAGGTTGCGCCCGGCGTGTTCGACGATGCTGCCCGGGGGCACTTTGCCGAAGACCAGAGCACCCTGTGAAACGCTGGCGGGGAACACGATGCGCTGTGCATCCGCTTCGGCAGTGGTTTGTGCCTGTACGTGGAGAGGCGGTGCGATGAGTGTCGCCAGTGCGAAAAACGTGCACAGGAAAACCGATCTCATCGATCGAACTCCAGTCGCACGCCTCCCGCGGTGCCCAGCAGTTGCTGGCCGTTCCACACCATGCATCCATTGACCCAGGTCGCGGCGATGCGTGAGCGGAAGGTGGTGCCTTCGAAAGGCGACCAGCCGCATTTGGACAGCACGTCCTCGCGACGCACGGTGAACGGCTCATCGTCCACCAGCACCAGGTCGGCCCAGTAGCCCTCGCGCAGGAAGCCACGTTCCTTGACGTCGAACAGGCGCGCAGGTGCGTGGGATACCTTGTTCACCACTTGCGCGGTGGTCAGGCGGCCTTCGTGCACCAGTTCCAGCGCTGCGACCAGTGCGTACTGGACCAGGGGCAGGCCGGAAGGGGCGCGGGTGTAGGGCTGCGACTTTTCTTCCAGCGTGTGCGGTGCGTGATCGGT
>JBQGFJ010000212.1:0-2864 GCA_052040085.1 Pseudoxanthomonas sp.
CCCAGCGCGCGGATATGCGTGGGAAACAGTTCCGCCTTCACCACTGCATTGATCGATGTATAGCCCGTCAGGATCACGAAACCCACCGTGAGGATGGCGAAGGCCGACCACCACTCGGTCTGCTGTGGCAACCACAGCACCAGCACCCACGTGTAGAGCACGCCTCCCACGCCAAAGAACACCAGCAGGCTCTTGCGCCCCACGATATCCGAGAGCCAGCCACCCATCGGCTGCAGCAGCATCAGCACCGTCAAGGCCGCCAGGTTGATCAGGGTGCCGGCCATCATGTCATCGCTGGCAAAGAGGCCCTGGATGATCTTCGGGCCATTGATCGAATAGGTATAGAACGCCACCGTGCCACCCGCGGTGATCAGGAAGCACAGCAGCAGCGGTCGCCATTGGTGGACGAACAACTCATGCAGCGAACCGGATTTCCGGGCACCGCCTGCCCTCGCCTCCTCGATAGCCGTCGTCTCCAGTGATTCGTCCATGGTGCGGCGCAGCCAGAACACCACGATGGCCGCCACGCCGCCAATCCCGAAGGCCACGCGCCAGCCCCATTCCGATATCTGCGACACATCCAGGAACAACAGCATCAGCAACAAGGTCAACTGGGCCAGCACGTGCCCGCCCACCAGCGTGACGTAATGGAACGAAGACAGGAAGCCACGCCGCCCGCGAATGGCCGCTTCGGACATGTAGGTGGCACTGGCGCCATATTCGCCCCCGGTAGCAAAGCCTTGCAGCAGGCGGGCCAGCAACAGGATCACCGGTGCACCCATGCCGATCATGGCGACCGTCGGGGTAATGGCGATGATGAACGAACAGGCCGCCATCAACGTCACCGACACCGTCAGCGCCAACCGGCGTCCGTAACGGTCGGCGAAGCGTCCGAAATACCACGCGCCGATGGGCCGCATCAGGAAGGTCATCGCGAAGATGGCCCACACGAACAAGGTGGCGTTCTTGTCCTCCGGCCTGAAGAATTTCGATTCGAAATAGACTGCGAACACCGAGTAGACGTAGACGTCGTACCACTCGACCAGATTGCCGGCCGAGCCTTTCAGCGTATTGGAAATGGAGCGCCGCAGGCTGTGCGGCTGGCTGGCATTTGTCGGGGAAGCGGCGTCCGGCGATACGTGCATGCGTCAAGGCAACCATCGTGGCGTCAGTCCCGAGTATAGAGGCTGAACCCTACTCCGCCATCCTGTGACGCAGCAGCTTCATCAAGGCACCATCGCGTGGCAGCGTCTCCGCCTTGCCAGATTCCTTCAACCAGTAGAAATTTCCCGTTGACAGGTCCGCTGGCAATTCGTAATCCATGCCATCCCACACGTCTTCACGAAACGCATAGAACGCCCAATGTGCGCCACGCGCATCCGCGGCATCCATCACGTCCCGCAGGTAGGTTTCGCAGTCGGCCCATCGACGCATGCAGCCGAACTCCGCCATGACCATGCGATTGGCGGGAATGCCATGCGCTTCCGCCCAGTCGAACGCAGTCCCGATATGTTCCGCAACGGCATCACGATCCCAGGCCAGCAGCCTGCCCTCGACCTCGCTCTCCACGCCCGGGTAGCGCAGCGGCACAGCCAACTTCATGTTGGGCGCACTGGTTGCCATGTAGGGCTCATACATGTGGAAGGCATACAGCACCCGGTCATCCGTCAGTGGCCCTGGCCATGCCGCCAATGATCGCGGATTTGCGTAATGCCCCCCGTCAACCATCACCGGTGTGACCGGATCCACTTCGCGAATCGCCTCAATCACGCGCTCATAGAACGCCGGCAGATCCCGCGCCGTACCCGCATGCGCTACCTGCCATGCCCGCAACGCGTCGGCAGTCCCGTTCTCTTTGAGCCCAGTGGCCTTCTCGGGCACCGGTTCATTGATCACGTTGTAGGCCGCGATGGCAGGGTGATCCTTCAGCGCATCCGCTAGGTCCCTCCAGAAACGCACGGACTGTTCGGCATACTCCGCCCGGGACCAAAGGCGATCATCGAACTTCCCGTCATTGTGCTGTTCCCAGCGCGCACCGGGCAGGCTCAAAGGCGTCACCACCACTTTCAGCCCGGCGGCATGTGCGGCATCCAGCGTGCGTCGCAGTACCGCCAAGTCCTCCTGCATCAGCCCTGCATACGCATCCGCATCCGCATCCCCCATCAGGAAGTCACGCCCGGCACCGCGCCATTTGGAAAACGCCAGCCTCACCCAGGTTGCACCACTGTCAGCCAGGGCTTCGAAATAGGCCTCATCAGGTGGCACTTCGTTGAAGCTGTTGCCCCCTTTGCGCTGCGTCGACCAGAACGCCTCGAGATCGGCGGCCCGCAGCGGGAATGCCAGCAAAATAGCGAACAATGGACACAGCGCCCACGTCCACATGCGACGGCGGCCTGTATCCACGGCCATATCGAGAGACCACAGCGCAGCGTTGGCACCCATTCGTCCTCCTGCTCACCGCCCGGAACCACCCAACCCAGTTTAAGCTCCCGATCATCGCCGTGGTTGCCTGCCCTCGGAACCCGGGAAAGACTGGTGACCGGCGTCGGGTGGAGAATCGCGTGGGCAAGTTCAGGTACACATTCCGGCAGCTTGCCTTGGCCGCGTTGCTGGCACTGCAGACGACCATCGCCCACGCAGCAATCGAACGGCTGCGCATCGAGGTGGATGGAAAGGTGCGACAGGTAATGGTTCATGTACCGAACGGCGCCAGTGATGCACCGCGGCCTTTTGTCGTGATTTTCCACGGCCTGGGCGACAACAACACGACGTTCGCGAACGCCGTGGAATTCGAGAAGGCATGGCCAGGCGCAATCGTGGCCTATCCCAATGGCGAACCCCGGCGTGATCGCGCATCGCAACGC
>JBQGFJ010000213.1:0-19653 GCA_052040085.1 Pseudoxanthomonas sp.
AGCTTTCCACCCCCTAGCCATCGCCGTAGCACTCGCCCTGACCAGTACGCCTGCCCTGGCCGGCAAACCGGGGACACCCACCGAACTCGATTCGGTCGTGGTCACCGCCACGCCCTTGCGCAACAGCACCGAGGCCCTGGCGCACCCGGTGGAAGTGCTGCACGGAAACGAACTGGAGAACCGCAAGTCCGGGACGTTGGGTGAAACCGTTTCAAGATTGCCCGGGGTCCAGAGCACCTGGTTCGGCACTGGCGTCGGCCGGCCCATCATCCGTGGCCAGGATGGCCCCCGTGTGCAGGTCCTGTCAGGCAGCATCGGCAGCATGGATGCCTCCACGGTCAGCGCCGACCATGCCGTTGGTATCGAGCCCTTCCTGGCAGACCAGATAGAAGTGCTCAAGGGACCTGCCAACCTGCTCTTCGGCAGCGGCGCCATTGGCGGCGCCGTGAACGTGGTGGATGGCCGGCTGGCCGAACAAATACCCGAGCGCCCGTTGAGTGGTCGCGCCGAAGTCCGTGGCAACAGCGTCAACGACGAGCGCACCGGCATGTTCCGGCTGGATGGGGTGAACGGGAACTGGGTCATCCACGTCGATGGCCTGGTTCGCAACACCGGTGACTACGATATTCCCGGATACGCCATCCTCGAACACGAGGATCACGATCATGACCACGACGACCATGCGGATGAAGACGAACAGGTCCACGGCCTGCTGCCCAACAGTTCGGTCAAGACACGCGCCGGTGCCGTAGGCGCAACCTGGCTTGGGGAGCGCGGTCATTTCGGTCTTTCGGCCAGCACCTACCGCACCAACTACGGCATTCCCGAAGGCGCGCACGTGCATGCCGAAGACGATCATGGACATGACGACGACGGCCATGATCATGATCACGATCATGACCATGGCGACGATGATGACCATGCCCACGAAGAACATGGCCCCATTCGCATCGACCTGACGCAGAACAGAATCGACCTGAAGGCAGGCATCTACGATCCCGTGAATTTCCTGGATGCGATCAACCTGCGCGCTGCACACAACGACTACGAGCACGTGGAACTCGAAGGCGGCGCCGTGGCGACACGCTTCACCAACAAGGGTTACGAAGCGCGCCTGGAAGCCTTGCAGAAGGAGCTAAACGGTTGGCGTGGTGCCTTCGGCCTGCAAGTCGGCAATGTCGATTTCAGTGCCGTGGGTGAGGAAGCCTTTGTTCCTTCCAGCAACACCAGCACGCTCGGACTCTTCGTGGTACAGGAGAAGGAGTTCGGCCCGTGGAAACTGGAACTCGGCGGCCGCCACGAACGCGTGGAAATCGATCCGGTGGATGGCGAATCACGCAGCTTCGGCGCCAGCAGCCTCTCCGCCGCCGGCATCTGGCATATCAACGACGTCTTCGACCTGCGCCTGGGCGCGGATCTGTCCGAGCGCGCACCCACCAACGAGGAGCTGTTTGCGAACGGCGCCCACATTGCCACCCAGAGCATCGAGATCGGCGATGCTGACCTGGATACGGAACGTGGACAACGCGTGGAAATCGGCCTGCATGCGCATGTGGACCGGGTGGAATTCAAGGCTGCGCTGTACCAGACCAAATTCCGCGATTACCTGTACTTGGCCGATACCGGCGTGGTGGAACAGGAGTTGCCGGTGAGGTTGTGGGTGCAGGGTGACGCCACGTTCCGTGGCGCGGAAGCCGAAGCAAAAATCCACCTCTTCGAATCCGATGTCTCGGGCTACTGGGACCTGCGCCTGTTCGGCGACTACGTCCGTGCCGAACTGGACGGAAGTGGCACCCGCGAAGTGCATTTCGACGTGCCGCATGGCGACCACCACCACCATCACCATGCCGACATCGCACTGGGTGGCAACCTGCCCCGCATTGCACCGGCACGCTTCGGCGCCGACCTCGACTGGGCGCTTGGTGGCTGGCGCGCTTCGCTGGGCGCCATTCGCTACAGCAGCCAGGACCGCGTGGCCGAACGGGAGGAACCCAGTCCCGGCTACACTCTGGTCAATGCCAACCTCGCCTACCGCTGGGATCGTGCGGACCACAGTTGGGAACTCTTCCTCAACGGCAGCAACCTGACCGACCAAGAAGCGCGGCCGCACACCTCGCTGCTGCGCCAGTTCGCACCATTGCCGGGACGAGGGGTGGCCTTCGGCATCCGCGCCTGGTTCTGAGATGCCCCATGAAACCGCTGATGGACATCCGTCAGCGGTTTCTTTTTCCGCCATATAGGTGTATATACACCCATCATGAAAGAACACGCCATCGCACCCTCCGGGCTGGATGTTGCAGCCAGCCCCTCCTGTACCTGCTTCCGGCTGCGCAAACTGGGCCGGCTGCTGTCCCAGCGCTATGACGCCGCGCTGGCGCCGGCCGGCATCAACGTCAACCAATTTTCGATCCTGCGCAGGGCCGACCGCACGGCACACACGATTGGGAAGCTGGCACAGGAACTCGGCATGGACCGCACCACGCTGACACGCGATCTGAAGCATCTGGTCGATGCGCAGTGGGTCAGGCTTGCGATAGGCGAAGACAGCCGGCAGAAACGTGTCGTGGTCACCGCTGCCGGCAAACGCGTGATCACACGCGCCCTTCCGCTGTGGCAGGCCACGCAGGATGCCGTGGAATCCGGCATCGGAAGCAGCGCACTCGCCCAACTGCACGCCAGCCTGGATCACCTCACCCGGCACATGGAGTCCGATCAGTGAACCCGGGCATGCCACGTCATTGGCCACTGGTGCTGGCTGCCACCGCGACCCTGCTCGTCACCATGGGCATACGCCAGTCGCTAGGCCTGTACGTGCAACCGATCGCACTCGACACCGGGCTAGGTATCGCCAGCATCAGCTTCGCCCTTGCGATAGGGCAACTGGTATGGGGCGCGGTGCAACCTGCTTTCGGGGCCTGGGCCGACCAGCGCGGAAGTGGGCGGGTACTGGTCGTCGGTGGCCTGTTGCTCTTCATCGGCATGGCGCTGGCGCCCATGCTCGCCAGCCATTGGGGATTGGTACTGACACTGGGCGTGCTGTCCGCCGCCGGCGCCGGGGCCGGGAGTTTTTCGGTATTGATCGGAGCGACTGCAGGAAATACTCCGGCGCAGAAACGCTCGATGACGGCAGGCATCATCAATGCGGGCGGTTCCGCCGGGCAATTCGTTTTCGCACCGCTCACGCAGGCCGTGATCAGCATGTTCGGCTGGATGGCGGCCATGTGGACGATGGCGGTGGCCGCACTCGCCACCTTGCCGCTGGCCTGGCCATTGCGTCGCAAGTCCATGCCCACCGAGGCATCGGCCTCATCCGGCGCGGAGAGGACGGACGGAACAGGCCTGCGGAGGCAACTGCATGCCGCTGCACGCGACCGCAGTTACTGGTGCCTGCACATCGGCTTCTTCACCTGCGGTTTCCACATTGCGTTCCTGGTCACGCACCTGCCGACCGAAATCGCGATGTGTGGATTGTCCGACAACGTTTCCGCCATCTCGCTGGCACTCATCGGATTGTTCAACATCGGTGGCAGCCTTGCCGCAGGCTGGCTGGGGCAACGTTACCGCATGAAATACATCCTGGCCGTCATGTATGCGAGCCGTGCCGTGCTGGTCATCGTCTACCTGGTGTCGCCGCCTACGCCAACGACCTTTTTCCTGTTCTCCGCAGCACTCGGGTTCACCTGGCTGGCTACCGTGCCGCCCACCGCCGGCATCATCGGCAAGCTGTTCGGGCCGCGCTATCTCGCCACCCTGTTCGGCTTCACCCTGCTGTCGCACCAGATGGGCGGATTTTTCGGCGCGTGGCTCGGTGGCCTGGCCATCGAACACCTGGGTGATTACACGTGGATGTGGTACGCCGATATTGTGTTGGCGCTGCTCGCCGCGGCATTCAATCTGCCGATCCGCGAGGCCAAACCCGATGAGGTCGCTGTTCCGGCGACCTGATGCTCTCAGCCGATCAATCCGGGCCGGCGCAGTGGGCGCAAAGACCGTGGACTTCCAGTGTTTGCGCCTGTGGCACGAAACCCAAGGCGCGGGCACGTTCGTCCAATGACGCCACCACCTGCATGTCCTCCAGCTCGACGGCGCTATGGCAGCGAACGCAGATCAGGAACGGTACCGAATGCTGGGCACTGTTGGGGTGGTGGCAGGCCACGAAGGCGTTCATCGATTCCAGCTTGTGGACAAAGCCATTCGCCATCAGGAAATCGAGCGCCCGGTACACCGTGGGCGGCGCATCGGCCCCCACGCCTTTCCTGGCCCGCACCTGCTCCAGCAGGTCATAGGCCTTGATCGGCTTGCCCGCCTCGGCAATCAGCTCGAGCACGCTCGTGCGGATGGGCGTCAAACGCAGACCGCGCTCGCTGCAGGCACGCTCCACCGCCGCCACATAGCCTTCGGCATCGTGGACGTGGTGCTGCGGATCGGTGCAGGCATGTTTGCGCGGCATGACGGGAAGGATTATGCGCCTGCAATCTTGATGAGTGCGGCATCGATGCGTTTCAAGGCTTCCCCGCGCCCAGCCAGGTACACCGTATGCGAGATGTCCGGGCTGACCTGGGTACCGGTGATGGCCACGCGCAACGGCTGCGCCACCTTGCCCATGCCCAGTTCCAGCGCGGCAGCGGCATCGTGCAGCGCGGTGGAGACCGAGTCCACGGTCCAGGATGGCAAGGCCGCCAGCAGTTCGCGAGTCTTTGCCAGCGGCACATCGGCACCGGCCTTCAGGTGCTTGGCCACGGCGGCTTCGTCATAAATCTCCAGCGGCACGTACCAGACCACGGCCTTTTCGGCCATTTCCTTCAGTGTCTGCACGCGCTCGCGCAGCGCGATCACCACGTCCACGGGCGCCGGACCGGCGGCGATGTCCAGGCCCAGCTTTTCCAGTTGGTACACCAGCTGTGGCGCGATGGTGGCCGGGTCGTCGCTCTTCAGATAGTGCTGGTTGACCCAGCCCAGCTTGGCCATGTCCAGGCGCGCCGCCTTGGAGTTCACGTCCTTCACGTCGAACAGGTCGATCAGCTCCTGCCGGGAGAACAGCTCCTGGTCGCCATGCGACCAGCCCAGGCGCGCCAGATAATTGATCAGCGCATGCGGCAGGTAACCAGCATCCTTGTACTGCATCACGTCGGCAGCGCCGGTGCGCTTGGACAGCTTGGCGCCCTGCTCATCAAGGATCATCGGCATGTGCGCGAACTTCGGCACCACGGCACCCAATGCTTCGTAGATATTGATCTGGCGCGGGGTATTGTTGATGTGGTCATCGCCGCGGATGACTTCGGTGATGCCCATGTCCCAGTCGTCCACCACCACCGCGAAGTTGTAGGTGGGGTAGCCGTCCGGCCGGAAGATCACCATGTCGTCCAGCTCGCTGTTGGCAATTTCGATGCGGCCCTTGATCAGGTCGTCGAAGACCACCACGCCTTCCAGCGGATTCTTGAAACGGATGACGCGATTCGGATCGTCGCGGAACGGCAATCCTTGCTCGCGCGCAGCGCCGTTGTAGCGCGGCTTCTCTTGCTTCGCCATGGCAGCCTCGCGCATGGCATCCAGCTCCTCGCGGGTCTCGTAGGCGTAATAGGCCTTGCCGGAAGCGACCAGTTGTTCGGCCACTTCGCGGTAACGCTCGACGCGTGCGGTCTGGTAAATGGGGCCTTCGTCGTAATCCAGTCCCAGCCAGTCCATGGCCTCCAGGATCGCGTCGATGGCCGCCTGCGTGCTGCGTTCGCGGTCGGTGTCCTCGATGCGCAGGATGAACTCGCCTCCCCGGTGCCGTGATTCCAGCCAGCAGTACAGGGCGGTGCGGGCGCCGCCGATGTGCAGGTATCCGGTGGGGCTGGGGGCGAAGCGGGTACGGCAGGTCATGGCGGGCTCGGGAGACGGAATCCGCCCATTTTACCGCGACGCGACAGCCTTGCCCCTCCCGGCGATGGCAATGCACCGCATCACCCATTGGGAAACCTTTCCATGGAGCCAACTCCAGGCCAGGCCACGGACATGCCGTTTCCCACGCAGGGGTGCGTCCACGGCATGGTCCCCACATACAATGACGCATGGCCACGCTGTTCATCTCCGACCTCCACCTGGATGCCGAACGCCCGGATATCACCGCGCTGTTCATCCGCTTCCTGCACGAAGAAGCCCGCCGGGCCGACGCGTTGTACATCCTTGGCGACCTGTTCGAGGCCTGGGTGGGCGATGACGATCCCTCCGAAACCGGGGCCCACGTAGCCGCTGCACTGCGCGGCGTCTCCGATGCCGGCGTGCCGGTGTATTTCATCCGCGGCAACCGTGACTTCCTGGTGGGTGCCGATTACGCCAACCGCGCGGGTTTCCGCCTGCTGCCCGACCCGGCAATCGTGATGCTGTACGGCAAGCCGGTACTGCTGATGCATGGCGACCTGCTGTGTACCGATGACACTGCCTACCAGGCATTCCGTGCCCAGACACGCGCACCGGCGTGGCAGGCACAGTTCCTGTCACAACCCCTGCCCGCCCGCCTCGCCTTTGCGGCACAGGCGCGCGCAGCCAGCCAGGCCCGGCAATCGGAAATGAAAGGCAGCGACCGCATGCAATTCGAGGCCGTCACCGACGTGACGCCTCGCGCCGTGGTCGATGCGTTCGCACGCTACGGCGTGGATACCCTGATCCACGGCCATACTCATCGCCCTGCGGTGCATGGGCTGGACGTCAATGGACGGGACTGCCGGCGCATCGTGTTGGGCGACTGGTACGAGCAAGGATCGGTCCTGCGGATCGATGGCCCGGAGTACGAATTGCAGGTACTGGTCTAGGGTCTGCCGAGGAAAGCGGCAAGCGGCTCAGTGCCTGGCCGGATGCAGCGATATGTCCGCACCTTTCATTTCCTCGTGCCTTTGCGAGAAGTGGTGTCGCTGCCATCGGCAGTGGCAACGGGCTTCCTGTGCCGCCGCCGTTTCTCGAGCGGCAGCAACATGCGCTTGAGCAAGCCGGCCAGGACCTTGGTTTCGCTCTGCGTCAATGGCGAAAGCAATCCGCGTTCGACATCCAGTATGTGGCCGATGGCCTCGTCCACGCGGCGGCGCCCGCTGGGTGTCAGCTTGATCTGGACACTGCGCCTGTCCACGGTATCCGGGATGCGTTTGACCAGCCCCGCCCGCTCCAGGCGATCGATGCGGTTGGTCAAGGCGCCGGATGAAACGAGCAAGCTGTTCTGGAGAAGATTCGGCGGCAATTGATGGGGTGGCGGCGAGCGGCGCAAGGCGGCCAGCAAATCGAATTCGCCCAAGTGCAATTCGAAGGAGGCCAGTGCCGTCTCCTCCATGCGGGTCGCATAGTAATTCAAACGAAGGATGCGCCCGATCACCTGCGTACTGGACAGATCCAGTCCTGGATGCTCCTCGAGCCAATGCTCGATCAATACATCGATGACATCCGTAGTCGGCTCGGTTTTGCTTCGTGGCATCAGATGCCCTCCGTGAATGTGATTGCTTTTCCGCGTCCCGGAGCACGGCATCAACGGGTCCGTGTCTGCAAGCGCGGGCGCCAGCATAACCACTGACTGCGGCATGGCAAGCAGCAATCCGGACAGGCATTGCTTCGTCCACGAGCACCATCAAACCACGCTCTCCAATAAGCATAAATATCTCACATTTTCAAAATCAAATTACTGATTTTGTTGAAACATATATTTCGATATGAAGATTATTGATTTGAATCAATTCGACGTCGAAATAAATCCATAAGCTCACCTCCGTGCGGCAAAGGGCCGTCACCACGGACCAGCAAAACGTCCGTCCACACTCATCCAATCAAGAAAAAAGGAAACCATGGACATTGCGCTTCGCGGTGCCGTTATCGGTTTCAAGGCAAATCCTTTTGTTGCCGATCCGAGCACCTGCCTTTCCTATGACTCCGACGCCGTCGTCTGGATACGAGACGGCAAGATCCACGACGTGGGACCCGCTTCCAGACTCCTCCAACAACTGCCCGAAGGCACGGAAGTCACCCACTACCCCAAGAGCGTCATCCTTCCGGGGTTCATCGACAGCCACGTGCACTACCCGCAAACGCCCATCATTGGCGCCTACGGCGAACAATTGCTGGAGTGGCTGAACAACTACACCTTCGTGGCCGAGCAGGCATTCGCCGACAAGGAATATGCACGCGAAGTCGCCCGCGTGTTCCTTGGCGAGAACCTGCGTAACGGGGTGACCTCCTCCACCGTGTACTGCACGGTTTTCCCGCAATCGGTGGATGCCCTGTTCGAGGAAGCCGAGACATACGGCATGCGGCTGATGGCGGGCAAGGTGTTGATGGACCGCAATGCCCCGGCCGCATTGACCGATACCGCCCAGAGTGGATACGACCAGTCCAAGGCATTGATCGAACGCTGGCACAAACGCGGCCGTTTCGAATATGTCATCACGCCCCGGTTCGCGCCGACCTCCTCGCGGGAACAGCTCGAAGCCACGGGTGCGTTGGCGCGGGAGTATCCCGACACGCTGATCCAGTCACACATTTCCGAGAACAAGAACGAGGTGGCATGGGTCAACGAGCTGTTCCCGGAACGCAAGGGATATGCGGACGTCTACCAGCACTACGGCTTGCTGCGTGACAGGGCGATCTATGGACACGGCATCCACCTGAGCGAAGACGAACTTTCCCTGTTCTCGGAGACTGGCGCCGCCATTGCGCATTGCCCGACGTCCAACCTGTTCCTGGGCAGCGGCCTGTTCGACATCAAGCGCGCCCTGGACCCGAAACGCCCGGTCCGGGTTGGCTTGGCCACGGACCTGGGGGCAGGCACCAGCTTCTCGATGCTGGAAACGCTGAACGAGACCTACAAGGTCGCCCAGATGAATGGCATTCCGCTGTCCGCCACGCATGCCTTCTACCTGGCATCGGAAGGCACGGCGCAGTCACTCGGACTGCAGGACAGGATCGGCAGGATCGCGCCGGGCATGGAGGCCGACCTGGCCGTGCTCGACCTGCATTCCACGCCACTCATCGACTACCGCATGAAGTACGTGAAAGACATCGAGGAAGCCTTGTTCGTGCAGATGACGCTTGGCGATGACCGCGCCATCCGGGCGACGTACGTCAACGGGAAATGTGTGTACGAGCGCAACCAGGAGCCCGCCGCCATGGCGGCAAGGGAAGTGAATCCATGAGCACCGCGAATGCAAATGCACATGCCGGCAATGCCGTGCCGGACAAGCTGGGCGGCGGACGCGCCTGGCTGATATGGATACTGGCCACCATTTTCGTGGTCTGGCTGTTCAACGTGCAGACGGGCTACGCCATCCTCAACTCGCGCGTTGCCGAGGAACTGACGCTGTCGCTTGAGCAGATCGGCGTGATTGCCGCCTGCTACACGTGGGTGTTCGCCATCGCCCAGTTGTTCAGCGGCGCCCTGCTGGATCGGCTGGGTTGCCGGAAGGTGCTGTTGCCCTCCATCACCCTGGTGTCCTGCGGCGTGTTCCTGTTCGCCTTCGCCCGCAGTTTCGAGATGGTGCTGCTTTCCCAGGTGATCCTGGCCATTGGTTCCTGCGCGGGCTTCGTCGGCGCCGGATACGTGGGCGGCGTCTGGTTCGGCATGGCCCGGTTCGGTTTCATGTTCGGCCTGGTGCAGTTGGCGGCCGCGCTGTCGTCCGCCTTCGGACAAGCCGGATTCGATGCGGCCCTGTCGCAGTGGACGTGGCGGGAATTGATGAACGGATTCGGCATCTTCGGCATCGGCTTGTTGTTGCTGGGCTTTGCCTTCATCCGCAATCCGGTCACTGCACAGACAGCCCACGTGCAGGCCAACGAACACCAGCGTGGCTTTGTTTCCGCGGTATTCGCATCGATTGCCGAAGTGCTCAAGAAGCCACAGATCTGGATCATTTCGCTGGTGGGCGCACTCACCTTCGGGGCTGTGCTGGCACTGGGCGTGGTCTGGATGCCCAAGTTGCTGATCGCGCAGGGCCTGGACGAGACCCACGCGAACTGGGCAACGGCCTGCATCTGGTTGGGCCTGGCAGCCGGCAGTCCGGTCATTGCCAAGTTGTCGGACAAACTGCGCAAACGCCGCTCGCCATTGATCTGGACCAGCCTGGTGCAATTGCTGGCGGTCGCTGCGCTGGTGTACCTGCCGGCCAACAGTGGAATGGCGATGCTGTTGTGCTTTGTGTTCGGCTTTGCCAACGCGGGCCACATGCTGGCCTTCTCGGCAGCCGCCGACAATGTGCCGGGCCGTCTGGTGGGCACTTCGGCCTCGATCGTCAACGGCTCGATGTTCATCCTCGGCGGCATCCTGATGGGACTGCCCGGCAAGTTGCTGAGCACGACGGCAGGCACCCTGGCCGACTTCCAGCACGCCATGTTGCCCTGCGTCGTGGCCCTTGGCCTGGCCACCGTCATCGGCTTCGCGGTCCGGGAAAGCTACCCGCGCACCTGATGCATCACACAACCGCAGCCAGCCCCGTGCATCACGGGGCTGGCACTTACGGAGTCAGCGATGAAACCCCCGAAGCCGGCAACGGCAGCCGCATGGCGCCATTGGTGCCTGGCTGTCCTGTACGTGGTCCTCATTTTCAGCTTCCAGTCGAGCTACGCGATCCTCAGCCGCTCCATGGGCGAATCCCTTGGGCTGAGTGTCGCGGACATAGGCCTGATTGGCTCGGTCTATACCTGGTGCTTCGCAGCCACCCAAATGCTGGCTGGCCCCCTGCTCGACCGCGTGGGCGCACAAAAGACCATCCCCGTCGCGTGCACGCTGTTCACGCTCGGCGTGTTCTGCTTCGGGTTCGCAGAAGGCCTCTACAGCCTGCTGCTGTCGCAGGTCCTGCTGGCCACCGGCGCCTCCTTCGGATTCATTGGCGCGGGTTTCGTTGGCGGTCTGTGGTTCCCGGCGGAACGCTACGGCATCATGTTTTCCTGGGTGCAGTTCACCGTCTCCATCGCCGCTTGCCTGGCGCAGATGGCGGCAACCCACCTGATCGGCCTGTTCCCGTGGAACTGGATCGTCAACGGCGTGGGCATGCTGGGACTGGGCCTGGTACTGATTTACATGGCCTTCCTGCGTGATCCTCCCCACCTGAAGTTGCCGGGATGGCCACGCCAGCCAGTGGCCTTCGTGCAATCGGTCACGGGTGATCTGCTGGGGGCATTGCGCCAACGCGGCATGCTCGCGACCGTGGTGGTGGGAGCGGCGTCATTCGGTCCGATGCTGGCGATGGGCGTGGTGTGGGGACCAAGACTGGGGGAATCGTTGGGGTTTTCCTTGCAGGGAAGCTCGATGGCATCGGCCACCTGGCTTGGCCTGGCCATTGGCGCTCCCACGTTCGCCAAATTGGCCAGCCGCGGGAAGTGCAGCGAATGGCTGCTGGCGGGATACATGACGCAAGTCATCCTGTTGGCGTGGACCATTGGATGGCCCGCACGAACGCTGGAAGGATTCGCTGGCCAGATGTTCGCTTTCGGGCTTGCTTCCGGCGCCTCCATATTGCCCTTCACATTGGCTGCCACGCTGGTAGGGCCACGCGGCGCGGGCACCTCTGCAGCACTGGTCAATGGTGCGCAATTCGTCATCGGTGGCGTGCTGATGTCACTGCCAGCCCAGGTGCTGGGTACGCAATGGTTCCCATCCGGCCAACTTCGCCACGCACTGATGCTGCTACCCGCGCTGATGCTGGCAGTGCTTCCTTTCTTCATGGCGCTTCCACGCAACGCTTCGGCGACGCGGCGCGAAGCACAACAAAATTCTTTATCCGAGTGATTCCCTCATGAAATTGAAATCGAAATCCCTTTCCTGCATGGCCGCCACCTGCCTGGCACTGGCGGCATCCACGGCAACCGCTGGCGAATGGCTGCACTTCTCCGATTCGAGAGTCACCGCACAAGCAAGCAACGACCATGCACTGGATCCTTCACGCCAGTACACATTGACCGTGGAGCAATCCAGCGGCTGGAGCATTGGCGACCTGTATTGGTTCATCGACCAATCCTGGTATGGCCATCCCGATGCCCAGGGACGCAACAGCGGCTGGTATGGCGAATTTTCGCCAAGGCTCAGCTACGGAAAAATCTCGGGCAAGGGCATGAGAGAAGGGGGGCTGCTGAAAGATGTATTGCTTGCCGCCACGGTGGAACGGGGCCGGGAAGAAAAAAACTCCTCCGCACTCTTGCTGGGAATCGGATTCGATTACAACCTTCCCGGGTTCGACTATGCCAGCGCCAATCTGTATGCACGCAAGCAAGTCCACGAAGGTGGATTCGACACGTGGCAGTTGACGCTGAGTGGCTCGAGGCCCTTAAAGGTCGGCACACAGGATTTCGTGGTCGACGGCTTCCTGGATTACGTGGCACCCGGAAGTGCAAGGCATTGGAACCTGCACTTCAGTCCCCAGATAAAATGGGACTTCGGTGCGAACATGGGCAACCCCCAACGCTGGTATGCAGGACTGGAACTGCATTATTGGCGCAACAAGTATGGCGTCGGCCCGATCCCGGACGTCGATACCAACGAAAGCACGATTGGCATAATCCTCCAGCGCCGCCTTTGACCTGTATCTCCACGACCCCCATGACATCTTCGTTTTCTGCAAGTTTGGGCATCGCCATCAACCCGTACGCCGGTAATGGGCCGATGAAGGATGCACAGGCATGACTGGATCCGATCGCATGAGCACGCCTTCGACGGGGCCATCCACCGGACACGATCCGCATTGGCACACACCACGCTTGCTGCTGGCCATGGCGATGATGGCCATCATCGTGCTGTGTTCCAACATCCTGGTGCAGTACCCCATCAACGATTGGCTGACGTGGGGAGCCTTCACCTATCCGGTGTCTTATCTGGTGACGGACCTGGTGAACCGGCTCGCAGGCCCGGGAGCCGCACGGCGCGTGGCCATCGCGGGATTCGTGTTGGCCGTCATCAGCACCTACTGGCTCGCCACGCCGCGCATCGCGCTGGCTTCGGGCACGGCCTTCCTGGTGTCGCAGCTGATGGATATCCAGGTATTCCATCGGCTGCGCCACAAACGCTGGTGGATTGCGCCGTTGTTCTCGAACACATCGGCCGCGTGCGTGGATACCGTGTTGTTCTGGAGCATCGCCTTTGCCGGCTCGGCCCTGCCCTGGATAACCTGGGCCATGGGCGACCTGGCGGTGAAGCTGGTCATGGCGGCGTTGATGGTCGGGCCATTCGGCCTGCTTATCCGCCAGCGGTTCATGGCGTCCTTGCCATCACGACAGGTGGATCCGAAGTGATGCCGGCCTGCCAGGTTGGCAGCCTGGCTGGCCACCGGCAGCCCTCAAAACCTGTTCACGACCTGTCGCGAGCGCAGCAAGATCGTGGACAGGTTCTCAGGCCTCGATCAGCGCCTCCAACATGCGCAGCTCTTCTTCGTCGAAACCCGCCTGGCTGCGCGCCTGCATATTGAATGGACCGTGCAACACGGCGCGCGCGTACTCGGTCAGCAGTTCACGGAAGCGCGGGACTGGATCAACCCCTGCACGCTCGCAATACCAACGGAACCAGCGCGAACCGGCCGCCACGTGCGCCACCTCTTCGCGCAGGATGACTTCCAGGATGTCCGCAGTGGCGTCATCGCCCAGCGAGCGCAGCTTGGTGATCATGCCCGGCGTCACGTCCAGTCCACGCGCTTCCAGCACGCGGGGCACCAGGGCCATGCGTGCCAACCCGTCGTGCGCGGTCTTTTCGGTCATTTCCCACAGGCCGTTGTGGGCATCGAAATCACCGTAGGCATAGCCCAGCGCCTGCAAACGGTCATGAAGCAAAACAAAGTGGCGGGACTCGTCCTCCGCCACGCCCACCCAGTCCGCGTAGAAGGCCTGTGGCAAGCCACGGAAGCGATACACCGCATCCCACGCCAGATCGATGGCATTCAATTCGATATGGGCGATGGCATGGATGAAGGCCGCGCGGCCTTCATTGCTGCCGAAGCTGCGCCGCGGCAACTCGCGCGGATGCACCAGCACGGGTTTGGGCGGCCGCCCCGGCATGCGGATCGGCTCCGGTGCCAGTGCATCCATGGGCACCGGCAATTCACCCCGTGCGAATGCCTGCGCATGAAGACGCGTCAGTGCGACCTGGTCATCGACCGCCGCCGCGTCCAGGCACTCGCGGGCTGCGTCGAACAGCGTTCGCACTGAAATCAGAGCGCGAGCCGGCGCTGCCGCTTGGCGTCGTCGGAGCGTGACTGCCGCAGGCTCTCGAAATAGCCGGCATCCACGCCCGTCACGTATTCGCCGCTGAAGCAGGAACTGTCGAACTTCATGCCGGGGAATTTCGGCCCTGCAACGGACGCCTCGAGATCGGCCAAGTCCTGGTAGACCAGCCAATCACAGCCGATCATCCGCTCGATTTCTTCCTCGCTGCGACCGTGCGCAATCAGTTCTTCCGGCGTCGGCATGTCGATGCCGTAGATGTTCGGATGGCGAACCGGCGGTGCGGCCGAGGCCAGGTAGACCTTGCGCGCACCGGCATCGCGCGCCATCTGCACGATCTGCTGCGAAGTGGTGCCGCGGACGATGGAGTCATCCACCAGCAACACCACGCGATTGCGGAATTCCAGCGGAATCGGGTTGAGCTTGCGCTTCACCGACTTCGCGCGCTCACCCTGTCCCGGCATGATGAAGGTGCGGCCCACGTAGCGGTTCTTGATGAAGCCTTCGCGGTACTTCACGCCGATCACGTTGGCGATTTCCAGCGCGGCATCGCGCGAGGTATCCGGGATCGGGATGACGGTATCGATATCGTGGTCGGGACGCAGGCGCAGGATCTTCTCGCCCAGCGCCACGCCCATGCGCATGCGCGCCTTGTGCACCGAGATGTTCTCGATCATCGAGTCCGGGCGCGCGAAATACACGTATTCGAAGATGCAGGGTGCGTGCTGCTGAGGCTCCGCGCACTGGCGGACATGCAATTCGCCGCGCGGCGTCACTACCACGCCCTCGCCCGGTTCAATGTCACGCAGGCGTTCGAAGCCGAGGATATCCAGTGCCACTGATTCGGAAGCAACGGCGTATTCGTTGCCCGCCTCGGTTTCACGCTTGCCCAGCACCAGCGGACGCAGGCCATGCGGATCGCGGAACGCCACCAGGCCAAGCCCCAGTACCGTCGCCACCACGGCATAACCACCACGTGCGCGGCGGTTGACGCCCTCGATGGCGCGAAACGCTGCTTCCGGCGTCAGCGTGCGGCTTTTGTCCAACTCGTGTGCGAACACGTTGAGCAGCACTTCCGAATCGGAGCCGGTGTTGACGTTGCGGCGGTCCTGCTCGAAGACTTCGCGGCGCAAGGTATCGGTATTGATCAGGTTGCCGTTGTGCGCCAGCGCAATGCCGTAAGGCGAGTTGACGTAGAACGGCTGCGCCTCCTCGCTGCCCTCGCTGCCTGCCGTGGGATAACGGCAATGAGCAATGCCCACGCGCCCCTGCAGGGGTGCCATGGTCCGGGAATTGAACACGTCGCGTACCAGTCCATTGCCCTTGTGCACGCGCAGCCGGGTGCCATCCGCGGTGGCAATGCCCGCCGCGTCCTGTCCACGATGCTGGAGGACGGTCAAGCCGTCATAAAGCTGGCCCGCAACATCCTGGTTGCCGACGATACCGACAATGCCGCACATGATCCGCGTTCTCCGCTAAAGCTGTTGCGCCTGCGGCCCATCCTGGCCATCGGGGTCCGGTTGCTCCGGATCCGGTTGTTCCACAATCCGCTGTTCGTCTGTCTGCCCGCCCGGAACATCCGTCCCCGGCCCAAGCACACGCTTGGCCGCTTCTTCGATCAACGGCACGGGCAGCGCCATCAGGGCGTCATTATCCCCTCTTGCGGGGCGGTTGCCAAAGTCCACTTCATCGGCGGCCCACTCCGGCAGCCAGCCAGCCAGGTATTCGGCCCCCGGCTGCAGCCATGCCAACACACGGGATGTGCGCCAACCCGGCTGTTCCGGCAGATCAGTGAATCCCAGCAGCAACACGATCACGCAGGCGATGAACACGCCACGCAGCAGTCCCAGTGCAAGGCCAAGCAGCCGGTCCAGCCCACTCAGTCCCACGGAATGGACAAGGCTTTTCACCGCCCAGCCCACCAGGCCGACGAATACCAGCACCACCACGAAACTCAGCGCATAGCCCGCCAGCAGTTCACCGGCAGTGGGCATGCCGTCATCCGAGAGCCAGAACGCGGTCTCCGCCCCGAACCGGAAAGCCAGGTAACCCGCCAGCACCCAGGCCACGATGGACGCCAACGTGCCAACGAAGCCGCGCATGAAACCGAACAGCGCGGAGGCGCCGATGATCGCCAGCAGCGCGATGTCGGCCATGGGCATCAGTGCCTCACCCGCACATGCCCGTAGATCCGGTCATGGATGCGAACGCACCATGCCTTCGACGCCAATCTTCTGCGCAACCTGCGACTTGAGCGTTTCGGCATCGGCACGGCTGGCCACCGGCCCCACCCGCACCCGGCTGAGGGTGCCCTTGTCCGTACGCACCTGATCCACGGATGCACTGAATCCGGCGGCACGTGCCTTGTCACGCAGGGCATTGGCATCCGCAGCGTTGGCGAAGGCACCCAACTGGACTGCGAAACCCACATTGGGCGCCGCAGCGGGCGGCGTGCTCGGCTTGGCCGCCGGTGCAGTCGCTTGTGCCGGCGGCGCCTGCCGCGGCGCGGCGGCGGCTGGTTGCGGTGCTGGCTTGGGCACCGTGGCCGCGGGTGTCGGCGTCGCGGCAGCGGTCTGCGCAGCCGGGGTCGGCTCTGGCCGCTGCGGTTGCGGCAACGCCGGTTCTGCCGCCACCGGAGCCGGAGCCGGCACGGCATCCAGTGCGATCACTTGTGCATTGACGTCACTGCGCACCCGGCTGGCCTGCACCCGTGCCGCTTCGGCAGCCGCGCGGTCGGCGAACGGACCAATCCGTACGCGGTAGGCAGCCTTGCCGTTGATGGTGGCCTCCTGGCGGTATCCCGACAGACCCGAGTGCTTCAGCCTGTTGACGACGACATCCGCATCCGCCGCGGTGGCATAGGCCCCGAAGCTCACGGCGTACTCGCCCGCTGCCGTCGTCGCCGGCAAGGGCTGGCCAGCAGCATCGGCCTGGCGGGTTTCGGGAGTTTCAGGAGCCGGAGCCTGTACGGGCGCCGTGCTGTCCATGCCGACTGCGCCACCATCCGGTGTTGTACCGGGCGACACGAGCGGGAGTTCGCGGGTTTCAAAACGTGCATCCGGCGTTGCCGGCACGTTCAACGGCACATCGGACACGCCACTGTCAGGCGCGGGGCCCTTGATCAACATGGGCAGGAAGATCACCGCCAACGCAATCAGGACCAATGCACCAATCAGGCGTTGTTTCAACGAAGTATCCATATGCACCATGTACCTCGGCAGGAATGCCGCGGGAATTATACGGCGCGCCCGTGTGGCTTTCCGTCACTCGCCTGAATGCAGGGCAGCCCACGCCGCCGCCACGGTATGGAACGAACCAAAGACCAATATCCGCTCACCCTCCGCTGCCATCGCACGCACGGCCGCCAGCGCCTGTGCGACATCGGCATGTTGAGCAACATCCGCCGCCAGCGAGCCCTCCAGGCGTCCCGCCAGGGCCTGGACATCCTGCCCACGCTGCCCTTCCCCTTGCAGGCCGGCCAGGTGCCACTCCAGCGGGATGCCGTCGAATGCGGCAACCACGCCAGCCACGTCCTTGTCCGCCAGCGCGGCATAGATCACCCGGGTACGCTGCGGAGGCTGCTTGCCCAGCCAGGCCGCCAGTTCACGCGCCGCCTGCGGGTTGTGGCCCACGTCCAGGACAATGTCGACGTCATCAAGAACCAGATGTTGCAAGCGCCCTTGCAAGCGGGCCGCCCGCACGCCTTCCGCCCAGGCTGTTTCCGGTAACTGACGTTCCAACGCACGCAAGGCGGCAATGGCCGCGGCAGCATTGGCGCGCTGCACCGGCGCGGCCAGCCCGGGATTCGGCAATTCCAATTCAGTAGCCACGTCACGCCATCGCCAATGGGTTTCATCGATGGGGTCGGCAAAAAAATCACTTCCCAGTCGCAAGGCATTGGCGCCGATGGCATAGGCATGGCGAAGTACGCTGGAGGGCGAATCGATCTCCCCCAGCACCAGCGGTTTCCATGCGCGGGCAATCCCTGCTTTCTCATGGCCGATGGCTTCACGATCGTCACCCAGCCAATCGGTGTGGTCGATGTCCACGGTGGTGATCACCGCCACGTCCGCATCCACGATATTGACCGCGTCCAGCCTGCCGCCCAGGCCCACTTCCAGCACCGCGAGGTCCAACCCTGCGCGCTGGAACAGCCACAACGCGGCCAAGGTGCCGAACTCGAAATAGGTCAGCGGCGTTTGCCCGCGCGCGGCTTCCACGGCTTCGAAAGCCTCCACCAGCGACGCATCATCGGCCTCCACGCCATTGACGCGCACGCGCTCGTTGTAACGGAACAGGTGTGGCGAGGTATAGGCACCGACCTTCCACCCACCTGCGCGCGCAATGGATTCGATGAAGGCGACGGTGGAGCCTTTGCCGTTGGTACCTGCGACGGCGATGACTTCCCGCGCAGGCTTTACGAGGCCGAGCCGATCCGCGACTTCGCGTACACGATCAAGTCCCAGTTCGATCTGGCGAGGATGCTGTCCTTCGATGTACGCCAACCAGTCGGCCAGAGTGCGCATATTCGTCCACCAAGCCGGCGCAAGCCCCGGCACCCCGCCTCAAAGCGCGCGGTGCTTGGCCTCGCCGAAGAAGGGTGTGTGGTGCGCGCAGTCGTTCAGTCGCACCACTTCCAGGGAATCCACGTCCGCCCCCTCCAGCAGGTTGAGCGTGGTCGGCGCCTGGCGGAAGGTCCAGAGTTTGGAAATCGGCAAGCCCAGGATGCGGCACAGGATGACCCGGTTGACGGCATCATGCGCCACCAGCAGCAGCGTGTCGT
The DNA here is from genome assembly GCA_052040085.1 of Pseudoxanthomonas sp. Taxonomy (GTDB): domain Bacteria; phylum Pseudomonadota; class Gammaproteobacteria; order Xanthomonadales; family Xanthomonadaceae; genus Pseudoxanthomonas_A. The sequence continues at coordinate 18,941 of JBQGFJ010000213.1, forward strand.
CTTCGCCCAGACCCTCGGCGGCGCGCGCAAGTCCGCGCCAGGAACGGTCCAGCACCTGCCGCAGCGACTCTCCGCCCGGCATCAGCACGGTATCCGGCTCTTCGCGCCAGGCACGCAAACGCGCCGGATCCTTGTCATTGATTTCGCTGGCCAGCAGGCCTTCCCACTCGCCGTGTGCGATTTCCTGCAGGTCGGGATCGGTGGCCAGCATGGAGACGCGGTCTTCACCCAGCGCGAGGCGCGCCGTGGCTTGGGCACGTGACAGTGGCGAAGCCACGGCGCGCGTGATCCGCAGATCCTTCAAACGCGCACCCAGTGCCGTCGCCTGCGACTCGCCAACAGGCGAAAGAGGAATATCGATCTGTCCCTGGTAACGGCCTTCGGCGTTCCAGGGCGTTTCACCGTGACGGGCGAGAAGAATGCGCATGTAGGGTCTCCATGATGTACCGGTCTTGCGTCCCTGCTGCACAGGCAAACGGACACGTCGAAGGGGCGACATGATACCTGCATGCGCCAGCATCGACGCAGTACGGAGGCATGCAACCAAAGGCGCAGACCCTGGAGGCCTGTCCACACTTGTGGCGGATGCCGCACCGATCAAGCGGGCGGCATCCATGGCATCGTCAGGGGGCGACGTCCATTTCACGCAACAACCGCGGCGCCGGGAACACTTCCTGCATGATCCAGCGCATGTAGCGGCCATCAACGGAAAT
>JBQGFJ010000214.1:0-2401 GCA_052040085.1 Pseudoxanthomonas sp.
TCTCCAGCTTCAGGAACAATTCGCAGACGCCGGCATCCAGCTGCCGCGCCTTGACGATGGGGCTGTCGCCGATGAGGTCGAGTACGGAGGAATGGATCGTCATGCCATGACCATGGGTGTCGGGAAGATGGCCCGATTATCGCATTGGCTGGCAGGTTGCCGTCAGGCAAGACGGCGCGGGCGACGGAGACAGACGAGGGAGCCGCCGCCGCCCGCGACGAACAAACGAGGTCGAGGCCAGCCTCAGTGGGGCTTGGCGTCGTAGATGCGCAGCAAGCGCTCCTTGGCATGCAGCTTTTCGCGCTTCATCTGGCCAAGGGTGACATCGTCAATGGGAAGCACGCCCAACTCGGCGTCAGTGACTTTCTTGTTCAACTCACGGTGTCGCTGGTCGAGCTGCTTGAACTCCGGGTCGGTCTTGATCAAGGCGTCGATTTCGGACTGCGGTTGCCCTTCGAACATTGCGTCAACCTCCTTCGGCAGAAATGGAAACGCCCCGCACCAGGACCGGGACGGGGCGTTGCACGAGCATCGGAACACGGAGCGGAACTGCCAACCCACCCAGCAGTGGATACCGAGGACCTGGTCCATCGGCAGGAGCTGGCAAGGGGCTGAACACCAACTTCATCGGCCTGACTCTCCGCTGCGCCAAGCAACGGGGGTCACTTGGGTATACGACCCTACTCCCCGTGATCAGCCCCTGCAAGAGCCGGCGCAAGCCATTGATTTACATAGCAGGACCCGTGCCCGGGAAGCCGCCAACAAGTCCCTCGAAAGCCCTTTCCCTCCGATCAACTCATTGTTTTCAAAAGATTCTTCAGTGCGCGAGAATCAGCTCCGCCATTCGTGCCTTGCTGCCCTTGGCCTTGCCGGCCACCTGGACGCGGGAAGCATCCACGCCGCCTGCCACCAAGGCATCACGAATCGCTTCTGCACGACGCTGACCAGCGGCTTGCCCGTCCCCATAGCCTTCTATCCGAACCTTGGCCTTGGGCATGGCCTCCAGGTAGGCAGCCAGCGCCGTCATCGAGGTTTTGCCTGAAGAAGAAAGTTGCGCAGCACCGGCGCCAAAGCTGTCCGCCGGCAGCACAAAGACTTCACCGCGACTCTCGAACTTCGATGCCGGCATGCGGACGCCGGACACCAGCTCCGCTTCGGCACGCGCCAAGCGTGCTTCATTCTGGCGCGCCGCACTGACCCGTGCCGCCTGCTGACCAGCGGCACGGCCCAATGCCTGCTCCGCGTCCTCGCGCGCCAGTTGCTCGGACTCCGCCGCCAGACGCAGGCGTTCGCTTTCCTCGGCCTGGATCTGGGCAAGGACACGCAGACGCTCGGCCTCCTGGCGGGCGCGTTCGGCATCGCGGCGACTGATGTCCAGCAACAACTGGTTGCGGGTGCGATCCAGTTCTTCCAGTTCGCGCCGCGCCGCATGGGTACGCAAGGCGGTTTCGGCGATCTCCACACGAATGTCGGCCACGGCAGCCGCGGCGGCACGCTGGCGGCTGCGTGCTTTCGCCAGGACGTCCACGGCCTGTTGGGCCTGCAGGATTTCGTGGGGAATACGCTCGGCCAGATCCGGATCCGATTGCAATGCCGCCAGCCGTTGTGCCAATTGCTCGGCGGTCACTTCCTGTGCAGAGACCGTCAGCGGCCATGCGAATGCCAGGGCCAGCCACAGCAGGATTTCAGGCAGGCGCCTCATGACTCGCCTCCCGCCGCCAACTCGCGTTTCAGACGGCGAACTTCGTCCTGGCGCGCCTTGAGTTCAGTGGTCGCCACCGCCTCCTGGCTGCGCATGCGCGCCAGATCGGCAGAAGCCGCACTCCGCAGCGCAAGGTCCTGCGCCGTACGCTTGTCACGCTTGTCCAGCGCTGCCTGCGCCTGTGCCAGGTCCTGCCGGGCACTGGCCAACAGTTCCGGAGCATAGTGGTCGGCATCCGCCTGGCCTGCACGGCTTACGGCCTGCTGGGCCAACTGGAGTTCCGGCGTGGGCACGGATTGCGCGTGCGCCGCCCCGGCAAAAACCATCATTGCCATGGCCAGGATTGGCCCCGCCCCATGCAGGCGCAATCGGTTTTGTGCGAAGCTACTGTTCATTGGGGTGCCGTGTTCGAGGGATCGAAATACGCGGCCATTGTCGGAAGCCTGCCACGCACATGCAAATGTGCCACGTATCGATTCGGGGAGAATGACACATGGACATCGGCTATTTCCTGAAGCTGATGACCGAGAAACGTGCGTCGGACATGTTCCTGACCACCGGGGCACCGGTCTACATCAAGATCGAGGGCAAGCTGTACCCGCTCGGCAACACGGGCCTGCCAGCCGGCATGGTCAAAAAGATCGCCTACTCCTTGATGGACGAAGGCCAGGTGGTCCAGTTCGAGCGCGACCTGGAACT
>JBQGFJ010000215.1:0-2267 GCA_052040085.1 Pseudoxanthomonas sp.
TGACGCCTGCCGGCTTCCTGTCCAACCATGCCGGCGGCGTGCTGGGCGGCATCAGCACCGGGCAGCAAGTCGTGGTGTCGGTGGCATTCAAGCCCACGTCCAGCCTGCGCCTGCCGGTGGAAGGCGTGGATACGGCGGGCAACGTGGTGGACATCGTCACCACGGGCCGCCACGACCCTTGCGTGGGCATTCGCGCCACGCCCATCTGCGAGGCCATGCTGGCGCTGGTGTTGATGGACCAGGCGCTGCGCCATCGCGCGCAATGCGGTGACGTGGGCGACGTGTCGCCGCGCATCCCGCCCTCGGCCGGTGGCTGAGGCGCGGCCCCGGGTCTGGGTGTCGCAGCCGCTGTTCGGCGATATCGTCGAACGGCTGGCGGAATATTTCGACGTCACTGCCACGCATGACGTCACCACGTGGACGCCAGCACGGATTGCATCGGCGCTGCAGGAGGCCGATGGCGCGCTGGTGACCCTCAACGAACGCATCGGCATGGCGGAAGTGGCAAACGCCGGGCGACTGCGCGCCATCGCCAACGTCGGCGTCGGTTACAACAACCTGGATATCACGGCACTCACGGTACGCAACATCGTCGCCACCAACACGCCTGACGTGCTGACGGATACCACCGCGGACATGGCCTTCACGCTGCTGATGGCGGCCGCGCGCCGTGTCACTGAAGCCGAGCGCTGGCTGCGCGAAGGCCAATGGACGCAGTGGTCGTTCGACACCCTGCTGGGCGTGGACGTGCACGGCAGCACGCTGGGCATCCTGGGCATGGGCCGGATCGGGCAGGGCATCGCGCAACGCGCTGCATACGGGTTCGGCATGCGCGTGCTGTACCACAACCGCAGCCGCCTGCCGGAAAGTATCGAAAGCAACTGTCGTGCCGGGTACGTGGACTTCGATACACTCCTGCAGCAGGCCGATCATCTTGTACTGGTCGTGCCGTATTCGCCCGCCACCCACCACGTCATCGACGCCGCCGCCCTCGCGAAAATGAAGTCCACTGCCACGCTCATCAATATCGGACGCGGCGGCTTGGTCGACGAGGACGCATTGGCGACAGCACTGGCCGCGGGCAAGCTGTTTTCCGCCGGGCTGGACGTGTTCGAAGGTGAGCCCGCCATCAATCCCAAGTTGCTGGCCTTGCGCAACGTGGTGCTGACCCCGCACGTGGGTAGCGCCAGCCTGTCTACGCGGCGGGCGATGGCCACGCTGGCGGTCGATAACCTGATTGCCGCGCTGGGCCATGGCCCACGGGCAGGTGATCCGCCCACCGCCATCAATGCGGCCGACATTATCGGCATGGGTGCCAAGGGCACCAAAACCATCGCGCCCAAACGATAGGGAACCTCGCGGCCAGATCCCGGAGGTTCCCCGAACCCCGTCCGCCGTTCCGTTCGCACCCCCACATCCAGAATCGAGCAGAAGAATCCACCATGAGCAATGAAAACCGCACGTTCAACGTCGCCATCGTTGGCGCTACCGGCGCCGTCGGCGAAACCATGCTGAGCATCCTGGCCGAACGCAATTTCCCGATCGGCACCCTGTACCCGCTGGCTTCCGAGCGTTCCGCCGGCGGCGATGTCCAGTTCAAGGGCAGGGACGTCACCGTGCTGGACCTGGCGACCTTCGATCCTTCCGTGGTCGACATCGCGCTGTTCTCCGCGGGCGGCAGCGTTTCCAAGGAATACGCGCCGAAGTTCGCCGCAGCCGGCGCCGTGGTCATCGACAACTCCTCGGCCTTCCGTTACGACGACGACGTGCCGCTGGTGGTCAGCGAAGTGAACCCGGAGCAGGTGCAGAACCGTCCGCGCGGCATCATCGCCAATCCCAACTGCTCCACCATGCAGATGCTGGTGGCGTTGGCACCGCTGCACCGCAAGGCCGGCATCCAGCGCATCAACGTGGCCACCTACCAATCGGTGTCCGGCGGCGGCCGTTCGGCACTGGAAGAGCTGGGCCGGCAGACCGGGCAATTGCTCAATTTCCAGGACATCGACCCGCAGCGTTTCCCGGTGCAGATCGCCTTCAACCTGATCCCGCACATCGACGACTTCCTGGACAACGGCTTCACCAAGGAAGAAATGAAGCTGGTCTGGGAAACCCGCAAGATCCTGGGCGACGACAGCATCCAGGTGAACCCCACCGCAGTGCGCGTGCCGGTGTTCTACGGCCACTCCGAAGCGGTGGCCATCGAGACCCGCGACAAGATCACCGTGGAGGAAGCGCGTGAACTGCTGGCGGCTTCGCCCGGCGTGGAA
>JBQGFJ010000216.1:0-3485 GCA_052040085.1 Pseudoxanthomonas sp.
TGGTCCTGATGGGTTACCTCAATCCAGTGGAAATCCACGGTGCCGCGCGCTTTGCCCAGGAGGCCGTGGAAGCCGGCGTGGATGGGGTGCTTTTGGTGGACCTGCCTCCGGAAGAAGCCGCTGATACCCGGGCTGTCTTCAACCACCATGGTTTGGCGCTGATCGCGCTGGCATCGCCCACCACATCGCCCGAACGTCTCCGCATGCTGTGCGAAACCGCGCAGGGTTACCTGTACTACGTCAGTTTCGCCGGGGTGACCGGTGCCTCGGATCGCCTGGACACCCAGGCGGCCAGCAGCCGGTTGCGGGATATCCGGGCTGGTTCACGGGTCCCCGTGGTGGCCGGATTCGGCATCCGCGATGCCGCCAGCGCACGTGCCATGGGGACCGATGCCGACGGCGTTGTGGTGGGCAGCGCACTGGTGGCCACGTTGGGCGAGGCCGCTGATCCGGAGGGGGCCGCCCGACTTGCCACGGCCTTCCTGACCCCCTTGCGGCAGGCACTGGATGCTGGCTGAGCCGTCTTGATCGTGTGCGGGGCCGGGTGCGCTAAACTGGTGCGAATACGGTTCCGGACAGATACCAACGCATGAGCTGGCTGAGCAAATTGATGCCTGCGGGCATTCGCACCCAGGGGAACACCGCCAAGAGCAAGCGCAGTGTTCCCGAAGGTTTGTGGGAGAAGTGCGACCGTTGCAGTGCGGTCCTGTACCGCAAGGAACTGGAAGAGAATCTGGAAGTCTGCCCCAAGTGCGATTTCCACATGCCCATCCGCGCCCGTGCGCGTCTTGCGGCGCTGTTCGACCACGATGGCGAGATCCTCGAGATCGGTGCCGAACTGGGCCCGACCGACATCCTCAAGTTCAGGGATCAAAAGAAATACGCCGACCGTATCAAGGCATCGCAGAAGTCCTCGGGTGAACGCGATGCACTGGTCGCCTTGATCGGCAAGTTGAAGGGACGGCCGCTGGTGGCCTGTGCCTTCGATTTCGCCTTCATGGGCGGATCAATGGGCTCGGTGGTGGGCGAACGTTTCACCCGTGCGGCGGAAACCGCGCTGGAAGCCGACAGCCCTTTCGTGTCGTTCTCCGCCAGTGGTGGTGCACGCATGCAGGAAAGCCTGTTCTCGCTGATGCAGATGGCGAAAACATCGGCCGCGCTGGGCAGGCTGCGTGAAGCCGGCTTGCCTTACATCTCGGTGATGACACACCCCACCACGGGCGGTGTCTCGGCTTCGTTCGCCATGCTGGGTGACATCAACCTGGCCGAACCCGAGGCGCTGATCGGTTTCGCCGGTCCGCGCGTGATCGAACAGACCGTGCGCGAAACACTGCCCGAGGGCTTCCAGCGTTCCGAGTTCCTGCTGGAACACGGTGCCATCGACCAGATCTGCGACCGTCGCGAGATGCGCGACCATCTGGCTGACCTGCTGGCCATGCTGATGAAGCAACCCAAACCGGAAGACAGCGCACTGGTGGATGCTGCATGACGCGAAAGTACTTCGGTACGGATGGAATCCGCGGCCGTGTCGGGGAAGCGCCGATCTCGGCGGACTTCATGCTGCGGCTGGGCAACGCCTATGGCCATGCCTTGCGCGAAATGGCGCTGATCGAAGGTGACATACGCAAACCCTTGGTCATCATCGGCAAGGACACGCGGATTTCGAACTACATGTTCGAGGCTGCGCTGGAAGCCGGGCTGGTCGCCGCCGGTGTCCACGTGCAGCTGATGGGCCCCATGCCGACACCGGCAGTCGCGCACCTGACGCGCACCATGCGTGCCGCAGGCGGTATCGTGATTTCCGCTTCGCACAACCCACACCACGACAACGGCATCAAGTTCTTTTCGGCCCAGGGTGAAAAGCTGGACGACGCCATGGAGCTGGCCATCGAGGCGGCACTGGAACATCCGTTCATCACCGTGCCCTCGGAGCAGTTGGGCAAGGCCGTGCGCACGCGGGACGCCATCGGACGTTATGTGGAAGCTTGCAAGAATTCGGTGCCGCGCGACTTCAATTTGTCCGGCATGCGCATCGTGGTGGACTGCGCGCACGGCGCCACCTATCAAGTGGGTCCGCTGGTGCTGCGTGAACTGGATGCCAGCGTCGATGCCATCGGGGTGGAACCCAACGGCACCAACATCAACGATGGCGTGGGCTCAATGCATCCAGAGCGCTTGGCTGCACGCGTGCGCGAAATCGGTGCCGACCTGGGCATCGCATTCGACGGTGACGGTGATCGCCTGTTGTTCGTCGATGGCGAAGGTCGTGTGTGCGATGGTGATGACCTGTTGTACGTGCTGGCGTTGGATTGGCAATCGCAAGGCCGGTTGCAGGGGCCGGTGGTCGGAACTTTGATGACTAATTACGGGTTGGAGCGCGCGCTGGGGCAGGCGGGCATCGAATTCGTCAGGACCAAGGTGGGTGATCGTTACGTCCACCAGGCCCTGTTGGAACGTGGCGGCACGCTGGGTGGTGAAGCCTCCGGGCACTTGCTGTGCCTGGATCGCACTACCACGGGCGACGGTATCATCAGCGCCTTGCAGGTGCTGGAATCACTCCGCCGTCGTGGTTTGAGCCTGGCCCAGGCCTTGCAAGGTGTGCAGAAGTTGCCGCAGAAGACCATCAACGTGCGCTTTGCCAACGGCGGAAAGCCTGCGGAAGCCGAAAGCGTGCAAGCTGCCTTGCGTCAGGCGCAGTCCGCCGTCGAGGGCAGGGGACGTGCCTTCCTGCGACCCTCCGGCACCGAGCCGGTGATCCGGGTCACGGTGGAAGCGGACGACGATGCCTTGATGCAATCCACGCTTGAGCACCTGGCAGACGCGGTTCGCGCCGTCGCCTGAGTTGACCGGGATCAATGCCCGGTCTGCGCCACTGTGGCGCAATGACCTGAAATTTTCCGGAGCCGTAACATGAGTTCGCGAATTCCCACCCTCGACATCACCCGCTATGACACCGATCGCGACACCTTCGTGGCCGAGCTGGGTGCGGCCTACCGCGAGTGGGGCTTTGCCGGCATCCGCAACCACGGCATCCCGCAAGCGCAGATCGATGCCGCGTATGAAACCTTCCGGGCATTCTTCGCATTGCCGGAGGAAACCAAGAAGAAGTACCACGTTGCCGGCGGTGGCGGTGCGCGAGGCTATACGGCATTCGGCGTGGAAACGGCCAAGGATTCCAAACACTTCGACCTGAAGGAGTTCTGGCATATCGGCCGCGAGATTCCCGACGACTCCAAGTACCGTGACGTCATGCCGCCGAATTTGTGGCCAGACGAAGTACCGGGTTTCCGTGAACATGGCTACGGCCTGTACCAAGCGCTGGACAAGCTTGGCTCACGCGTGCTCTCCGCGCTGGCCCTGCACATCAACCTTCCGGAACATTTCTTCGCCGACAAGACCGACTCCGGCAACTCCATCCTGCGTCCCATCCATTACCCGCCGATCACCGCCGACGACATTCCCAACGTCCGCGCCGGCGCGCACGA
>JBQGFJ010000217.1:0-4610 GCA_052040085.1 Pseudoxanthomonas sp.
TGCAGGGCTGAACCAGGGCTGCATTCCGCCAGGCAGCATTAAAGCCTTGTTTCAAAAGGCCCGGGCGACTACAATACCGCGGCCATTTTCCGGCACATTCCTTTCGCAAACGGCGAGTCGTGCGGTACGCACCAGGACTGCTTCCACGTAGTCGGGACGTTTCTGCAGGCCACGCATCTCCAGAGAAAAATCATGTCCATCGATACCCAGAAAGTCATTGAAGACAACAAGCGCAGCACCAACGACACCGGTTCGCCGGAAGTCCAGGTTGCCCTGATCACCGCTCGCATCGAGCAGCTCAGCGGCCACTTCAAGGTCCACAAGAAGGACCACCACAGTCGCCGTGGCCTGTTGCAGTTGGTGAATCGCCGCCGCAGCCTGCTCGACTATCTGAAAAAGAAAGACGGCGAGCGCTACAAGGCCCTGATCGAAAAGCTTGGTCTGCGCCGCTAAACCGAATCCCGCCGCGGCGCAGCAATGTGCCGCGGTTTTCGTTTCCGCTCCATCAACACCCAAGGCCACCAACGTGGCCATCCGCAGGCGGCAGGGGCCGCTGGCGGTTCATCAAAAGGAACCAACGTGGCAAAAATCACCAAAACCTTCCAGTACGGCAAACACACGGTCACCCTGGAAACCGGCGAAGTCGCCCGCCAGGCCAGTGGCGCCGTGATCGTCAAGGTCGATGACACCGTACTGCTGGTCACTGCCGTCGCCGCCAAGAGCGCACGCGAAGGCCAGGACTTCTTCCCGCTGACGGTCGATTACCAGGAGAAGTTCTATGCCGGCGGTCGCATCCCCGGTGGCTTCTTCAAGCGCGAAGGCCGTGCGACCGAGAAGGAAACGCTGATCTCGCGCCTGATCGATCGCCCGATCCGCCCGCTGTTCCCGGAAGACTACAAGAACGAAGTCCAGATCATCGCCACGGTGATGTCGCTGAACCCGGAAATCGACGGTGACATCGCCGCGTTGATCGGTGCCTCGGCCGCCCTGTCGCTGGCCGGCACCCCGTTCAATGGCCCGATTGGCGCCGCCAAGGTGGGTTACAAGAACGGCGAATACATCCTGAATCCGACCGTGTCGGAGTTGCAGGATTCGCAGCTTGAACTGGTTGTCGCCGGTACCGCCAATGCGGTGCTGATGGTGGAATCCGAAGCTGCGCTGCTGTCCGAAGAGGTCATGCTGGGCGCCGTGATGTTCGGTCACCGCGAGCTGCAGAAGGTCATCAACGCGATCAACGAACTGACCGTGGAAGCCGGCACCAAGCCGTCCGAATGGACTGCCCCGGCCAAGAACGGCGCCCTGATCTCCGCACTGAAAGAGGCCGTGGGCAACCAGCTGGCCGAAGCCTTCCAGATCCGCGACAAGTTGCAGCGCCGCGATGCCATTTCCGCCATCAAGAAGGACGTGCTGCAGTCGCTGGCTGGCCGCGCCGAAGTCGATGGCTGGAACACGGCCGACCTGGCCAAGGAGTTCGGTGAACTGGAATACCAGACCATGCGTGGTTCGGTGCTGTCCACCAAGGTCCGTATCGACGGCCGCGCCCTGGACACCGTGCGTCCCATCGCTTCCAAGGTGGGCGTGCTGCCGCGTACGCATGGTTCGGCCATGTTCACCCGTGGCGAAACGCAGGCCATCGTGGTCACCACGCTGGGCACTGCCCGTGACGGCCAGGTCATCGACGCCGTCAGCGGCGAGTACAAGGACAACTTCCTGTTCCATTACAACTTCCCCCCCTATTCGGTGGGTGAGTGCGGCCGTTTCGGTGCGCCGAAGCGCCGTGAAATCGGCCACGGCCGTCTGGCCAAGCGCGGCGTGCTGGCCGTGATGCCGACCATGGAAGAGTTCCCGTACACCATCCGCGTGGTCTCCGAGATCACCGAATCCAACGGCTCCTCGTCGATGGCTTCCGTCTGCGGCAGCTCGCTGGCGCTGATGGATGCCGGCGTGCCGGTGAAGGCGCCGGTGGCGGGTATCGCCATGGGCCTGGTGAAGGAAGGCAACGACTTCGTCGTGCTGAGCGACATCCTGGGTGACGAAGATCACCTGGGCGACATGGATTTCAAGGTGGCCGGTACCTCCTCTGGCGTGTCCGCATTGCAGATGGACATCAAGATCGAAGGCATCACCGAAGAAATCATGAAGCAGGCGCTGGAGCAGGCCAAGGCGGGCCGTTTGCACATCCTGGGCGAAATGGCCAATGCACTGACCACGCCGCGCGAAGAGCTGAGCGAGTTCGCGCCGCGCCTGATCACCATCAAGATCCACCCGGACAAGATCCGCGAAGTGATCGGCAAGGGCGGTTCGGTCATCCAGGCCATCACCAAGGAAACCGGCACCCAGATCGACATCCAGGATGACGGTACCATCACCATCGCTTCGGTCAACGGCGCTGCTGGCCAGGCTGCGAAGTCGCGCATCGAGCAGATCACGTCCGACGTCGAGCCGGGCCGCATCTATGAGGGCAAGGTGGCCAAGCTGATGGACTTCGGTGCATTCGTCACCATCGCCCCCGGCAAGGATGGCCTGGTGCACGTTTCGCAGATTTCCAACGAGCGCGTCGAGAAGGTCAGTGACAAGCTCAAGGAAGGCGACGTGGTCAAGGTCAAGGTGCTGGAAGTCGACAAGCAAGGCCGTATCCGCCTGTCGATGAAGGCCGTCGAGGAAGGCGAAGGCGTGCCGGCTGCTGAATAAGCCACGCACCGAAAAGCTTCTCCGTGCGACACGAAAAAGCGGGCCATTGGCCCGCTTTTTCATTGTCTGTCCTCAATCCGGCTGCGTATCGGTGGCAGTGGTTTTCTTCAGGCCAGCGAAGGTGCGTTCGATCAGTTCCGCCACCGGCACGAACTCTGCCTGGCCTGGCGCAATGACGTTGAAATGCGTGTCACCGGGCACGACAACGATTTCCGAGACGCCTCCCCGGGCAAGGATGGCATCCCGGTATTGCCGGGCGTCGGCCAAGGGCAGCACGACCGAGGACGAAACCAGGTGCTGGGGTACGTCGAAAGGCATCAGTTCGAGCAGGGAGGTTTCCCGGTAACGCTGTGGTTGTTCCGCAATAGTCCCGCCAAGCAACGGCGCGATCACGGGCTTGCCACAGATGTCTGCATCGACAGTGGAAAAATGCCCCAGATCATAGGGGCCGTCGATGGCAATGGCCGCGGCAATGGGAAGTGGGCTGTCCGAAGCCAGTTCGCTTGCCGCAGGCAAATGGTGGCGTGCCGAAATCCAGAGCGCGCCATGTGCGCCGGCTGAGTGGCCAATGGCCACCACGCGATCCAGATCGAGCGGTTGTGTCTTGGCCAATTCGCGCAGGTGGTCGGTGGCATTCGCCCAGTCCACGAATGTGCCGGGCCATCCGCCTCCGCGGTCGCCCGCTTGTCGATATTCGATGTTCCAGGTGGCAATGCCCTTGGAGGTGAGGTCGCTGGCCAGGGGTGTGGTATTGCGCAATGTGGCGTAGCCATTGGTCCAGCAGCCGCCATGCACGATCACGGCAACCGGGAAAGGGCCTTCGCCCACGGGAAGCCGCAGGTCACCGAATTGATGCGCGCCGGGTCCGTAGTGTGATGTCAGTGAAGGGGCGGACGCAGGCAGTTCATCGACATCGCGTGGCGACAGCACCTGCGCGGCAAATGGAACGGGAAGCAGCAGAAGCATGAATATCCGCAGCATGGGCGATACCCCAATCTTCGCGTGGGCCGCGATATGCGGCCCACGGGATCATAGCGCCATGCGGGAAAGCGTGTTCAAACCCAGCCGGTGAGGTAATACAGCCCGATGATCATGAACACGGCAAGCGTCTTGATGATGGTGATGGCGAAGATGTCGCCGTAGGACTGCCGGTGGGTCAGGCCGGTAACGGCCAGCAAAGTGATGACGGCACCATTGTGTGGAAGGCTGTCCATGCCGCCGGAGGCCATGGCGGCCACGCGGTGCAGGACCTCCATGGGAATGCCTGCTGCCTCGCCGTTGGCAATGAAGGTCTGGGACATTGCGGCCAGGGCAATACTCAAGCCGCCTGATGCAGAGCCCGTGATGCCTGCCAGCGAGGTGACCGTGACAGCCTGCTTTACCAGCGGGTCGGACACGGAGCTCAGCGCATTGGCCACGACCAGGAAGCCGGGAAGCGCTGCGATGACGGCACCGAATCCATATTCCGAGGCGGTATTCATGGAGGCGAGCAGGGAGCCGCCGATGGCAGACTTGGTGCCTTCCGCGAAGTTCTGGGTGACTGGCTTCCAGGCCAGTGCCAGTACCGCGAGGATGCCGACCAGCAGTGCGCCCTGGACAGCCCAGATCGCCCCGACCTTGGAAATCTCCTGCACGACGGGAGCGGTTGCGCCCATTATTGCGGGAATGAATTCATGCGATTCGCCATACAGGTGGGGAATCCACAGGGTGAATATCTTGTTGCATACCGTGACAAGGAAAAGCGGAATGATCGCAATCCATGCGCTTGCCAGCTTGCCACCGGAAAAAGGCGCGGGTTCGTTGATGAGTGTTGCCGGGTCGCCATAGCCTTCACCTGCCGCGAAGGCCTTGCGCCTGCGCCATTCCAGATAGGTCATGCCCAGGATCAGGATGAAAATGCTTCCGGAAATTCCCAGCCA
>JBQGFJ010000218.1:0-1910 GCA_052040085.1 Pseudoxanthomonas sp.
CGCAAGCTGGAAAACAACTATCGGCGCGCCCAGCAACTGGTGGCGCAACAGATGATCAGTGCCAATGATGTGGACCAGCTCAAGTACGATCTGGAAAACGCGCGTGCGCAGCACCGCATGGCATCGCTTGAATTGTCCTACACCGGCGTCGAGGCGCCGATTTCCGGCGTGATCGCATCGCGATCGATCAAGCCAGGCAACTTCGTGCAGATCAATACGCCCATTTTCCGCATCATCGACAATGCACGGCTGGAAGCCACGCTCAATGTGCCCGAGCGTGAACTGGCCACCCTGAAAGCCGGGCAGCCCGTCACCCTGGTGGTGGATGCGCTTCCGGGGCAGCGCTTCGAGGGCGTGGTGGACCGTATTGCGCCGGTCGTGGATTCCGGCAGCGGCACATTCCGTGTGGTCGCGGCATTCGAGGGTGGCAATGCATTGCAGCCAGGCATGTTCGGCCGCATTGCCATTGATTACGACCAGCGCCCGGATGCCATGGTGATCCCGCGGATTGCGCTGCTGGATGATGGTGAGCCGGCGGTGTACGTGGTGCGTGACGACAAGGTGGCGCGCGTGCCGGTGGTGCCGGGTTACCTGGATGGTGAATGGCTCGAGATACGTGAGGGATTGCAGGCCAGCGATCGCGTGGTGACTGCGGGCAAGATTGCACTCCGCGATGGCAGCACGGTGCAGATCGTCGGTGGAGCACCTCAGGCTGCCGTGGCGGCCAAGGCCGAAGGCGCCGGTAACGCACAATGAGCGGACATACCCCAGAAACATCCGGCCCGGGTTCCCCCGGCTGGCAGAAGGCGGCGCGCGGAGGGTTGGTGGAATTCGCGGTTCGCCGGCGGGTGACCGTGGCGATGTGTACCGTCACCCTGGTGCTGTTCGGCCTGTTGGCGCTGGGCAACCTGAAGGTCAACCTGTTGCCCGACCTCAGTTACCCGACACTGACCGTGCGCACGGAATACACCGGCGCTGCACCTGCGGAGATCGAAACCCTCATCACCGAGCCGGTGGAAGAAGCCGTGGGCGTGGCCAAGGGGCTGCGCAAACTCAAGTCGGTTTCGCGTACGGGCCAAAGCGACGTGGTGCTGGAGTTTGCCTGGGGTACCGACATGGACCGGGCCAGTCTGGAGGTGCGCGACAAGATGGAGTCGCTGCGCCTGCCGCTGGAAGCCGAGTCTCCGGTGCTGTTGCGTTTCAACCCGTCCACCGAGCCGATAATCCGGTTGGCGCTTTCCAGCAAGACGGCGCCGGCCGATGAAGCGGATGCAGTGCGTCAGTTGACCGAGCTGCGCCGTTTTGCAGACGACGATCTGAAGAAGAAACTGGAACCCGTGCCCGGCGTGGCCGCGGTGAAGGTGGGCGGTGGCCTGGAGGACGAGATCCAGGTCGATATCGACCAGCAACGATTGGCGCAATTGAACTTGCCCATCGACACCATCATCAGCCGCTTGCAGCAGGAGAACATCAACCTGTCCGGCGGTCGCCTGGAGCAGGGCACGCAACGTTACCTGGTGCGTACGGTCAACCAGTTCGCGGAGCTTGAAGAAATCCGCGAGATGCTGGTCACCGGGCAAAGCGCGGCGGGCAGCGAGGCGGAGTCGGCCGCAAGGCAGATGGCGGCGATTGCCGCTACCACCGGATCGGCAGCGGCCATGGCGGCGGCGGCTTCGGTGCAAAGTGCATCTTCGGGTTCTTCCAGCGCCGTGGCTGGCGGCATGGCAGTGCGGTTGAAGGACGTGGCCGATGTGCGCCAGGGTTACAAGGAACGCGAGGCCATCATTCGCCTGGCCGGCCAGGAAACCGTGGAGCTGGCCATCTACAAGGAAGGTGATGCGAACACGGTGGCCACTGCCGACGCCTTGCAGGCGCGTCTGGAGCAGATCCGCAAGGAATTCCCGGTCGAC
>JBQGFJ010000219.1:0-6983 GCA_052040085.1 Pseudoxanthomonas sp.
CACGCCTTACCTTGCCTCAGATCTACCCGCCGCTGCTGATCGGCAGCTTCACCGCGCCGCGCCAATCGAGCCATCTGGCACCGAAGACGTGACGGACCTTGTAGGTTCTGGCGTCGATATTGAAACTGTCCTCTTCCTTGATCACCGGGCCGCCATCGGTTTGCAGCCAGGCGCGCTCCAAGGTGTCGATCGATTCCGGGGAGGTCAGCAGGTAGACGGCACTGGCCGAAAGCCGGGCTTCCACCACGAGTTCCAGCCGCGCCAGCCAGGCTGGGACAAGCGAATTGTCACTGCCTTGGGACATGCTGCGAGCGGCGGCGGCGAGCAGAATCTCTGCTGCCTGCTCGTGCTCCGGCGCCACAAGCAGGAAGCGTGGGGCAAGATTCAGCACGCCGCCGCCCAGCGCAGTCTGGCGACGCAGCAGCACACGAGCCTTGCCCAGCGCGTCAGCATCCAGTGCCGTGCTGCTGCTGGCCAAATTCCCATGGTTGGCATGGAACAGTGCCACCGTATCCTGCATCGTCGGGCCAGCACCGCCATTCAGCCCGAACGTCCCGTAGATGTTGTCGGCTTCCGCGCGTGCGGCAGCCAGGCCCATCGCCTGCGTCGTGCGCAGGAAGGCACCCAGGTCATCATTCACCATGGCTTCCCAGGTGAACCGGATCAGGCGGCCGTACTTGTTGACCTGATACGTCGCCTTGTCTTCGTCCATGGCGCCGTAGGTGTATTCGGCACCCTCGTGGACTGGCTCCAAGTCCGGAGCGGAGCCAAGAATCACGCGGGACTGCAGCTTGAAATCCTGCACCTCGATCAGGCGAGTCCATGCCGTGAAGGTCTGCTGTTCCGACTCATAGCCGGAGCGCAAGGTCTTGCTCAGCGTATTTTCGAGGATGGCCGGGAAGTCGGACGAACTGAGCGCTGCGCGGATCGATTCACCCAGATTGTTGCCGTGATAGCGACCACTGCGTTGTGCACAAGCCTGGATGATGCCGTGCAGCCCCATCCCGGCGACATCGCGAGCACCTACATGCGGCTTTTCGATACGGATACCGCCCTGCATGGCCAGCGCGTCGGAGGCAGCCTGCACGAAGTCACGGCCGGCCGGTTCGCCACCACGGGCGGTGACCTCACGATGACTCGTGCCAAAGGATTCTGTGTCGCCGCCCAGCATCGCAAGCATGGATTTCCCGAACTGGGCAGCAGTCACTTTGGGGTCCGCCAATGCACGGACCATCAAATCCTGGACACCATCGATGTGACGGTGACCACGCGCCATGATTTCAATCTCTTGGTTGCGTTTGCGAAGCTCCTCCATCACCGCATCGTGTGCGGCCTTGGTGACGGAATCGGAGGCTAGGCCCTTCTTGAAGGCATCCAGGGTGTTGCTTGCGTCGCCGCCGCCTTCATCGGGCGCGGGCGCGGGTGGTTCGATCGGGTCGGCGGCACGGGCGCCGCGCTTTCTTGCAGTCGTGGTCATGAGTGACTCCGGGGTGTTGTAGTAACCGGCATAGCTGGCCGGGGAATGTGCTGCGTAACGCAAGGCTTCGCCAATCTCATCGACGAAGCCGAGTTCGTATGCCTCTTCGGCGGTCATCCAGGTTTCCGCATCCAGCAGGTCACGCAGATCGCGTTCGGCCAGGCCGGTGCGGGCGTAGGCCGTCACCATGGCGTCCAGATGCTTGTCCAGGACGTCGGCCTGTCGGCGCAAGATGGACGGATCGCCTGTGGCCGTGACCCAAGGGTTATGGATCATCAGCAGGCTGTTCTCTGCCGCGATGATTTCCTGCCCGGCCATCGCGATCAGGCTTGCAATACTCGCCACGACGCCATCGATGTAAACGATCGGTTTGCGCGGCTTGAGTGCGTTGTAGATTGCAAGGCCTTCGGCCACGAGGCCGCCCGGTGAGTTCAGCCTTACCTCAACGTCTGCCTTGGGCGCGTCCCTGAGCTTTGCAAGGATGGTGGCGGCATCGCCTTCACGGATTTCGTCGTACAGCGTGATGACCAGGTTCATGCGCCCATGGTCGAGCGAGTGCCATGGACATTGCGACGGTCATCCTGTCCATGAATCATCGTTTGCAGCCAGTATCCGCACGAGTTGCTTCCTGCAGTTGGGGAGCTCGCCAAGTCTGGCGGCGCGCTTCAGATGCATGCGCACGGTGCCGGTTTCTGGCTCAAGGTGCGATCGAGCCATCACGCGGGCCTCCTTGAGCAGGTGACCAGCTTTCGTCCAAGGTGGATCATTGGCTGGGAGCAGCAGTGCAGCCAGGCGCAGTTCACGGTTGCGCATCTTGCGCCGCTCACTGGCTGTCAGTAGCAGCTCAAGAAGCGATATCACCGCATCGGCCAGGTCGTGCGGGACTGGCAGGCCGGCATCGCGGCACGTCCGCATGCGTGCAAGGGTATCGGCGGTGCGATTGCCCACTGCGATTGCTCAGTGCCTGGTGTTGCCGGGGAAGTCGACTACGTTGGCGCCAGCCGGGTGTGGATCGCATGTGCGAATCCAGCGCTTTGAATCCTCACCTTCGGCAATCCGATAGCCGCTGCCGGCTGCGATCAGCGCAAATACTGCGAAATCGATGGCGGTGGAAATCATCCAGCTGCCTGCCGCGATCCGGTAAATCATCCCGCATCGGGTTTCCGGGTCATAGGTCAGGATTGCCTCGCCGCATAGGCTCCGGATGGAGTGGGCCGGATCTTTGAAGAAGTCGGGGTGGGGAAGCTGGGGAAGGGTTGCTGCTATCGAGACTTCACTCATCGTCGATTCCTCCGAGTCGATTCCTCCGAATGGACGGAGTAACTACGGGTTCCACGTCCTGCAGATCGTGGTCTGGCCAATGGCAAGTTCGCTGCCGGACGATGCGCGCAGGCGCGCCTAGCTGCTTCCTGAATCTGCTCAGCAGCCTGCTTGCGACGCGCTGCCAAATCGTTTTGAACTCCATCAGGTCACACTCCTCATGTGTTGGTTTCACGGGAATCATCAACGTAGGTTTCCCGCAGTTCTTGCAATTCTTCCGGGTCAAGCTGTTGCAGCAATTCGGCAGCGAGCACGTCCAGGTAATCGCCACCACGCCCGCTGTCATGTGCGGTCCTGTACTCGCTGGCTTGGGTCTCCAGCCGGTCAATGAACTCGCATATGCGCACTGCCAGGTCATCGCGATGGATCGCGTGATCGCGCCATGCGCGCTCCGCCGCCACTTCGGCCTCCAGCGACTGAACGCGTGCACGCAGGTCGCCCAGGGTGGTGGTGGCTTCACGGAATATCCGGGCACGAAGGCGGGCAGGGTCGGCATGCGTCAAAAGTTGCCGTGTGGCTACCACTGGATCCAGCAGTCCATCCGGTCCAAGCGTGACCCATCCTTTTTTCACCCATTGCGACACCGATTGCCGGGTGACACCGCACATGGCGGCAAAACCTGCAGGCCTGACCCGAATGGCCATCATGTCCTTCGGATCGAAGGGCAAAAGTGACGGCCGTGCGCTCAACAAGGCATCGACGCCGGACTTTGGGGTCGTGGTCACCTTGTCAGCCTGCCGGGCAACCATTTCAGTAACTCCTGGCGCCGCTGACTACCCCGAAAACGCGGTCCGAACTACCCGCAGGGGCAGCAGCTAGGGAGGACCCATGCCGTGCACGCTTCATCAACATAACCCCCTTGGGGTCGCCCATGGCTGGAGACAAATCGCGGTCCGAACTACCCGCAAGGCGCGTCATGAGTGAAGGACCCATGCCGTATGGCGTGCGTGGAGCGTGGCAATAGGGCGGGATTTGCGTCATTTGCGTCAGTTGCGTCATAGCCATTGATTTCATTGAGATTTCTTCCTCGTCGCTTGCGTCACTGTTCCGTCATCGGTGGCTGCTTGCGTCATGGACTGCACGCTGGTTTGCGTCACTGGGACGCGGTTTGCGTCATGTTTGCGTCACCTTTGCGTCATCAGAAATCCCCGTTGTTATTGGGTTTCCATGGATTCATGACGCAAATGACGCAAAATCTTCTTATGTTGTGAAAAGCCTCACTGCACGCTCCTTTGCTGTTCGCTCGTTGCCCATGCCAATGCCTACAGATCGCAGTGCTGGCCCCAATCGAGTGAGTGAAGCTGACAGTGCCCGCGGCGTGCGTGGCCACTGCTTGGACCGGTGATCCACGCCATCCACGTTGCCCAGGGATTCCAGTAGCTCGGAGGCCGTGCCGCGCCATTCGTGCCGGCCATCCATGAAGGCAACCAGGGCACGACCTACTGGCGAGCTGTCCAGGCCAATGCGCAGGCCTGCATCTTGGTTGGCCTGATAAGCGTCGATGAAGTCGTTGGGCTGGAAGCCGAGGACGGGCAGACCGGCATACGCCCATTGGGCAAAGTCAGCCATGCGTGGCATGGGATCCAGCTTCACGCGTTCCGCACAACACACACTCACCGCCAGCGCGCTGAGGATGGCGCCGAAGATGGCAGGCGCGTCGGCATCGAAATCACGCATCAGCTGTGCTTCCGGCAGTACGCGCTTCACCGGCTCCAGTTCTACGTGGATGCCGCGCTGTGCAAGGTCTGGACGGCTGGCCAGCTCCTCGATGCCATTCATCACCACGGGCCGCTGTACCTCCACCAGGGTTTCATCCAGGTTGGAGAACAGCGTGCGTTCGCTGATGGCACCACCGGTGCTGATACGGCACAAGGTGTCGCTAAGTTCCGGTGGCAGCCAAGACAGGTTGTCCAGGCAAAGCAGCCACGTATTGATGGCAGCCACCAGCACGTCACGCGGCTCCTTAGGTGGTTGGCGCAGAGGTGCGGCGGAAGGATCGATCAGCCGCTTAAGCAGGCGTGAGAACGTTGACTTACCTGTGCCTTGCTCGCCGGACACCATCAGCAGCGGATACGGGCCTTCCGGCTTGAACGCACCCAGAATGAAAGCTGCCACCAGCACCCGGTCAGCAGGTGCCACGTTGGCGTACTTCCAGAACTTGGCAAAGCCTTCCGCCAGTGCAGGTGAGTCGTCGGGCACGGGCAGGGCGCGGGCACGGTGTGCACGGCGGAAGGCCACGTCGCCACCGTTGGCCACTTCCCAGCCCAGCACATCAACCCGTGCAATGCGCCAGTCCGGGTCCCCCATGTCCAGTACCAGCGCATTGTCCTCGCGGGCGGTGCGTAGCCAGACCGGGCGCACATCACCACCAAAGCGCGCCTGGGCACTCAGCGTGTCGATGGCGTCGGTCATGGCATTGCGGCTGCAGCCTTTGTTGGCGATGGCGTAGTAGCTCGATGCCAGATGCTCGCGGTAGCTTTTGGATTCCACCGCGTGCACCTCAAGGTGGCCGTCGTGTTGCAGCTGTGCATACACATCGCCACCGGGATCGCTGAACAGCTGATGGCGTCGGCCGAGTTCAAGCAACACGTCACCCACCGGGCGCTTGCGGCCTTCCACGTCATACAGTGAAACGCTGCTGGGCTCGTCGTTGGCAGGTGGCAGGCCGGGATCCACTACCGTGATGCGCTGTCGCGCACCACGTTTCCGCGCACTTTCCTTTGGCTGTTCAGCCATGTCGCTTCGGTGCCAGAACGCCAGCCGCCTCCATGGTGCGGGTCAGCCTATCGATGTTTTCAATGGCCGCTGTCCCCAGGCGCTGCGCAACTTCATCCAGTTCCGCGTCAGCAGTGGTGCGGTTGCAGACCTTCCCGGCGGCATCGGCATGTTGTCGCATCAAGTCCCGGATGGTGTCGCGATGGTGCGCCAGCAGGTGGTGCCACGCTGGGGACATGGGCATGTCCGCCATGTCGATCAGGCCGCTGTCATGGCGCGAAGAAGCAGGCGTATTGCTCATGGCCTTACCTCCTTTACTGCGGCGTCGTACTGATGTTCGGCCATGCCCTCAATCTGATCGATGCAGACACTCAAGGCGCGCAGAAGGCCACCGCGAATGAGGGAGGTGAATGGCGGGGGCATGTCTTCGGAATCCTCCTGATCGGTGCGCATTTGATCGTCGCGCACCAGCAGTTGGATCAATGTTTCCGCTGCAGAGCTGGCTTTAAGTAGCTTGGCAGCCTGATAGACGTTTTGATCTGCCATGTCGTAGCCTGGCCATATCCCCTCGCAGTGAGGCGAACGGTCAGGCTTTTTTTCGACGTGCTGCTGATCCTGCTGCATCGGTGCGTTCATGCAACACCTCCTTGTGCCTTCACAGAAAGCGCTTCCATCAGGCGTTCCGCAAGATCACGCGCCTGGATCTGAAGCCAGCTGGCGCGGGTAACCAGCGAGCCCATGGCATCTTCGTCATCGACTTTGACGGCTTGCTGCGAGGCTTCATGCGCAGCCTGCAGGCTGGCAGCAAGGGGGCCGGACATATCGCCAAGGCGACTGGTT
This sequence comes from Pseudoxanthomonas sp., assembly GCA_052040085.1. GTDB lineage: Bacteria > Pseudomonadota > Gammaproteobacteria > Xanthomonadales > Xanthomonadaceae > Pseudoxanthomonas_A. The sequence goes on from JBQGFJ010000219.1 coordinate 6,353, forward strand.
TCAGTGCCGACGGGCAGGTTCTGGATGAAGTCGTCAATGCGCTCTGCCAGATCGGTGGCCACGTTTGCCAGCGCGGCTTCTTCAGGGTCGACTTCGAGGCCTTGGTAGTGCTTGCAGATGGCGTCCGTCAATGCGGCGCAGACGCGTACATCCAGAAAGATGGCGCTGGTGTCGATGGTTTCAGTGGTAGTGCTCATGATGCGGTCTCCGTGAGTTGGATGACCGCCGCCTTTGCATTGCACAAAGGTGGCGGGCGACACGGGATTGGCGTACCGGCACAAGGCACCGGCGAGCCCGAAGGCTCTCCCGCATCGCCCGCCATAAACTGCGAACGTGCATACGTGCCCGCCGAAGCGGACAAGAAAAACGCGCCGCTATCGGACGATGGGCGCGTGTTTTGCGCCTTGTGATTCGGGACGCCAATCCCGGATGCCGAATTTGCGGCAACGCAGAGATTTCTACGCCTGCATGGCGCTGCTGTCAAGCGCGTGCGCATGGTGCGTCTTTGCTGTCATTGGCTGCACCGATGGTGCGATTGAGATGATCGAGGACTAGGCGCTCGATCCATGCCACGCGGTTTGCGGAGATACGAACCGGCGCGACGAACTTGCCGGAACGGATCTCGGCATAG
>JBQGFJ010000220.1:0-2368 GCA_052040085.1 Pseudoxanthomonas sp.
CATGGCGGGCAAGTCAGTTTCCCCGGCGGGCGCATCGAGACGTCGGATGCCAATGCGGTAGCCGCAGCGATCCGCGAGAGCCGCGAGGAAATCGCGCTTGAGCCATCGCTCATCGAGCCGCTGGGCTTCCTGGATCCGCTGACCACCATCAGTGGCTTCCGCGTATTGCCGGTGGTGGCGGTGATCGATCCGGATTATGTCGCCAAGCCCGATCCGGGCGAGGTGGCGGATGTGTTCGAAGTGCCGCTTGAATACTTGATGGCGCGCGAGAATCTGCGACGGGTGGAGCTGGACTATCGTGGCCGCCCGCGCAGCGTGCTGGAATACGACTGGCCGGGCCAACGCATCTGGGGTGCCACCGCGGCCATTCTGTTCAACCTGCGGGAAAAGCTGGAGGGGCGCGCATGAACTGGACCACGCTGGTGGATGCCCAAACCCTGCATCGTGCAATGGACGAAGATGCGCTTCGCATCGTCGATGCACGTTTTGCGTTGGCCGAGCCCGCGGCCGGATCACTGGCTTACATGCAATCGCATCTGCCGGGCGCGGTATATGCCCACCTGGATCGCGATCTGTCGGACGTGAACAAGGCCGGTCTGGGACGCCATCCGTTGCCGGATCCCGATACCTTCGTCCGCCGGCTGGGCGAGTGGGGTATCACGCCCGGCCATCAAGTCGTGGTGTACGACGCTGGCGACGGCAGCATGGCGGCGGCACGGATGTGGTGGATGATGAAGCTGCTGGGCCACACGCGTGTGGCGGTGCTGGATGGCGGCCTTGCGGCGTGGCGGGAACTGGGTTTCCCCGAGACCGATGTGCTGCCGGAGCCACCGCAGGCGCCGCGTTATCCGGCGGGCTTCGATGTCGCCTCCATCGTGTCGGCGGAAGACGTGCGTGGACGCCTGGACGAGGACAGTGGCTGGTTGTTCGATGCGCGTGCTGCCGAGCGCTTCCGTGGCGAAGTGGAACCCATCGATCCGGTGGCCGGCCATGTGCCCGGTGCCGTCAATCGTCCCTTCATGCTCAACCTGCGCGATGGCCGCTTTAAACCGTCGGCCGAATTGCGGGAAGAACTGCGTGTGCTGTTGGCCGGACGTGATCCGACAAGCACGGTGATGATGTGTGGCTCCGGGGTGACCGCCTGCCATTTGTTGCTGGCGTTCGAACACGCCGGGTTGCACGGGGGCAAGGTGTATACCGGCTCCTGGAGTGGCTGGATCAGTGATCCGTCGCGACCGGTGGCACGCACCGCTTGAGTGCGTGGAGGGGGCCTGCGATGCAGGCCGCCTACTTCTTCAGGCGCGCGACCATGGCGTGCAGGGCAGCCTGGGTCCCGGGTGCATTCCACGCTTCGACGAAACGGTCCAGTTGGATGTTGTCGTTGTGCAAGGCTCCGACAACGTCCACGCGTGCGATGGATCGGGTTTTCAGCACGGCTTGCTGCGGCAGGCGCAGCAGTGATTCCAGCCAGGCGATGGCGCGCGGAACGACGTCCGCGCCATCGGCCAGTTCATCCACCAGGCCGATGTCCAGCGCGCGTTCTGCCGTGACCATCTCGCCGGATACCAGCAGGCGTTCGGCACGATGGGGTCCCACCACGCGACGCAGGAGACGCTGGATGCCTTCGGGAGCCACCAGGCCCACTTGGGTTTCATTGAGGCCGATGACATAGGGCTTGGCCGCGTCCACGCTGCGTGCCATCACGCGGTAGTCGCAGCACAAGGCCAGCACGCAGCCGCCAGCGGGGGCATGACCGCCCATGGCCACGGCTATGGGAACGCGTGATTCGGCAAGCGTACGGGCCGCTCCGAAAAAGGCCTGCCAGCTATCCAGCAGCGCATGTTGGTCGTCACCCAACGAAAGCAGGAATGGCACGTCCATGCCGGCCGAAAAGATGCGCTCGCCGCCGGACAGCACGATGCCGTGCACGCCATCGCCCATCGCGGCGTTCAGTGCGCCAATCAGTGCGCGACACAGGTCCGCATCAAGTGCGTTGACGGGGGGGCGGGCAAGCCTGATTTCGCGGATGTTCCCATGCTCGAATGTCTGGATCAGGGCGGTCACACGCAATCTCCGGGGTTGATTGATGCCCATGATACGGCGGTAAACAGGGGTTTCGTCCGCCTGATGGGCTGCGATGCGCGTGGACCTGCTTCGTGTGATGGCACTGAGCAGGATCAAGGTCCGGCATTGTCAACTTCGTTACACTCCGGGTGAATCATGAAGAATCCTCGTTATCCGGCAAGTGTGCCGAAGTGGAAAACGACTGGACGATGACAGATAAAAGCCCCTCCCGGATGCAGCAGAACCCCATTGCCTGGCATGCGATGGGTGCGACCGCCACGTTGGCAGCGCAACAGGTGCAGGC
>JBQGFJ010000221.1:0-5195 GCA_052040085.1 Pseudoxanthomonas sp.
GTGCGGTTCGAGAGTGGCAACACCAACCTCACGGTCACGCAGACCGGCGATGACGATGAAGGCGTGGTGGAAATCACCTTGGGCAATGACTTGAACCTGACCGCGGCCGGCAGCGTGACCACCGGTCAGACGGTGGTGAGCAACACTGGCGTGTCGGTGGGGGCGAACGTGGCGCTGGGGACTTCGGGCCTGGTGATTGCAGGCGGTCCCAGTGTGACCACTACCGGCATCAATGCCGGTGACGCGACGATCACCGGCGTGCTGGCCGGCGTGAACGGGACCGATGCGGTCAACGTGAATCAGTTGAACAGCACGGTGGGCACGGCACTGTCATCGGCGACCTGGAACGTGAAGGATGCCAACGGCAACACGGCCAACATCGGTCCGGGCGGCGAGGTGCGGTTCGAGAGCGGCAACGCCAACCTCACGGTCACGCAGACGGGTGATGACGATGAAGGCGTGGTGGAAATCACCTTGGGCGATGACTTGAACCTGACCGCGGCCGGCAGCGTGACCACTGGCCAGACGGTGATGAACAACAGTGGCGTGGCGGTGGGTGCCAACGTAGTGCTGGGCACTTCTGGTCTGACCGTGGCCGGTGGCCCGGTGACCACCGCGGTGACCGGCAGCGGGCTGACCACCGGCACGGTGGTGGTGAGCGGTGCGAACAACAGCGTGACGGGTCTGTCGAACACCACCCTGGCGGTTCCGGGCTTCGCTGCCGCCGGTCGTGCGGCGACCGAAGAGCAGCTTCAACTGGTGCGTGGTGAGATTGGCACCGGAATCGAAGCCAACAAGACCAAGTACTACAGCGTGAACTCCACGGGCGGCGGCAACGAAGACAACGACGGTGCCAACGGCACGGATGCGATTGCGGCTGGCAAGGATGCAGCGGCGGATGGCGATGAGTCCGTGGCGCTTGGCCTGGGCGCCTCGGCTTCCGGTGATCGTGGCGTGGCATTGGGTGCGGGTGCGCAGGCACAGTCACTCGATAGTCTGGCTATTGGCTCGGGCGCGGTGGCAGGCCATGCGAACAGCATTGCGTTGGGTGCGGGCTCGGCGACCACGGTGGGTGCGCGTGCCAGCTACCAGGGTGCGTTCGTCGGCAACAGCAGCTCCACTGGCGAGATGAATGTCGGTGGCCGCCAGGTTACCGGCGTGGCCGCCGGTTCCGCCGCGACCGATGCGGTGAACGTCAGCCAGTTGCAGGCGGGCGTGGACCACGCCATCACCGAGGCCAAGGATTACACCGATTCGCAGATGGGCAATCTCAACGCCGGGTTGTCTGATCTCGACAACCGGGTCGGTGCGGTCGAGGGCGACCTGATCGATATTCGTGGCGACATCACCCAGATCCAGGGCGATATCGTGGATATCCAGGGCGACATCACCAACCTTGACCAGCGCGTGTCCCAGATCGGCGACAGCATGGGGGATCTGGCGTCGACGGTGAATGGATTCGAAAGCCGCGTGACGGAGTTGGAAAACCGTGGCACGGGTCCGGTCCGGGTTACCCAGGGTGAAACGTACGAGGTTCCGGTGGTTTCGGGCACGAATGCGCTGGGGGGTGGCAATGGTGCGGTAGCCAGCGGCGACAACAGTGTTGCGCTGGGCAACCAAGCCGTGGCAAGCGCGAACAACAGCACGGCCATTGGTCAGGGCGCAGTAGCCAGCCATGGCAACAGCGTTGCGCTGGGACAGGGCTCGGCCACCACCATCGGTGCCCAGGCCGGTTACAACGCGGCCTACGTGGGTAGAAGCAATTCCACGGGTGAAGTGAATGTTGGCGGGCGTACTCTCAGTGGCGTAGCGCCGGGCATTGCCGGTACCGATGCCGTCAACGTGAACCAGCTGACGGCGGGCGTGAGCCATGCCATCGATCAGGCCAATCAGTACACCGAGAATCGCCTCAACCAGATGCAGGGTGATGTGTGGAGCGTCAACCGTAGTTACCGCGGTGCCACGGCATCGGCGATGGCGATGGCCGGTATCCCGCAGGCGTACGTGCCAGGCAAGAGCATGCTGGCAGTGGGCTTTGGTGGTTACCAGAGTGAGTACGGCATGGCGGTGGGTTTGTCGGGCATCACCGTGGATGGCCGCTGGGTCTACAAGGCGCAAGCGAGTGGCAACACCTCGCGCGATTGGGGCTTCTCGATGGGTGCTGGCATCCAGTGGTAATGGTCCGGGTTTCCGGCGCACGCCTCCCTGTGGGGTGTCGCCGGGACCTGATGCTGGATGGAGTGGCGCAACCCGGGTAAGCGAGGTGCGCCCGGGGTATCGACGATCCACTTGCGAACGGCATCATGCGAAGAGCGTTTCGTGCGCGTTGCGCCCGAGTTCCTTTTGAGGCCAAAAGGAACCAAAAGCCCTTCGCCTGACGCCAGCCGATCCGGCGTTGCCGGATCGGTACCCTGTGCTTCTCGGTCAATGAGGCACGGCCCCCAAACTCGCTGCGCTCAGACAAGGGGGCCTCTACGGCCTCATCGCCCTGCGATGCTCGGCTGGCTTTAGGGCGAGGTAGAGCAAAAGCCGGAGCCGGAGCCGGAGCCGGAGCTAAGCAGTAGCGCATCCGGGATCACATCGAATCCAGTCAAACACCGGATGCGGCCTTTGGCCTTGTCCGGGCTACTGGTTTTCTGCCGTCAGGCGAGATCGGCTATTGCGGGCGTGGTGTGTCCAGCCGGGTTTCGCCTTCGAAGCGGCCATCCGGGCCAAAGCGGCGTTCGCTGATCCAGCCGGTGCCGTCGTGGCCGATGGCAATCAGGGTGCTGGCGCGGGTGCCGTATGTGGTGCCGCGGATGAAGGCGGGGGAGAGGGCGCGTTCCAGTTCCAGTCCCACGCCGGTGTCGGGCAGTTCGGTATCGGCGGCGCGGGATTCGTCGGCCAGTGCTTGCCACAACAGAGCCGGATCATCGTGCCTGTTGTCCAGCCAGGCTGACATGGCCTGTTTGAGGCGCTCCACCTTTGGCCAGGGTTCGTCCAGGTCGCCATTGGACAGGCCATGTACGCCCGCCGTGAGTGGGCGTGTCCTTGCGTGGGGATGGTTGCCGATGAATTCGCAGCTCGCGGTGTCGGCCAAGAGCAGATTGAAAGGTGCGTAATCATCCGCGTGGCCCATCAGGGCCTGAGCCTGTGCGGTGGCGGTCAGGGTGCCGGCAAGGAAATCCGTGGTCAGTTGGCCGCGGGAATGGATATCAGGGCCCGGAATGGCGGCCGGATCGCGGACGTTGGTGACCACGGCCATCCTTCCGTGGACATCGATACCTGCCCAGGTGCCGCCGGATTGCAGGTCACGGCCGGCCATTACGCCTGTGCGGTCGTGCCAGGGGGCGAGGGCGGCGGTGGGCCGGGCATGGAATTCGTCACGGTTGCCGGCCAGCACCAGCCGCCAGCGGGGGTGGACGTTCCAGGCGATGGCAAGCAGGCACATGGTGTCCATTGTGCGGTCTCGTCGTGACCTTGAGCCAATGCGGGCCGGATACCGGCTCTGCTGCCCCGGCGGGATGGGCATCAAGTGGGCTTTTGGCCCCGGCCGGGCGTATGCCGGCTGCGCAATTCCGGGATGGGGCAGATGCCGCTTCGCACTTCACCGTGAGATGCGGACACGCGCTCTTCACCACCATGAATTTTTCCTCAATCTCAAAATTTGAGACGAAACAGCAACTTGTGGATAAGGCTTTATCCAACCTGTGAAGATTGCTGCAACTCATTGATGTGACAGGCAGTTTCTTGCTCGAAAGCCTGTTGACAACCCTGTGGGTGCTGCCTAAGGTGGGTGCCTGGGGGAAATCCGGGATTTTTGTGGTTTCTCGTGGTTCAATGTCCTTCCAAGGGTGCAAGGCGCGCGACGTGTTCCAGGGTGAGACGGCCATTACGGTGGATGACAAGGGTCGGTTGACGGTGCCCACCGTCTACCGCGAGCGGATCGCGCGCGAGTGCGACAACCGCCTGGTCATTGCCTACAACCCGTTCGAGGCCGGCAGTCTGTACCTGTACCCGGAGAAGGAGTGGCAGCGCGTCCGCGATGCGGTCAATGCGCTGCCCAACACCCAGCGTGCCCACCGCAGTCTCCAGTTGAAGCTAGTGGGTGCTGCCACGCCGGTGGAACTGGACGGCAACGGGCGTATCAGCATCCCGGCCAGCCACCGCAGCGCGGTGGGCATCGACCGCAAGGCGGTGCTGCTGGGGATGGGCGACAAATTCGAATTGTGGAGCGAGCAGGCGCACCACGCACAGATCCATCAGACGCTGTCCGATGACGATCTGAGCGCGCAAATGCTCGAACTCAAGCTATGACGGGTGGTGACCGGGTGCGCCACGCGCAGGCCGGCCACCTTCCCGCGCGGCATGTGCCAGTGATGTTCCAGCAGGTCATGGACGGGCTGCAGGTGAAAGAGGCAGGGACTTATCTGGACGGCACGTTCGGGCGTGGAGGCCATGCGCAGGGCGTGCTGCAACGACTCGGCCCCGGAGGGCGGCTGTTGCTGATGGACAAGGACCCCGAAGCGATCGCGCATGCCGGACATCTGTTCGCGGGCGATGCGCGCGTGGCGGTCCATCACGGCAGTTTCGCCACGCTGGCGCAGTGGGATGAAACCGCCGGCGGGCTGGATGGCGTGCTGCTGGACCTGGGCGTTTCCTCGCCGCAGTTGGACGTTGCCGAGCGTGGTTTCAGTTTCGGCAAGGATGGTCCGCTGGATATGCGCATGGATCCGGAATCCGGTGAAAGTGCCGCCGAATGGCTGGCGCGTGCCGATGAAAAGGACATCGCCGACGTGTTGTGGACCTATGGCGAAGAGCGCATGAGCCGGCGCATTGCCCGCACCATCGTGGCGCGCCGTGCACAACAGCCGCTGGTACGCACGAGTGAGCTGGCTGACCTGATTGCATCGGTGGTGCCGCGTGGCAAGCACGACATCCATCCGGCGACGCGCAGCTTCCAGGCCATCCGCATCCACATCAATCGCGAACTGGCCGACCTGGAAGCAGGTCTCGACGCTGCCTTGGCACGCCTGAAGCCCGGTGGCCGGCTGGCGGTGATCAGCTTCCATTCGCTGGAAGACCGCATCGCCAAGCAGTTCATCGCAAAGCATGCCAAGGCACCCCCGGGCAACCGGCGCCTGCCGGTGGCGCAGGATTTCGTGCCGGCACTCAAGACGGTGGGTGATGCGCAGCGCGCGCTGCCGGAAGAGACC
>JBQGFJ010000222.1:0-5661 GCA_052040085.1 Pseudoxanthomonas sp.
GTTGGCCCTTATGGTCACGGCGGTGGTGGCCAACCTGTTGCAGACCGGGCCGATCTTCAGTACGCATCCGGTCAAGCCAGACTTCAAGCGAATGAATCCGGCCAACGCAGTCAAGCGCCTGTTCTCGATGCGTGGATTGTGGGAGTTGGGCAAGCTGATCATCAAGCTGCTGTTGCTGGCTGCGCTGTGCTATTTCGCGGTAGCCGCTGCGCCTAAACTAGTGGCGCTGGTCGCGTCCAGCCAGCCAGCGCGGTTGCCGGGATTGTTACTTGCCGGCTTCTGGAAAACCTCGCTATATGTCCTGTTGGTATTGGGCCTGGTGGCATTGGCCGACCTGATGTTCGTGCGCAAGGATCACATGAAGCGCATGCGCATGAGCAGGCGCGAACTGCGTGACGAGACCAAGCGCAGGGATGGTGACCCAGAGGTCAAGTCCAAGCAGAAAAGACAGATCCGCGACTTGCTGAAGAAAGTCCGTGCCCTGCCGCGGGTGGCCGATGCAGACGTGGTATTGACCAACCCGACGGAATTCGCCGTGGCAGTGCAATACCGGCCGCGCACGATGCGTGCGCCGATCATATTGGCCAAGGGCAGGGGGCATCTGGCTGGCCGTATCCGTTCGATGGCCCGGCGCTCAGGTGTACCGGTGATGCGGGTGCCGCCGCTGGCGCGCGCGTTGTATGCCGATTGTGATATCGATGGACCCGTACCTGAAGCGCTGTACGGACAGCTTGCGCCGGTCTATCGCCAATTGTTCGCACAAGGAAAGGGAGCTGCCGTGCGATGAAAGGCATGCTGTCTTTGCTTTGGTCGGATAAGCGCGATCTCGCCCTGGTGGTATTGGTGGTAGGCATACTGATGGTGCTGTTCGTGCCATTGCCGACGCCGTTGCTTGACTTGCTGTTGGTGATCAACATCAGCTTGGCGCTGCTGATCTTGTTGGTGACCTTCTTCACCGATTCGCCGCTGAATTTCTCCACGTTCCCGACGCTGTTGTTGATCGCCACGATGGTCCGGCTGGCGCTTAACGTTTCCGCGACCCGGCTTATTCTGGACGGCGCCGATGCCGGACGCGTGATCAATGCCATCGGCACGTTCGTGATTGGTGGCAACTATGTTGTCGGCATCGTGGTGTTCCTGATCCTGGTGGTGGTCCAGTACGTGGTGGTCACCAATGGTGCGCAGCGCGTGGCTGAGGTGGCGGCTCGTTTCACCCTGGATAGCATGCCCGGCAAACAGATGAGTATTGATGCCGACATGAACATGGGCCTGATCGACGAGCACGAAGCGCGTCGTCGCAGGGCGATGATCGAGAAAGAGGCAAACTTCTACGGTGCCATGGATGGCGCCACCAAATTCGTGAAAGGTGATGCGATCGCCGGCATCGTCATCATCCTGATCAACATCGTGGGCGGACTGGCCATCGGCATCGCCCAGATGGGCATGCCATGGGGCGAGGCGGTGCAGCGCTTCACATTGTTGACCGTCGGTGATGGCATCGTTACCCAGATCCCATCGCTGGTGATCGCGATGGCCACCGGCATCATCATCACCCGTGCTGCCGCCGATGCACGTCTGGGCGAGGAAATTCCGAAGCAGGTGCTGTCCAGCCCGCGCGCACTGATGGTGGTGGCCGCCGCGTTGCTGGTAGTCCTGCTGCTGCCGGATTTTCCGAAGTTTCCGGTGTTGCTGGTGCTGGCCGGCATCATGGGGCTGGCCTGGTATGCCTGGCGTGAGGGGCTGCCGGCCAAGGACGGGGATGATGAAGCGGCAGCCCAGGCTTCGTCGGCCAATCCTTCCTCGCCGCAGGATGAGCTGCGCCAGGCCATGCGGTTGGAGCCGATCGAGATCCGCATGGGTACGGCGGTTCATCAGTTGTTGTTGGGGCCAACAGGTGATTTGCCCGAGCGCATCACCCATCTGCGCAAGCAGGTGGCCGGTGATCTTGGATTCGTGATGCCCAGGGTGCAGACCGGGTTGCGGCCGGAGCTGGATGCCGATGCCTATGAAATCCTGGTGCAAGGCCACCGAGTGGGACAAGGCAGTCTTCAGTCGGACAAAGTGTTGGCAATCAATCCAGGTGGTTCACGCGCAAAACTGGAAGGCACGGAGACGCGCGATCCTGCTTATGGCTTGCCAGCGCAGTGGATCGATGCCGAGCATCGTCAATTCGCCCGCACGGCCGGCTACACCCTGGTGGAGCCGGACACTGTACTGATCACTCATCTGAACGAAGTGGTCAAGCAGCAATCGCCGGAGATGTTGACCCGCTCGGAAACCGAGCGTCTGGTCCACCGTGTGAAAGAGCACAGTGCCGCCCTGGTCGACGAGCTGATTCCCAATGTCCTGACCTATTCAGACATCCAGAAGACCTTGCAGCTTTTGCTCAAGGAGCAGGTGAGTATCCGCAACCTGGAAGCAATTCTGGAGGTGTTGGTGGATGCCGGTCGTACCATCAAGGCACCGGAAGAACTGGCCGAACGCATCCGCGAGCGCTTGGGGCCGAGCATCTGTCAGAAATTCAACGATGCCCGCGGCGACCTTCATGTGCTGACACTGGCGCCGGAGATCGAACGTGCGCTGCTGGGAAATCAGCGGTCTTCGGATGGCCGCTCGTCGCTGTTTACCGATATGGGTCAACTGGACGCTTTCATCAAGCATTTGGCCAAGCAGGCCGAGGACATGATGGGGCGCAGCCTGATGCCCGTGTTGTTGTGCCCATCGCCATTGCGCCGCCCGCTGCGTGGATTGATCCAGCGCTCGCTTCCGCACGTGGCCGTCGTCGGGCTGAACGAAGTGCCTTCCAACGTGATGGTGCGTTCATTCGCATCCGTCGGCAATGCCCATTGAGGAGAACTGAATGAGCGATACGATCCAAGCGATAAGCCGTGCATTGAATGCTGATATCCAGGGTATCAATGCCGTCAGTCATAACGTAGCCAACCTCAACACACCGGGCTTTCAGGGTGTTCGTGCAGTTCCTGATTTTGCCGCCAGTACTGGCCTGAACCGCCACGTGCAACTAGGCGATGGCCCTTTGAAGCTGACCCAGCGGCCTCTGGATCTGGCATTGCGTGGCAACGGGTTCTTCGTGGTGCAGCGCGAGGGTCAGGTATTGCTGACCCGTGCCGGGCAGTTCGTCCGCGCCGCCGATGGTCGATTGGTCACGATTTCCGGCGATCCCGTGATGACCGATGGTGGCGATCTGGTACTGCCCGATGGCGAGCTGCGCATTGATAGCCGAGGTGCGATATGGAGCCAGGACAGCCAGATTGCGCAATTGCTGGTTGTGGATGTGGCCGATCCAGCCCGACTGCAGGCGGCGCCGGGCGGCTATCGCTATGACGGCGGCTTCGTTGAATGGACCGGAAGCGTCCAGCAGGGTGCCACCGAGCAATCCAATGTCGATGCGGCCGAGCAGACCTTGCGTCTGATCGAATTGACTCGACATGCCGAATCGGTACAGCGAGTGATCTCCATCTATGACCGCACTCTGGATACCGGCATCAACCGTATTGGCGACAACTGACCGAGGAATCAGACCCATGATCGATGCGCTGTACATTTCATCAACCGGGCTTCGCAGCCAACAGGAACAGATCGACGTCATATCCAACAACGTCGCCAACATGCAGACGCCCGGGTTCAAGCGGGGGCGGGTCAACTTCGCCGAAATTGCATCGATTCCGATGCCGGGTGAAACAATGACCCGGGCCGGTGCCCAGCATGGCGGCGGCGCGCGCGTGGCCTCGATGTCGCTTGAGTTCGGCGCCGGTGCAATGCAGCCGACGCGCAGTCCCATGGACTTGGCGATTGACGGCAACGGTTTCTTCGAGCTTGAGGATCTTGCTGGTAATCGGTTCTATACGCGATCAGGCCAGTTCCGTCTCGACGATCAGGGCTACATGACCGCGGTCAACGGCATGCGGCTGGCTTCCGGCATCCAGATTCCTCAGGGTGCGGTGGATATGCGCATTTCCGTCAATGGTGAAGTCAGCGCATTGCTGGATGAGTCCAGTGAGCGCACCGTCCTGGGCAGTATCGACCTGGTCACCTTTGTTTCAAGCGAAGGTTTGATTTCCCGTGGCGACAATGTTTTCCAGGCCACTGCGCGTTCCTGTGATCCAATTGCGTCCATTGCGGGCGAAGACGGTACCGGAAGAGTGCAGCAAGGCTATCTGGAGATGGCCAACGTGGACATGATCGACGAGATGACCGGGCTTGTCCTTGCACAGCGCGCTTACCAGCTCAATGCCCGCGTGCTGCAGGCATCGGATCAGGTGCTGGAAACCATCAACAACCTGCGCCGCTGATGAAATTCAGCCTCGCCGCTATCGCATTGTTGCTGTCCTGTGCCGCCCAGGCTTGCCTGGCGATGCAAACGGTGACGCCTGACAGGTTGATTGCCTGTGCACGGGCGGCATTGGAGGCTCGCTCGGCGGGTCTCGCCGGCGAGTTGGAATTCATTCCACGCACAGGTCTGCCGGCTTCGCAGGTGGATGGCGATGGTCAGGTGCGGATCGAGGCCGGCGGCCTTGACGGCGCATGGCCGCGCCGCAGGATCGGCGTGCCGGTGCAGGTCTGGGTGGACGGGCAGATGGTGCAATCGCGAATGGTCTGGTTCACGGTGCACTGGTGGCAGGACGTGCCTGTCTACGCGCGGAATGCATTGGCTGGAGAGCGTGCCAATGTCTTGGCCACGCAGGTGGTGCGCACCGATTTGGCGGGAGTGATCGATGCCGGCCGGGCGGGCGCGCCCCCCGAGATGATCCCTGCTTTGCGCTTGCGCCGCGCGGTACGTGTCGGTCAGCCGGTATTGGAGGGCGATTTCGAGCCAGTACCCCTAGTGGCGCGGCAGGATCGCGTGGCATTGACGGTGCGTGAAGGGCTGGTGGAGTTGCGTACGGCTGCCACTGCGCAAGGCGATGGCGAGATTGGTGAGCGGGTGAAGGTGTTGCCTGATGGTGCAGGCCAATGGGTCCTGGCACGGGTAATCGCACGTAATGAGGTGGCCATTGAAGATTGAAATCATGGGACGACGCTTGCTGTTGGTGCTATTGGCTGTTCTCCCGTTCTCCTGCCTCGCGCAGGAAAGCCTGATTGATGTGGATACCTATCGTGGCATTGCATCGGATCGGCGCGCCTATCGAGTAGGTGACATCCTGACGGTAAACGTGCTGGAGGCGGCCCGCGCACGTTCGGGTGCAGCTACCGACGCCAGTTCCGATGTCCGCCTGCGTGCATCAGCTTCGACCCCGGGCTACCAGGGCTCCGCTACCGGTGCATTGTCGGCAGGCAATACCGGCGGTGCCGAGACTTCGCGCGTGGGTGAATTGCGCACGCAACTTTCGGTGCGTGTGATGGGTGTGCAACCTGACGGAACACTGTATGTGGAAGGCACCCAGTCGCTGGTCATCAACGGTGAAGACCAGCAGATCGTATTGAGTGGTCTGGTCCGGCCTGATGACATCCGAGCGGACAACAGTATCTGGTCGCACCGGCTGGCCAATGCGCGAGTTGAGTTCAGCGGTTCAGGGGTGGTCAGTGAATCGCAACGCCAGAGCATCGTCTACCGCGCACTTAAATGGCTGAGGTTGCTGTGAGAGTTCTGATCTTCTTGTTTTTGGTCTGCCTTCCAGGCATTACCACTGCATCCAGTGC
>JBQGFJ010000223.1:0-4491 GCA_052040085.1 Pseudoxanthomonas sp.
CTGACCATCCTGCTGCATCCGAATTCCGACGACCCGCGTGCCGACCATCTCCACTACACCCTGTGGGTCAACCGCTCGCAGCCGGTGAATGCCTTCAACTGGAAGCGCCCGGGTGAGCCAGGCGCACCGCAGCTCGAGAAGATCCTGCCCAACATCGTGCCCACGGTGAAGCTGGAAGCCTGAGCGAGCCGGTCGCGCGCGAATACCAACCGCAACCGCGCCCAGCCCACCATTCACTCTGTGGACGACAGCACCTGCAGGACGGCGTCGCGCGCCCGTGCGTTTTCATCCGGCAGGCCTATCGAGATGCGCACCCAGGTGTCGTACGGCGGAAAGCCACGGCCGATCACCACGCCCTTGGCAAGCAGGGCGGCGGCGACTTCCGCCGTAGGCTTGTGGGCGTTGAAGTACACGAAATTGCCTTGCGAAGGCGTGTGCTCGATGCCGTGGATACGGAAGAAGTCATTCCAGGCGTCACGCTCCGTTGCCACCGCCGCATGGATCTTGCCGAGATATTCCGTGTCGCGAAGGCTCGCCGTAGCCGCCGCAACCGCCAAGCGGTCCAGCGATCGTGGCGCACCCAGGCCCTGCGCTCGCAAGGCATCGGCTACCGCACGCGGCGCGACCGCATAACCAATCTGCAATCCGGCCAATCCATACGCCTTGGCAAAGGTGCGGAATACGAGGACTTTTTCTCCTTCGCGCGTGAGCGCGACCGCTGTCCTGCCTTCGAAATCATCACTGAATTCAAGGTAAGCCTCATCCACGACCACCAGCGACCGACGGGAAACCTCGCGCAGGAAGTCCTTGAATGCCTGCGTGTCACTGACGGTCCCGGAGGGGTTGTGTGGATTGACCAGGAAGATCGCCCGCGTGCGGTCATTCACACTTGCCGCTATCGTCGCCAGATCGTTCTCCAGCCGCGCATCCAGTGGCACCCCGACCACGACGCCCCCCACCGATGCCGCGGCATTCACCAGCGCCGGATAACCGGGAACGCTGTAGATGAACTCCCCGCCCGGTCCTCCCTGCAAACTGAAGTGCAGGCCCAGCGGCTGCAGGATTTCGCCCAGCACGATGAGTTCGGGCGGAACCTGTTCCCTGGCCGCAATCAGGGCGACCAAGGCTTCCACCTCGGCATCCGTGGTGTAGCGCGCCAGATCATCCAGGTCCGCATGGATTGCGGTCACGGCCAATGGCGATGGGCCGAAGGGGTTTTCGTTGAGGGAAAGTCGCGCCGGCTCTGTCGCCTGGCTTGCCATCGAAGACACGATGGCAAGGGCAACCATGGCGGACTGAACTGCGGTACGCAGGCTCATGTACAGGACTCCCGGGTTGTCACGACACGAAGGCTCAGAACTGCACGGCCAACCGGACGTAATGGAATGCCCCGCTGTACGGGAACGGCGACAGGGAACTGTAGGGGAACACGCCACTGGTGTCGTTGCCACTGAATGTCGGCGTGCTGGCAATGTTGCGCGTCGGATAGACGTTGAACAGGTTGTTCGCACCAATCGACAGCGACACCTTGCCGGTCAGTTTGATACCCACGTCGAGATCGGTCACCCACTTCGGCTGCAGGATGTGCAATACATCCACGTTTCCTGCAGCGGCACCAGCCGTGGCGGTCGGCTGGGTTTCGATGCTGGAACCGGCCGGAATGGCCGCGACCTGAGCTGGCGTCTGGTTGGTGTAGGCGAGGCTGGCGATTTCCCCATAACGCACCGTGCGCAACAGGACCGAGAAGCGATCGACCTCCCAGCCCAACCCGAGTTGCAGGTTGTCACGCGGTTGCCCGCGCTCTATCCGGATGATCTCCTGCAGGTTGAAGATGGGCGTATTGATGACGCCGGGAACCGCCGGGCGTGCCGTGGTGCTGACCCGCGTCCGGTTGCTGTTGTATCCGGCCGTGTACGTCAGGCGCCCAGCCGATTGCAGGTCCTGGCGATAGCGCAAGCTGACATCGAATCCCGTGGTCTTGGTGTCCGCGGCGTTGGTGAAATACCGGCCGGCCTCGGCATTGATGCCCTGGCTGGCCAGCAGCGCGGCGACCGCCGTACCGGTGAAATTGCTCGACAGCAGGATGCGATCGTCTATCTCGATCCGGTAACCATCCACGGTCGCGGTGAAATCACCCCGCTCGTATGTCAGTCCTGCGGCGAAGTGGGTGGACTCCTCCGCATCCAGCGGACTTGCGCCCAGTGCACGCGCTGCCGGCGTATCCACCGGCAAAATGCCCTGGATGATGATCTGCGGCGGTACGTTGGGGTCCAGGCTGGTCAGCGTCCGGCTGCTGATGGACGCATAGTGTTGCTGCTGCAACGACGGTGCGCGGAAACCGGTGCTGGCCGAAGCGCGTGCCGACAACGAGTCGGTGATCCTGTAAAGCGATGAGATCTTGCCGTTGAGCGTGTTGCCGAAGTCGCTGTAGTCCTCGAAACGACCCGCCAGGGATACCAGCCACTTGTCGGTGAACCAGGCTTCGGTATCGAAATACAGGGCATAGCTGTGGCGCCTGCGGGAAGTTTCGCTTTCCGGGGTGATGCCGACGAACCCCTGCGAACCGGCTGCCGTGGTGGCGTTGATGGCCGGACCATCCAGGACCCTCACGCCACCATTCACGTAGGAAGCCAGCTCGCCCGCCTCGATCCGGTACCGCTCCTGGCGGAATTCGGCACCCGTGGCCACTTTCAGCGGCACGGACAGGCCAATGTCGAAATCGGTGGTGAGATCCAGATTGGTGGTTGACTGGGTATAGCGATAAAGCCCGTTGTAGAAGGCAGTGGGACTCGCATTGCCCAGTGAGGCATTGACCGTATTGCGGGTGAAATACTTGAGTTCGTTGTCGCCGATCACCTGGCTCAGGTCCCATGTCCACCGCCCCTGCTGGTTGCGCAGGCCGGCGCCAATGGAAAGATTGGTGCTTTCGGTATCGATGTAGGGCAGGAAGCCATCCGGGTGGATGGAGCGCACATTGTTGTTCTCGCCGGCGCGCCGGAAAGAGGCATTCGATTTCGCTTCGCTGACGTTCCAGCCGCCGAACGCATAGGCTTCGGTGCCCTCGGCCAGGAATGAAAGCGGTTTCTCCGCATTGAGGAATGCGGCCCACTCGCTGACTTCGGGATCGCCGAAGTTCCACAACGAAGACCGGTCGATGGTCGCTTCGCGCGGGTCGAAGGTGATGCCCGTGGGCGGCGCCGCGATGCCTGCCCCGTACGCAGAGGAAAGCGCAGTGGGATTGCCAGCGGCATTCCGGCCGAAATACTGCTGCCTGGTGTCACTTTCCGCGCGATTGGTGGCATCACGATCACGCACGTAAAGCGTGGCATGCAGTACGCCGTCGCTTCCGAGTGGCACGCCTCCATTGAACGATGCCTCGCGGACGGCACCGTCCCCTTCACGCGTGAAGCCATAGGTGCCAGCGGCGGAGAACCCCAGGTCCTTGCGCAGGACGATGTTGATGACACCGGCGATGGCATCCGAACCGTATTGCGCGGCGGCACCATCCCGAAGAACCTCGATGCGCTCGATCGCCGTGGTCGGGATGGCATTCAATTCCACCGGCACCGATCCGCCGCCCAGACTGCTTCCGCTGGTGTTGACCCATGAACTGCTGTGGCGGCGCTTTCCATTGACCAGCACCAGTGTCTGGTCAGGCCCAAGCCCGCGCAGCGTCGCCACGCGGACGTGCGTGTTGCCATCCGGCGTCGACGAATGCGGACTGTTGAACGACGGGATATTCGCCTGCAACACCTTGGTGAGGTCGGTATATCCGTTCTGACGGATGTCCTGTTTGGTCAGGACATCAATCGGGACCGGTGACTCCGCCACGCTGCGCTGCTGGAATCGCGAGCCAACGGCGACCACCTTTTCGATCTCGGTGACATTGTCTTCGGCATTGGCATCCGGCTCTGCGGCCAGAGCATCGGATACGGCCATTGCGGCCAAGTACGCGCCCACCAGAAGGAAGGTCGCCGACCTGCGTAGTTCAACATTCATGGGGATTGGTGCACCAGGGGGGAGGTTTCAGGAAGACTTGGCTTCATGCCGCGGAATCGATCATTGGCCGCATGCGCATGAAGTTCATGGCGTCACGCCGATGTCCTCCGGGATGCTATGAGCGGGGCTTCACGCCCACAAATAACGACATGTTTCATTTTCATGACAGTGCTGCATATGCAGCAACGCCGGGAGAACGAGACCCATGCTGCCAGACAACACAAACAACTACGCCGGCCATGGGCCGGCGTAGCGTGTGTTTTCAAATCCCGAGTGCGCGGCTAGCGAAACAGCGTCACTCGTTCTTCAGCATGGTTGCAACTGCAACTCCGCCCTGGAGGCGGCGGTCGGCAACAGCTCAGCCTTCCCACTTGCCCAGTGCCGCCAAGCCGTTGTCCTTGGCCCACAGCTTCAGTGCAGCCTGCTGCATGGCGCGGCCGTAGGAGAAGCTCAGCGGCCACGGCAGGTTGCCCAGCTGGTTCATCGCGTTCA
>JBQGFJ010000224.1:0-13635 GCA_052040085.1 Pseudoxanthomonas sp.
CATTCGTGGATCCCCCTCCCGTTTCTGCGGAAAACTCTTTGCTTGTCATGAGTGACGGCGAAAGACTGGCAGACGGGATAGCCGCACATACCGCTACGGTGACAGCCAGGAGGACGGATGGTGGCGTTGTAGTGGCTGCTGTTCCGGTGCAATTTAATATTAATCGCCCAGTTGAAGGATTAACGACTTCACAGTGCACGACAAACAGGCTTGGTGTCTGCAGTATCAGTATAGTTTCGCTGCATGCTGGTCAAGCCAGCGTGATTGCGCGGATCAATGGCGAAGCCATCAATCGTGAGTCGCAGCGTGTGCTATTTTCCAGCACGGCTCCGAGATTTGGCTCTGGATCATTCGAGGTAAGTCCAGGTCCAAAGTATGGCAATGGAGTGGACGCCTATGACGTGGCGGTGTCGGTGCTTGATACCGATGGTCAGCCATTGGCGGGGGCCACGGTTCAGCCCAGGTTTTCCCCGCGAGATTCTATTTCCGCGAGTCCTGAGGTTTGCATTACGGGTCCTGATGGGACGTGTGGATTTTCGGTGACGGCAGATCCCGGGATGTTTGCGCTTCAAGTCTATGTATTGACTGATATGCACCAGTTGATTGGTGTTGCCAATCTGTTTTTTAGCGTTCCGCCGGAAGCCGCCAACTCCACGCTTTCGATTGATGCTTCCGGTACGCGGATCGCTGATGGGGTGGCCTTCCGCACCGCTACCGCGACGGTACGTGACAGGAACGGTTATGCCAACCGGAATGCGGTCGTGAATTTCAGCAGTCCGGACAGTGGCGTTACATTCAGTGCGAACAGTTGTACAACCCCCGGGAATGATGACAGCGGTTTTTGCACGGTAGACATACGCTCCACCATGCCGGGTGCAATCACCGTGAATGCCCGCTTGGCGATGGATAATGCCGCCATTGGCGGTAGTCCTGGCGTGGCGCAGTTCGTGGCGGGGGCGGCGTTGGCTTCTGCCTCGACACTGTCCGTGAGTCCGGGCAACCGGGCCGCGGATGGTAGAACCGCACATACCGTCAGCGTGACCGCCCACGATGCACTGGGGAATATCGTCCCGGATGCTGTGATTGTGTTCACTGCAGATCCGAATGCAACCCTGGGGGCGAATACGTGCACCACGGGAGCCAACGGCGCCTGCGTGAATACGGTAACTTCCACTGTATCCGGCACGCACCAGATACATGCGTGGATTGGTGGCGAAGAAATTGAGGGAAGCCCGGCCGGCGCCACGTTTGTCGCAGGTCCCACGGCTGCAAGTACCTCGACCCTGGAGCTCAGTAGCGACAACCGTATTGCCGATGGCCTTGAATTCCATACCGCCACGGTCACCGCGCGGGATGCGAAAGGCAATCTGGTACTGAAAGGACAGAAGTTTGATTTCACCGTGGGCGCTGGCGCGACGATTGCATCCAACTGCACGACTGACGCCAATGGCACGTGCCAAGTAGAGATCAAGGCCACGACTGCCGGCTCCTATGTCGTAAATGCACGTATGGGTGCCGCGGATATTGCCAACAGTCCGTCCTCGGTGATGTTCGTTGCTGGTGCCGTGACCACAACGACCTCGCACCTGTCGGTCAGCACGGGCAACAAGATCGCGGGTACCGAGTCGCATATTGCGACCGTCACCGCACTGAATGCCAACAACAACCCAGTGGCCAACACCGTGGTGGACTTCACCGTTACCGCCGGTGGGGTCCTGAGCGCGGCTTCCTGCACCACCGATGCCAGCGGCATCTGTGAGGTGACGATCAGCTCGAACACGGCAGGTGCCTACACGGTCAACGCCACCATTGGTGGTGACGCCGTGGTCAACAGCCCGGCTTCGGTGACCTTCGTCGCCGGTGCTGTAACCACCACCACGTCGAGCCTGTCCGTCACCAATGGCGACAAGACCGCGGGTGTGGAAACCCACACCGCAACCGTGACCGCCTTGGACAGCAACAACAACCCGGTGGCCGGTACAACTGTCGACTTCACCGTCGGCGCGGGTGCCAGCTTGAGCGCAGCTTCCTGCGCAACGGATGCCAACGGCACCTGTGAGGTGACGATCAGCTCGAACACGGCAGGTGCCTACACGGTCAATGCCACTATCGGCGGCAACGCCGTGATGAACAGCCCGGCCAGCATCACCTTCGTGGCAGGCAGTGCTTCTGGCACGACAGCCACGATCAGTGCCTCGCCGACCAGCCTGCTGACAGGTGAAACCAGCACCATCCTGGTTCAGTTGAAGGATGCTGCAGGCAATCCGCTGGATGCAGGTGGCGACACCGTGACCATGACCAGCTCGCTGGCGGGTACCGAATTGACGCCGGTCGTGGATAACGGTGATGGCACCTACACCGCGACGCTGGGTTCCACGGCTGCGGGTACCACGGTCGTGTCGTTCGAGGTGAACGGCGTGGCCGGTGACAGCAACGTGAGCGTGACCTTCACGGCGGATGTGAATCTGTCGATGACCAAGACCATCAGCGATGACGCATTGGTGGTGGGCAAGGCCTTCAACTACGTATTCACCTTCACCAACCACGGTGCCTCTGCTGCCACCCAGGTCAGTTTCGCCGACCTGGTGCCCGTGGGGATCACCTTCACCGGTGCGCCGGTGGGGGCAACGTGCACCGTGGCTGGCGCCCCGGCGACATTCCCCATGGTCGGCAACGGCAGTGCGGTGCTGGTGTGCGTGGTGCCGGTCACCGTGCCTGCCCAGGGTGGCAATGCCGTGGTGACACTGCCCGCCGTGCCCAATGAAGCGGCGGTGGGTACCAAGCCGGTGAACCATGCCTCCTGGGCAACGGACGGTGGCGTGGATCCGGGGAATCCGAACCCGGGCCAATGCCAGGCCAATTGCACCAGCGATGGCGGCCCGACCGATGTCGTTGAAACCGAAAACCCGGCCATGCTGCGCGTCACCAAGCAGGCGGGCAGTGGGCAGGTACGTACGGGCGACCTGGTCCGCTATACGCTGACACTGAGTAACGATGCAGGCAGCAGTGCGGTCTCCTTCGAGATCGTGGATACGCCGCCGGCGGGCTTCAGCTACGTGGAGGGATCGGTGACAGCCGACTCGGGCGTGGCGGTGTCGGTGGAGGGCGGTAGTCCGTTGCGCTTCGGAGGCCTGACCTTGCAGGTCGGCGAGCAGGTCACGCTGACCTACCTGATGCGTGTAGGTGCCGGAGTACAGCCGGGCGTGCACGTCAACCGTGCCGAAGCCTTCGTCATGCGCCAGACGGTGCAGGGCCGGGCCCGCATGCCGGTGGCGGCGAGTGCTTGGGAGCAGATATCCATCTCCAACACGGCCACCGCCGAGGTGATCGTGCTGGCCGGTGATCCCATGATGGAAGACAGCCTGTTGATGGGCACGGTGTTCCATGACCGCAACGGCAACGGCATGCAGGATGAAGGCGAGGAGGGCTTGCCGGGCGTGCGTATCGCCACGGTGGAGGGCTTGCTGATCGAGACCGACCAGTACGGCCGTTACCACCTGCAAGGCATCTCCGGTGGCACGAATGCCCGTGGCCGCAACTTCATCTTCAAGGTGGATCCGTCCACGTTGCCGCGAGGCAGTGTGTTCACCACGGACAACCCGCTGGTGCGGCGCATTACCGCCGGGTTGCCGGTGCGCTTTGACTTTGGCGTGAAGCTGCCGGTGGAGCCTGTCGCTACGACTGACATGCCAAGGGAACTGGAAGTGGAGCTGGGCGTGCACGCATTGATCTTCGTCCCGGAAAGCGCACAGCTCCGTCCCGAGTACCTGCCGGCACTGGATGACATGGTGGCCCGTATCGATCAACACGGGAAAGCCGTGGTGGTCCTCGGCGGAACGGGCAATGCGCAACTGGATCTGGAGCGCGCTCGATCCCTCCAGTCCGCTCTGGAACAACGTTTGGAACCAGCAATGCATGCACGGGTTCGAGTGGAGATCGATCCCGATCCGTCAGCCCCTGTTGGCACGCGGCACCCATGAGGGGGCGAGACATGAAGAAGAAGATGAAGATCAAACTACTGGATTACACCTTGATGGGCCTGCTGGCCGGTGTCGTGCCTGCGGCGCTGGCACAGCAGCAGTCTGGTGATTCCGAGGCCCTGCATTGCGGTGCCCAAGGCTGCGGATCGGAAGAAGGATTGCTGTTCCAGGCGCGTACGCGCAGCTTGAAGACGGTTCCCGATTCCACTCCGGCGACACCGGGCAGCGCAGGGACGCAGGGCAAGTACTCCCTCACCCTGGGCAATGGCGGCGTGATCTGGGCCACGGAAGACCCCACCCTGGGCCAGGCCGAGCTCAGTGTGTCGGCGCCCGCGATGGTGGCCTTTGATGGGCAAGCCATCACTACGCCGGTGCAGTTCTACCTGCGCAGCAACTACGCGGCCTTCGTGGAGCGCCATGAGCTGACGATCTACCGTGCCGAGGATGCGGACCTGGTCACGCCACTGGCGCAAATCCCGATGCGTGCGGGTGCAGTGGCCGAGACACGCTGGGATGGGCAATTGCCGGCCGGGCAGCCGCTGCGCATGGGCGATGAGCTCATCTACGTGGTGCGCGCCTACGATGCCCGGGGCAACTTCGATGAAACCTACCCGCAGCGCCTGCAACTGGTCAGTCCGGAAGAGGCCCAGCGTGGCAGCAATGCATTGAGGAACAGCACCGAGAAATCATTGGGGACTGCGCTGAGTGCCGAGCAGGCCCAGACCCAGTCGCTGATCAACCAGGTCTTCTCCGGCAATGGCCTGCGCCAGCAGAACATTCCACTGCATGGTTCGCGCGTGCGCGTGCAGGGCCGCAACCTGCCGGAGTCCCAGTCCTTGCGCATCAATGGCGAGAGCTATCCGGTTGATCTGGAACGCAAGTTCGTAGCCGAATACCTGATGCCGGTTGGCCAGCACACGTTCGACGTCGTCGTGGGTGATGCACCGCCACGAACATTGGAAGTGGATGTCAGCGGACGCTACTTCTTCGCCGTGGGCCTGGCCGATGTCACCATTGCGCAGAACAAGCACACGGGCTCCTCGGCCGCCTTCGCCAATGACGTGCGCTATGCCGACGACGTGATCAGTGATGGCCGCCTGGCGTTCTACGGCAAGGCCAAGTACAAGGGCAGGTACCTGGTCACCGCACAGGCGGATACGACCGAGCGCGATCTGGAACGTCTTTTCGATGGCTTCACCCGTGCTGATCCGCAGGATATCTTCCGCCGGCTGGACCCGGACCTGTATTACCCCACCTATGGCGACGACTCCACGACCTACCGGGACGTGGACACGATGGGCCGGTTCTACGTGCGCGTGGACTGGGACAAGAACCAGGCGCTGTGGGGCAACTTCAACACCGGCTTTACCGGCACCGAATTCGCCCAGTACGTGCGTTCGCTGTATGGCGCGGCGCTGGACTGGCGTGCCAATGCCACCAACCGCTGGGGCGATCCGGGCACCGAATTGCGCGTGTTCGCTTCCGAAGCACAGACCGCGCCGGGTCGCAGTGAATTCATTGGCACCGGCGGCAGTGTCTACAGTTTGCGCCACACCGACATCCTGCCGGGCTCGGAACAGGTCGTGCTGGAAATTCGCGACCTGACCACGGGCCGGGTGCAGCATCGTGCCACCCTGCAGCAGGGTGCGGACTACGAGATTGACGCCTTGCAAGGGCGTTTGATCCTGGGCCGTGCCTTGTTGCAGCTCACTCGCGAGCACCTGCCCACCCTGACCCGCGACACCCCGCTGGATGGGCTGGAGCAGCGCCTGGTGGTGGATTACGAATGGGTACCCTCCAACTTCAACGCCGATGAGATGACGGCCGGCGTGCGGGCCAAGCACTGGTTCGGCAACCATGTCGGACTCGGCGCCACCTACGTGGACGAGAACCGGGCTGGCGAAGACTACCGTGTCATGGGCGTCGACCTGACCTTGCAGGCAGGCAAGGGCACCTACTTCAAGGTAGAACACACCAAGACCGAAGCCACCGCCGCCCCCGTCCATTTCTCCAACAACGGCGGCTTCACCTTCACCCAGCTCAATCCGGTATCGGGTGAACGGGAAGGTACGGCCACGGCGATAGAGGCACGCGCCAATTTCAAGGAGTTGGGCTGGACCACGCAGGAGTGGAGTGCAGGTACCTGGTGGCGCGACGTGGAGGCGGGCTATTCCACCGGCCGTTTCGACAATGGCCAGGACATTACCGAAATCGGTGTGGAGGTGTTGGGCAGGCTGTCTCCCCGCCTGGGCCTGTACACCCGCTTCACCAAGGCCGAACGTGATGCCGAGTCCCTGACCCAGGCCCAGTTCACCGGTGAGTGGCGGATCAACGACAACGCCACCCTGTCCGGGGAACTGCGCAGGATCGAAGAAGACCGGGTGGGCGGCAATGCCGCAGGCACCCTGGGGGCGTTCAAGTACCACCATCGTTTCGACACCGCGCTGGAGGTATATGGCATCGCCCAGCTCACCCTGGATGATGACGGTGGCCAGTACGCGGACAATGACGCCCTCACCGTGGGCGGCAAATACCTGTTCGGCAATCTGTCCTCGGTAGGCGCCGAAGCCACCACCGGTGACCGCGGCCAGGCAGTGACGCTCAATGCCGAGTACCGGCTGGATGCCAACCATTCCTTCTATGGTGGCTACACGCACGCGACCGATCAGGGGGAATACGACGCGCTGTTCAATCCCGTCCGTCGTGGGGGCTGGACCCTGGGCCAACGCTGGCGCCTGTCCAGCCAGGTCAACCTGTACAACGAGAGCCAGTACCTGAAAGCCCCCCATGAATCTGGCCTGGCACACATCTTCGGCATGGACTTCTATCCCGCCATGGGCTGGACCCTGGGTTTCACCCTGCAGGATGGCGAGTTGACCAACCAGGAAGGCGGGGTTGTCGATCGCCGGGCCATCAGCGTCAGTGGTGGCCGCACCTCGGCCGACACGGACTGGCAGACCAAGCTGGAGTGGCGCAAGGACACGGGTGCCGAACAACGCGAACAGTGGGTCAGTACCAACCGCCTGAGCCATAAACTCGATGAGAGCTGGCGCATTGCCGCTCGCTTCAATTACGCCGATACCCGTGACGAGTTGAATGCGGCGGCCGGCGCCAAGTTCATCGAAGGCAACCTGGGTTTTGCCTACCGTCCCTGGGACAACACCCGCTGGGGTTTGTTCGGCCGTTACACGCACCTGTATGACCTGTCCACGCTGGGCCAGGTGGGGGGGGCGCAGTACGACCAGAAGAGCCAGATCCTGTCACTGGAAGGTGTCTACAAGTACAGTGACCGCTGGGAGTTCGCGGCCAAGGCAGCACAACGCGAGGGCGAGGTCCGTTTTGGCCGCGGCAGTGGTGCCTGGGCAGACTCCGCCACGACCTTCGCCGCTGGACAGATCCGTTACGACCTGCGCCAGCAATGGCATGGACTGGCCGAATACCGCTGGTTGAAGGTCAACGATGGCGGTACGCGCCAAGGGTGGCTGGTGGGCGTGGACCGCGACATCAACAAGCACTTCCGCGTCGGCGTGGGCTACAACTTCACCGATTTCAGTGATGACCTGACCAACTTCGATTACGACCACAAGGGCTGGTTCCTCAACCTCGTCGGCAACTACTGAGGCAAGCAGCGCACATTGGATGCCATGGCTGCCGGTCACGTGGACCGGCCTGTGGCCGAGGCTGGTGAGTATCCCTGGCAATGCGTACTGTCTGGCGGGCCATTTGCCAGGGTTGATCTGAGTATGTGAATTACCCGTTACACTCCGGGCGTCCGCATGCGCAGGGGAGCGCCATGAAGTTCAACGGGAGAATAGGGCCGGGTGTCATCTGGCTGGTGGGTGCCTTCTGGCTGATGTCCATCCAATCACTGGCTGCCACGGAGCCTGAAGCAGACCCTGCGGCTTGGGGCGTCTATGCACGCTTGCTCGGCACCGATTTCGGCGGCTACGGAGAGCGGGCTTCATGGCGCTGGGGTCCGGACAACACCATCGTTGAAAAGCGCGGCCCCTTGCGGACGACGGTCATCCGCAAAGGCGAACAGCCGGGCGAATTGGTGTCTGTCTACAACGGTGGCCTGTATACCTTCGATGGCCGTATTGCGCCGGATGGGTCCGTCACATGGATACGCCGTGGCAATTTTCTCAAGATGCCTTCCCGGGTCTCGATCGCCGAGGGGCGTTACCTGGAGGAAGCGCTGAAGCTGGACAAGAACAACCAGTTCGAGCGTGTCAGCAGCACCCTCCGGCTCGAGCAGACCCAGGGCCCGCTCGTGGACCGGGAATCCGTAGCCACGGCAGTCGCCTCGGTTCCTGCACCAGTTGCCGAAGCAGCGACCCCCGCGTCCGCTCCGCCGCTGCCATCTCCGGATACATCACCCGTCGTGCCTCCAGCAGCACAAGCCTCCGTGATCACTGCGGCGGAACCGAAATCCGGCCCGCGCAGCCTGTCCGAAGCGGAACTCGCCACGCTTCGCCAGCGGATCGAGGGCGACAAGGTACGCCGTGCACAGGCGCTCACGCGCGAACAAGAGGCCGCCGAACAGCAACGCCAGCAATTCGAACAGCAACAAATGGCAGCACTGGAGGAAGCACGGTACTGGGAGGAAGAGGTGGCTGCGCCGGCCCCGAACCTGGCCGCCGTTTTCCTCAATACCCTCAGTAGCGAATTGGCCAAGCACCAGGCTGATCGCGAGGCACAGGACGCCTTCATCCGTGATGTCCAGCGCCAGCAGCGGGCTATTGCGGAACGCCGCCAGCGCGAGGAAGAGCGGCAACGTCACGAAGCCGAACGTGTGCGGCAGCAACAGTACGCGCAGGCATCACAGTCGGCGCCAGCGCCGGTACGTACGGCGCAGGACGTCTCACGTCAGGCCGCCGCCGAGGCTCGCGATCGCGAACTGGTTGCCCAGGCCTCTGCCGAACGTGCCCGCCAACAGCAATTGCGTACACAGCAGGCTGCGGCGGCCCAGGCCGCATCGAAACCTGCTGCTTCCGAAGCTGCGGCAAAGCCGCTGCGCTTCATTCTCACCATCAGCCTGCTTAATCAGCCCGGGGATACGGTCAATCCGACTTGCTATTCGAATGTCATCACCCGTCCAGGCCCGCCGGGTTGGGGTGGCCCGGGCTTCCTGCCGCCGGGGTCGGGCGACCAGGCCCATGCCGCCGTGCATGCGCTGAAGGACACATTCATTGCGCGGTGCCGGGCCAGTGGCCGCGAGATCACCTCGGAAGGCAATTTCAATTATGTGTGGAACCGGAGCGGGGGCGAGGAAGCCATGATGCAGGACGTGCGTCCACGTTTCCGCGAAGACGTTTCGGTATCGCTGTGATGCCGCGCATTCATGGGGAAGAAAATCCAGGGGGATTGATGAACAAGGCAAGGATTTCATTCGGCACGGCAATGTTCGTCGCATGCCTGTTCCTGTCGACCACGGCTGTGCATGCGCAGAGCGCACAGACGGCCGAAGGTGCCCAGGCATTCCTCGCGACCATGGCGAAGCGGGGCTTCGCTCGCGCCACCTTCGTGGATGCCATAGGGCGGCCTAACCACGTAACGGGCACGCACACCCAGCAGATCAGCCGTGTGAAGCTGTCCATCAAGGAAGAGAAAAGCAGTGGCGTGGTGGAGAAGTCGTTGGGTGAGTTTGCCGTCACGGCGCTTTCATCCGGTGATCCACAGGGTTCAATGGATGCCTGCACAACCCGGATCGACGATTTCAAGCCACAGGTGAATCTCTTCGAACATAGCAGCACTTCGTGGGAGGAGCCTGGCTTCATGATCTCGGTGACGGTATTGAGTAACCAGACATGGGACTACACGGAAGGCTTCCAGAAGTTCACCGCTCCGCAATTCATTGACTGGCGGCAAGCGCAGGTAATCCGCAGCAACGATGGCGGCCGCATCGACATACGTGCAAAAGGCCACGTTTTCCCCACCAACATCCTGTCGTTCGTGCCCGGTGATCCGGAACTGGCTGACCGCATCGAGTACGCGGCCAAATTCCTGCGGATGAGTTGCGACGAAGCCGCGGACACGGGTTTCTGATTCCTCCTGATTTTGTCACTCATGCGGTTCCGGTCCCGATGCTGGAAGAGGCACTGCAGGCAATGCCGTCATACAGAGAAGGAGGGAATTGCACCGCGCCCTCGATTCGGCCTTCCGGTTCTTGAACCATGCTTTGGTAACACTTGGCCACTGGTGTTGGCGCATGTGTGATCCTGAGGCTATTCTCCTGGTAACAGGAGAAGGCCATGAAATGGATATTCAGCGCACTGTTGCTGCTTGCAACGCCCGTGCACGCCCAGGATGTCATTCGCAAGTGCGTGGATGCCAAAGGCCATGCCTCATTCCAGAATGCAGCGTGTCCAGCTGGCAGCAGCGAAGTGAAGGCACTGGCATATACACCGGAGCCTGCCCTTACGCACGAGCAGCAACGCATCCGTGCCCCGGCCGAGCAAAAGCGCCGACAGGAGGCCGGCAATCCCGCCCGCAGCCGTCAAGGTCAAAGCCGTCGCATGCCGGCTTCAGGGGCCATGATCCCCATCGAGAATTCCAGCAACATGACCCGTTGCAATGCGGCCAAGGCACAGCGCCAACGGCAATTGGATGCCATGGGCCTGAACAGGAACTATGACCGCCTGAGCCGGCTGGATGCCAGGGTGAGAGAGGCCTGCAAGTAGCTGGTTGGTGCAGGCGTAGCCAAGTAGGGCAAGAATCAGACTTTTCCTACAGACCATCGCTGTTTTTAAGGGTACGTTCGAATCGAACGCGCAGGGGAGCGCGGGCCCTCGCCGCACGGAACGTCGGGATGTGCTGGAGAGAGGAAGCAGGGGAAGGACACAGGTACCGGCCGGGTATCACGGACTGCAAGATGTCCAGGGATGAACGGCATGTGGTTCATGAATGCAGGGTGCAGGTGACGGGGCATGCGCGCTGGAGATGCCTCGCACAGGCTTCTTTTTCTGGCTGATCGCTATCGGGGTGGCGAAATGGCTTCGACAAATACGCCCAATGGGTGGTCGTATGACGTTGTCTTGCATGATGTTCCCATGCGGCCATGGACGATCCTGGCCCAGGATCCTTCCATCCTTGGGGCTGGTGGAAAAGCACTGACCACCACGGTAATGCTTCCGGCAGAGCGCCTGGAGCGTGGCCCCAAGGGCTTCAGGGTCCATGTCATCGATTATGACGCATCGACGAACACGTTCTACGGCCCGCGCAGGACCGAGGTCGATTCGGACGTCTATGCAAACGTGACGGACATCGACAAGCTGGTGGGCGACCCCCATTTCCACCAACAGAATGTCTATGCCATCGTGATGGCAACCCTGCAATCCTTCGAGGGTGCCCTTGGCCGTCGCGTGCCATGGGGGTTCAAGTCGGGTCACCAGATCAAGGTAGCCCCGCATGCCTTCCTGGATGCCAACGCCTTCTATTCGCGTGATGCCGAAAGCCTGAACTTCGGATATTTCCCCAATGGCAAGGGCAGGATGGTCTTTACCTGCCTGTCCCATGACATCGTGGTGCACGAAACGACGCACGCGCTACTGGATGGACTCAGGCCGTTCTACCTGTTGCCTTCCTCGACGGACCAGGCCGGATTCCACGAAGGGTTCTCCGACATCATTGCATTGCTGTCCGTCTTCAACAGTCAGGAGATCATCGATCGGCTGTTGCTGGGATTGACCGGGCGCGGTGGGCGCATCCCGCTGGCCAAATTGACGGCCACGGCATTGGGCGGCGCACCGTTCGCGAAGCTGGCGAAGGAAATGGGCGCGGTGCTGCATGGTGTTCCCACGGCGGCCCTGCGCGAGTCGCTGGATATCAAGCCTGACAAACGGCTGTATGAAAGCGACAGGTTCCAGGAAGAGCACGACCGGGGGGAATTGCTGGTTGCCATCGCGCTGCGGGCATTCTTCTCGGTCTGGGAACGCCGCCTGAAACCTTTGAAAGAAGGAAGTCCTGATGGGGTGGCACGCACCATCGTGGCGGAGGAGGGCGTGACCGCGGCCGGGCACCTGCAACGGATGATGATTCGCGCCCTGGATTACATGCCGCCGGTCGACATGACCTATCGGGATTTCCTGAGCGCATTGTTGACCGCCGACATGCAGATGTACCCGGACGATAAAAAATACGAGTACCGCAAGACATTGCGTGCATCGTTCGAAGCCTACGGCGTCACCCCGGCCAATGCCCATCGCCCGGATGGTGCCTGGGATCCTCCGCTGCCGGGCAGGTTCACCCATGCAGGGATCCATTTCGATCTCATGCGGCGTTCGCCCCAGGAAGTCTTCCGTTTCGTCTGGGAGAACAAGGCTGCCTTGCGGATCGAGCCGAATGCGTTCACCCGGGTGACGTCCGTCCGTCCCGTGATGCGCATCAGCAACGACAGGACTGCGCTGTGTGAAACCGTCGTTGAATACGTGCAGGAGGTCAGCATTTTCGCGGGTGAGTTGGCCGCATTTGGCATAGCGCGTCCGCATGGCATGCCGGCAAGCCACAGGGTCACTCTCTACGGCGGTGGCACGCTGATCTTCAATGAATTCGGGTTGCTCAAGTTCCACATCGGGACAGGCGTGGCCAGCGCACGCCAGACGGAGCGGCTTGAAAGCCTGTGGCAGCGGGGGTACTTCACCAAGCGGCGTGATTCGTCCATGCAGATTGCGAACCTGCACCGCGACCGCGTCTTGCGGCCGACACGTGAAATCTACGAGGAGTGGTGAAATGGCCACGAAGAAAGCAGCAGCGGAACGGAAGCCGGTCGAAGTGATCCTGCGCAGCTACAACGTCGGTTTCGGTGACTGCTTCCTGCTCACGTTTCGCTATCCGAATTTTCGACGGGACATTCTCATCGATTTTGGTTCCACCCGGGCTCCGACGGAGGTGGCGCAGCATTCCAATTCGGCTCGCAAGCTGTCCACATCCGAACGCGAGGCGCTGGCCAGAAAGAACCTGAAGAAGCACATGTTGTCGGTCGCGGAGCAGATCAAGCACGACTGTGGCGGAAAACTGCATGCCGTCGTGGTCACTCACCGGCACAAGGACCATTTGAGTGGATTTGCCTACGAGGACGGGAAGGGGCCTGGAGCCATCATCCTGGATCTCGAGCCCGACCTGGTGATCCAGCCCTGGACCGAAGACCCACAGGCACAACGCGATGCGACACGGCCCACCAAAAAAATAGCCAAGCCGACGCTGGCACAGAGGCGTGCATCCGCCCAGCGGCAGCACCTTGCCGCTCTTCATGACATGAACCTGTTCGCAGGATACGTGGTCAGTGCCAGCAAGAAGCTCAGTGGGCGCTATTTCAACGATATCCGTGACCAGTTGTCGTTCCTGGGCGACGACAACGAGCTGGCCAATCGTGATGCCGTGACCAATCTGATGAGGATGGGCAAACGGACGCGCTATGTTTACTTTGGCGCGAAGTCCGGCCTGGATGGGTTGCTGCCTGGCGTGAAGACGCACGTGCTTGGACCGCCGACGCTGGAGCAGACCCGCTCCATCATGAAGCAGCGCTCAAAGGATGCCGATCAGTTCTGGCATCTGTGGGAAAGTCGCTCCAGCTTCTGGGCGCATCGCGGCCGGATCGCGAACCATGCGGAAGAAGGTGGGAACGTGCTCTTCCCTCAGCACGTCCAGAAAAAAGCAC
>JBQGFJ010000225.1:0-4705 GCA_052040085.1 Pseudoxanthomonas sp.
AGTGACTTCAGCTGGGTGCGCATGTGTTCGATGTTGGCGTAGGTCCACTTGGCCGGCGCGGTCTTGTTCTTGATCGCGGCGTTTTCCGCCGGCAGGCCGAAGGCATCCCACCCCATCGGCTGCAGCACGTTGTGGCCGGTCATGCGCTTGTAGCGGCTGATGACGTCGCCGATGGTGTAGTTGCGCACGTGGCCCATGTGGAGCGCACCGGACGGATACGGCAGCATCGACAGACAGTAGAACTTGGGCTTGTCGGACTGTTCGTTCACTTCGAACGCACGCTGGCCATCCCAGAAGGACTGGGCGGCGGCTTCGACGGAACGGGGATCGTAGGGTGCGGATTCGGTGGCGGCTGACATGGACGGACGGACCGGGAACGGTGGCAAAGTCGCCAAGGGTACCGCAGTGCAGCAAGCCACTCCAATCCGCCTGCCCCGCCAGAGCCGCCGTGCAAGCCGTAAGATGGCCGCCAGTCCACCGGAGCCCGCCCATGACCCGCACCCTTCTGGCCAGCCTGATCGCGTTGTCCGCTTCTTCCGCCATGTCGGCCGAGCCACTGGCCTTGCAATGCGAGCGCCTGTTCGATGCGCGTAGCGGTCAGGTACTCGGACCACACACCGTGGTGGTGCGCGAAGGCAAGGTGGCCGAGGTAACGCCGGGGCGCACCGCCACCAGCGGCATGGAAACCATCGATCTGGCCGGCCATACCTGCCTGCCCGGCTGGACCGACCTGCACGTACACCTGGGCGGCGAGTCGAACCCGAACTCATATTCGGAAGGTTTCCGCCTGGATCCGGTGGACTTCGCCTTCCGCAGCGTGGGCTACGCCGAAAAGACCCTGATGGCTGGCTTCACCAGCGTGCGCGACCTGGGCGGCGAAATCAGCCCGCATTTGCGCGATGCCATCAACCAGGGCCGGGTCAAGGGTCCGCGCATCTTCGCCGCAGGCAAATCCATTGCCACCACCGGCGGCCATGCCGACCCCACCAACGGCTTCAATTCCGTGCTGTCGCACCTGCTCGGCCCGCCCGGTCCCACCGAAGGCGTGATCAACTCGGTGGATGACGCACGCCAGGCCGTGCGCCAGCGCTACAAGGACGGCAGCGACGTGATCAAGATCACCGCCACCGGCGGCGTGCTGTCCTTCGCCAAATCGGGGGATGCCCCGCAATTCACCGAGGACGAAGTGAAGGCCGTGGTGGATACCGCGCGCGACTACGGTTTCCGCGTGGCCGCGCATGCACACGGCACCGAAGGCATGAAACGCGCAGTACTGGCCGGCGTGACCAGCATCGAACACGGCACCCACATGACCGACGAAGTCGCCCGGCTGATGAAGCAGCACGGCACCTGGTACGTGCCGACCATCCATGCAGGCCGTTTCGTGGCCGACAAGGCGAAGATCGACGGCTACTTCCCCGAAATCGTCCGTCCCAAGGCCGCCAGCATCGGGGCACAGATCCAGGACACCGCGGCACGCGCCTACAAGGCGGGCGTCAAGATCGCCTTCGGTACCGATGCCGGCGTGGGCCCGCACGGCACCAACGCCGAGGAATTCATTTACATGACCGAAGCCGGCATCCCCGCGGCCTACGCACTGCAATCGGCCACGATCCATGCCGCCACGGTGCTGGGCGTGGACGACCAGGGCGTGATCGAGCCCGGCAAGCGCGCCGACATCATCGCCGTGGCCGGTGATCCGGTGGCGGACATCACCGCGGTGCGGCGAGTGAACCTGGTGGTGAAGGATGGCGTGGCGTACAAGCGTCCACCGGCATCCGGCGGGACGGCTCCATGAACCTGGAGTGGTTCGGCTACGTGGCCGCCACGCTGACCACCATCGCCTTCGTGCCGCAGGCCATCCAGACCCTGCGCACGCGGGACACGCGCGGCATTTCGCTGGGCATGTACGCCATCTTCACCGTGGGCATCGCCTGCTGGCTGGTCTACGGCATCGTGCTGGAATCATGGCCGATGATCATTTCCAACATCATCACCTTCGCGCTGGCCGCGTTGATCCTGTCGTTGAAACTCAGGCACGGCTGATCGCGCTTCCCTCAATTCGTGGCGGCTCCCGCACGCGGCCACCACAGCGAACCGCACATCCAGGCGAACCACACCACGAAGGCCAGCCGCTGCGCGACTCCGGCAGGCAGGCTTTCACTGACCAGGACCACCGCCAGCAACACCACGGCGGCGGCCACCAGTCCCGACAACGCAAAGCGGCGCCAGCCCGGCAACGACCATAGTCCGATGGCGGTCAACAAGGCGCCGGGCACGAACGCTATCCACCACAGCATCCAGGCCACCGCGTGCAAGCGGCCAGCCTCGCTGTCCAGATCCCAGGGATCCAGCGGCAGCAAGCCCATGGCGATGAAGCCCAGCGCCGCCAGGAACAATAACTGGGTACCAATCCGGGCCGTCCAATCCAGCTGCGCCGGCAACTGGCGGCGCAGGTCCACTGCCACCACGCACGCCAGTATCCCCGGCAACACGAAGCCGAGCAGATTGAACGCCAGCGCACGTTCGATGCCTGCGCCGCCGAGCAAGGCCACCGGATGCTGCAGTTGCGAATACGATCCCAACGCCATGCCGAAGCCCACCACCGCAGCAATCCACAACAGCGCGGCAACGGGACCCGCATAACGCAGCCAATTCATTTCCCTTCCCATCGGAACACATCCTCCACGCCCACACCGAACGCGCGCGAAATCCGGAACGCCAATTCCAGCGATGGCGCGTACTTGCCCGCCTCCAGCGCAATGATTGTCTGCCGGGTGACACCACACGCATCCGCCAGCGCCTGCTGGGTCATTTCACCACGTTCGAACCGCCAGCGACGGATCTCGTTGGCAACGGGCGTGCCGGTCATCGGGGATCGCGCCAGTAATGGAAGAAGACTGAATCCTTGTTCCGCTGGACCAGGACGTAGCCAACCAGAAACAGGATCAATGCCCGTGAAGCATGACGCGCAGTATCTGCATCAGGTCCGCTTGCCTGCGGGTAGCCGTTCAAAAACAGGTTCGCGCCCAGATGGACGCATGCAACCAAAGTCACCACCAAGCCCAACCAAGCCAACTTTTCCTGCTTGCTCATAGAACCGGCTTCCATTGCTTCCATCACGCCCTCCTGTCCAGCCAGTAATAAATCACCGTCGCCGCGTACTCGCACA
Source organism: Pseudoxanthomonas sp. (assembly GCA_052040085.1). Lineage (GTDB taxonomy): Bacteria > Pseudomonadota > Gammaproteobacteria > Xanthomonadales > Xanthomonadaceae > Pseudoxanthomonas_A. Next base: position 3,173 of record JBQGFJ010000225.1, read on the forward strand.
ACCAACCCGATATCAGTGCGAATACCAACAGATTGGCAATCATGAAATGCGTGGCCCACTCCAGCTTGTGCGCAGGCGAAAACGCCAGCATCACCGCGATGCCGATGACGCAGAACACCAACGCAAAGCGGCCCCAGCCTGAAGCCAGGCGGCCAATTTCGCGATCACGTTCGTCTTCCAGCACCGCATTGCCCCGGCGCGCACGCAACGCCTGCGCCAGGATGACGTAGAACAGTCCCAGCACCGCCAACTTCATGCTCAGCGTTTTGGCTTCGCCGCCGTCAAGGCCATTTGCCATCACATCTGCATTGCCCAGCAGTACGGCCATGATCGCGCCCAGGAACAACAGCATGACCCAGGCATTTACTTCAGCCGGCGCAGCGGCACACTCCAGCCCGGTCGCGCGCCACAGTGCCAACTGCATGGCAACCAGGACGCTGCCCCCGCCCAACAGTGGCGTGCCCACCGCCACCCACGCCGCGCTGCCTGTCGGGGGCCAGAACACCAACCACAAGCCACTGCAAAGTGCTGCAATTGCAGTGAGCAGCCATATGGGATGGGTTGCCTTGAAAGGGTGTGGCAAGCTCATTGATGTATTCTCGAATGGACATAATGTAATGCAAACATTACATTTGGATAGTCCAATGTCAAGTTCTTTTTACATTGACTTGTATCCTTTGCCGGTGCCTCCATTTCTTTCGCAGTTTTCCCATTGAGCCCGCCATGACCGACAAGCCCCACGTCTTCGACACCACCACCGACACCTTCGAAGCGGAAGTCCTGCAAAAATCGTTGCAGACCCCCGTGCTGGTGGACTTCTGGGCTACCTGGTGCGGGCCATGCAAGACACTGGGGCCGATCCTGGAAAAGCTGGCCGCCGATTACAACGGCGCCTTCGTGCTGGCCAAGGTGGACGTGGACAAGGAGCAGCAGATCGCGGCGGCGTTCCAGATCCGCTCGGTACCGACCGTGTTCCTGGTCAAGGATGGGCAGATCGTGGACGGCTTTCCGGGGGCATTGCCGGAAGGCCAGTTGAAGCAGTTCCTGCAACAGCACGGGATCGAGCCTGCACCGGCTGCAGAACCGGAACCGCAACAGGCCGCCGCACTGGATCCGCACGCCGAGGTGATGCGCCTGCGCCAGGCTGTTGAAGCCGAACCGGACAAGGCCGAACTGAAACTGGACCTCGCACTGGCCCTGCTGCAGACCGGCGCCGGCACGGAAGCCTCGCAATTGCTGGATGCCCTGCCCGCCAACCTTGCCACCGATGACCGCGCCATCAAGGCCCGCGCCTGGCTGGGCTTCTCCGATGTACTGAAGGACGCACCGCCCGCCGAAGTGCTGGAAGCGGCCATTGCCGCCAATCCTGATGACCTGCGGGCCCGCCATCTGCTGGGCGTGCGTTACCTGATCGGCAACCGTAACGAAGCCGGCCTGGAACAATTCCTGGAGATGCTGCGGCGTGATCGCAATTACCAGGACAGCCTGCCGAAGCGCGCGCTGATCGATGCCTTCCGCGTCATCGATGACGCC
>JBQGFJ010000226.1:0-7096 GCA_052040085.1 Pseudoxanthomonas sp.
GTGGATGTCTACAAGACCAGCCGCGCGGCGACGCCGACGGGTGGCATTGGCGCCACCATCAACATCAAGACGGCACGTCCGCTGGACAGTGGCACGCTGGCCAACGTGGGCATGAAGGCGGTGCATGACACCTCCGTCAACAATCTGCCTGATCCGATGCACGGCAGCACCTGGACCGGCGAAATGTCGGGCATCTTCAGCCATGCATCGCAGGATGGCCGTTTCGGCGTGGCCCTGAGCGGCAGCTACCAGGCGCGTGACTTCGGCTACAACGAAGCCGCCGTGGGCGGTGGCTGGTATGCCTTCCCGGGCGGGCAAGGGCCGTTGGTGAACACCATTGGCAATGCGACCAATCCGCCGGGTGCAGGCGACATCTATTCGATCCCGCAGAACCTGATGTACTCGGTGAACGGGGTGCAGCGCCAGCGCACGAACGGGCAGGCCACCTTGCAGTGGGCGCCGACCGACCGGGTGACCGCGACCCTCGACTACACCTATTCGGAAAACCGGATCCAGCAGCGTCGCCATGAGCTGTCCACCTGGTTCAACCAGGCGGCATCGCAAACCTCCTGGACCGATGGTCCGGTCGCGGCACCGCTCGAATACACCGAATTCGCGGGTTGTTTCAATCCGGCGACGGAACAGTGGGCAGGCAGCAATGCCGTGAATGTCTGTCCGGATGGCTTCGAGCCGCGTTGGGGCGACCTGGCCATGGCAGGTTCGCTCAACCAGACCAAGAATGAAAACAAATCGCTGGGTTTCAACGTGGAATGGGCAGTCAATGACTCGTTCGACCTGAGCTTCGATTACCACAGATCCAGTGCGGAGTCGGGTGCGGATGGCCCGTTCGGGTCGAACAACGTCATCGGTACCGCTGCTTTCGTGCGTGGCGTGACCACCGTGGATTTCAGTGGTGATTTCCCGGTGTTGTCGGTGATGTTGCCGCCGGGCGTGACCTCCGTTAGTCCCAGCGAAACGATGGTGACCGGTTCCTCGTTTCGCAACAGCTACATGAAGTCCGAGGTCGAGCAGGGCCAGGTGCATGGCACCTTCCGCTTTGCCGATTATTCGCAGCTGAACTTCGGTGTCGGCCATACCGAAGTCAACAACCGTACAGCGTACAGCTTCACCCAGCGTGACGATTGGGGTGGTTTCGCCGGCGGGGCGTCCGATTACCCGGATAGCCTCTGGATGGCCGATGACATCAGCCGTTATTTCGATCAATTCCCCGGTAGTGGCGACTCCTTTGGGCAATTCTTCGTCTTCGATTTCCGTCGTGTGCGTGATGCCGCCATTGCGGCGCGTGGCGGTGATGAGGCGGCGTACCTTCCGCCCGATGCTTTCACCACTGATCGCCGCACCAAGGAGAAGTCACAGAGTGCCTACGTCGAGTGGGGCAACACCTGGGACTTCGCAATGCCGGTCCACGCATCGGTAGGCGTGCGCTATGAGAAAACCGACGTCACTTCCAGCGCGCTGGTACCCATCGCGACTGGACTGGTCTGGACGGGCAACAACGAGTTCTCGGTGCAGTACGGTGCTCCCGACTTCACGACGCTGAAGGGCAATTACAGCTATTGGTTGCCGAGTATCGATCTGAGCGTGGAGCTGACCGACGACATGGTGCTGCGCGGCAGTTATGGCCACAGCATCGGCCGTCCGCAGTGGAACCATATCCAGGGCGGACAAACGCTTGATTCGTTCGCAGCCTATGAAGGTGGTACTGGTTCGCAGGGCGATCCCAACCTGAAGCCGCTGGAGTCGAAGAACTTCGATCTTTCGTTCGAGTGGTACTACGGCGAGTCGAGTTACTTGTCGGTGGGTTACTTCCGCAAGGACATCAGCAATTACATCGGCACTTCGGTGGTTGAGATCTCGCCGTTCGACCTGACCACGCCGGTGGGTGGTGCCTACTACAACGCTGCCGTTGCCAACGGCTGTGCAGTGGGTTCGCTGGATTTCCGTGGCTGCGTGCGCCGCTACATCTTCGAGAACTACGCCAACAGCCCGGGCGTCAACCAGACCGGCGTGGACTCCAACGGGCAACCGACGGGCACCATTGCCGGCCAACCCGGTGACCCGGCAGCCATATTCCGCGTCACGGTGCCGGTGAACAAGGAGTCTTCCGCACTGGATGGCTGGGAAATCAACGTGCAGCACATGTTCGGCGACAGCGGCTTCGGCCTGTCGGCGAACTACACCTTCGTTGATTCCGACCTGACCTACGACAACTTCAACCTGGGTGATCAGTTCGCGTTGCTTGGTCTGAGCAACTCTGCCAACTTTGTTGCGTTCTACGACAAGGGGCCGTGGCAGGTACGTGCGGCGTACAACTGGCGTGACAAATTCCTGTCCAGTACTTTCGATAGCTGGCGTCCCAACCCGATTTACGTCGAGGACTACGGCCAGTGGGACATGAACGTCAGCTACCAGGTGACGGACAAGTTCTCGGTCCATGCCGAGGCCATCAACCTAACCGACGAAACCATGCGCTCGCATGGGCGCAACGAGCGGCAGGTGTTCTACGCAACCCAGACCGGTGCGCGCTACATGCTCGGATTCCGCTACCGGTTCTGACGGGCCCGATGCGCCGGTGCAGGCAGTGCCTGCACCGGTGTCGCGGCAACGTGATTTTGGATGCATGCTGTGGCCGTTCACGCAGCCCGTGGAGGCTTCCGGATGTCGCAACTACCCCCGCCTGCAGCGATACGCGAAGCAGACGCGGGCGTCTCCCTGGAGACGGTCCTCGCATCAAAAGAGCCGGTGGTGGTTCGCGGCCTGGTGGCGGATTGGCCCCTGGCTGAAGCCGCCAGGACGAGCGATGCCGCGGCAGCACGCTACCTGCGGCAATTCGCCAATGACGCTTTGCCAGCCATCGCCACGGTGGCGCCACCGACGGCGGCTGGGCGGATTTTCTACAACGATGATTTCTCGGGATTCAATTTCCGCCACGAGCGGATCCCGATGACGGTCGCGCTGGATACCCTGATCAAGTACCGCGATGCAGTGGAAGCGCCGCTCATCTACCTGGGTGCCACCACCATCGAAACCTACTTCCCGGGATTCGAGGCGGAGAACGCCGTCGGCCTCGACGTGCCCGATCCGCTGGCGAGCATCTGGATCGGCAATCGTTCGGTGGTGCCTGCACACCAGGACCTGCCATCGAATCTGGCATGCGTGGCCGCAGGCCGCCGCCGTTTCACCCTGTTCCCGCCCGGGCAATTGAAGAATCTGTACATCGGTCCGCTGGACATCACGCCAGCCGGCCAGCCCATCAGCCTGGTCGATCTTTCCGCTCCGGACATGGAGCGTTTCCCGCGCTTCGCCGAGGCCTGGCAGCATGCCTTCGTGGCCGAGCTGGGGCCGGGCGATGCCGTGTTCATTCCCAGCATGTGGTGGCATCACATCGAGGCGCTGGAATCGTTCAATGTGCTGGTCAATTACTGGTGGCGGGACGAACCGGCATGGATGGATGCGCCGGTGAACGCATTGATGTACGCCATCCTTGCCGTGCGTGACCTGCCAGAGGAACAGCGCGAGACCTGGCGCGAAGTCTTCCGCCACTATGTTTTCGAGCCGGATGAAACAACCGCCGGACACATCCCGGAGCACGCACGCCGCGTGCTGGGACCACTGGATGATGAGCTGGCCCGGCAGTTGCGCGCGCGCTTGGCCCAGCGGATCTGCCGCTGATCCGGCGTGGCCCGGTAGAATCCACGTTCCCCTTGGCGTGGATGTTTCCATGAGCGATCTCGGCACCCCCCTGTCACCGCATGCCACCCGCGTCCTGTTGCTGGGTTCGGGCGAACTGGGCAAGGAAGTCGCCATCGAGCTGCAGCGGCTGGGGGTGGAAGTCATTGCCGCGGACCGGTATGCCGATGCACCGGCGATGCAGGTCGCGCATCGCAGCCATGTACTCGACATGCTGGATGGCGACGCCATTCGCGCTTTGGTGGCAGCGGAGCGCCCGCATTTGATCGTGCCGGAGATCGAGGCGATCAACACCCGCACGCTCATGGAGCTGGAAGCAGAAGGCGCAGCGAGGGTGATCCCGACGGCGCGTGCGGCGTGGCTGACCATGGACCGCGAGGGCATCCGCCGGTTGGCGGCCGAAACCCTGGGCTTGCCGACCTCGCCCTATCGTTTCGTGGATACCCGCGAGGAATACCTGGCCGCGGTGGCGGACATCGGACTGCCGTGCGTGGTCAAACCGGTGATGTCGTCTTCCGGGAAGGGCCAGAGCACGCTGCGCGATGCAACGGATATCGATCCGGCCTGGGAATACGCCCAAACCGGGGGGCGTACGGGTGCGGGGCGTTGCATCGTCGAAGGCTTCATCGATTTCGATTACGAAATCACCTTGCTGACGGTGCGCCATCGTATCGGCGAGGACCAGGACGGCACGTCGTTCTGCGCTCCCATCGGCCACCTGCAGCGTGATGGCGATTATCGCGAAAGCTGGCAGCCGCAGCCGATGTCAGCGTTGGCGCTGGAGCGTGCGCAGGCCATTGCGAAGGCGGTCACTGACGATCTAGGCGGTTGGGGCCTGTTCGGCGTGGAGTTGTTCGTGAAGGGCGACGAAGTGTGGTTCAGCGAGGTGTCTCCGCGTCCGCACGATACCGGCCTGGTCACTTTGGTCTCGCAGGATTGCAGCGAATTCGCATTGCATGCGCGGGCCATCCTGGGCTTGCCGATTCCGGTCATCCGCCAGCAGGGTGCGTCGGCTTCCTGTGCCATGCTGGCGCAGGGCCACGGAGTACCCGTGTTCTCCCATGTGCAGGCGGCCTTGCAGGCGCCGGATACCGCTTTGCGCCTGTTCGGGAAACCGCGCGTGGAAGGGCAGCGCCGGGTGGGTGTCACCCTGGCGCTCGGCGATAACGTGGATGCGGCACGTGCGATTGCGCGTGCCGCGGCAGCGGCCATCGGCATCGAATTGAAATAAGGAATACGCAGATGAAAGGAAACGCCGGCTATGCCGTGTTCTTCTTCCCGCAGGCCTTGCAGGTGCTGGGGGATGCCATCAAGCCGTATCTGGCGCCGGGTTTGGGTGAGTCCTACCTGCTGTGCCGGGAAATCGATACCGGCGGTGCGCTGGTCGAGATGACACTGGAAGGCCAGTCCGATGATGGCAAGAGCGTCAGCATCGAATTGCTGGTGCCGGTGAGCATGATCAAGATGGTGGTGTCCGCGCGCGGTGACGACCTGTTCGGTTTCGTCCCGCGTCCACCGGAGCCGGTGGTGGACGCCAAGGCCTGACTTTGGCTCAATGCGTCGTCGGCTGGAAGCGATTGGCAGCCAGGCGGATGCTCCAGACCAGTTCCACCATGGCCAGGTTGTTGAGCAGGGGCTCGCCCCCCACGATCAGCCAGTAGCCGGCACCATCGGCCCAGAATGGCACGAACGACCAGTCGGGCATCAACAGGTTCGGTTCGGAAAAGAACGAGACGAAACGCTGCGCACCGTTCCAGCCGCGTTGGCTTTGCCTGCGTGCGTATTCGGAAAAATCCGCCGCGGCCACGCTCAACGCATCCGCTTCGTCCTGGTCCATGCCGGCATGCCCCAGGCAGAAACCGCTGTCGGAAGCGAGTACCGCACGCCGTTCACCCGACAAGGGAGCGATGACGTGCTGGGCGAAATCATCCAGTCGGACATCGGGTCCTGACACCGGGCGCCGCAGCAGCTGCACCCAGTTCTGTTCGCGTGCCAGTGCCAGCGTGGCATCGGCGTCCTCCATGTCGGTGCCCCAGTCCTTCAAGTGCAGTGCATGGTCGGAGGACAGCAGCTTCTGCAATGCGTTTTGCAACGGATCGGGCTGGCTGCCGGAGAAGGCATGCAACACGCCCTGCGGCGTGGGCATGATCCAAAGGTCAGAGGATGCGCTCATTGATGGGATGCCTGGTCCGGAGGGGAAGGGGAGGCTGGATTTTCGGGATCGGAAATCTCGTGCTGGCTGCCGAACACATCGCGTTGCTGCAACCAGGTGGCGACGCGGGTCCAGCGTTCGTCCACCACGATCTCGGCGCGGCGCAGGTTGCGCATGGCCAGCATGAAGGCGAGTTTGTCCTGGCAGGAAATGCAGTGATCCAGGAAATCCTGTTCGATCCTGGCGGCATCGCCGGGCTCGCCGTTGTACAGCGCTTCCACGACCTGACTGGCCAGGCGGCGTGAGTCATCGGGGCTGGCGCGACGCACGCGTGCAGGCACTTCGGAAGAAGGTTGCGCCACGACGCTCCAGCGGGTCGCCAGCGGGGTGATGCCGGGCAACCGGTGTCCGCGGGTATGGCGGACGAAAGCGCGGGCAACATGCGGATTGAGGCGCGCTTCGGCCATCTGCAGGGCATTGCTGCGCAGCAGGGGATCGGTGAGCGGCGCGGCCACGAACAGATCGGCCAGCGCGCCTTGCAGCGGTTCCGAATCCGGCAACTGCAGCGCCGCATGCAGGCGCGCCAGATGCAGGGCAACATCGTCCGGTTCGCGTGCCACGGCGAAAGTGCGCTGCCGGAACGTGGCGCGTGCGGACCCGTGGTTGTGGATGGATGCGGCGGTCGTCATGGCATCAATCCAGCAACGTATCCATCAGGTCGATCATGAATTCCACATCCTCTTCGCCCATCGGTTCGAAGCCGTCCGGCAGGCCAAGGGCATCGAGTACGTCACGATCGCCATCACCGCTGCCGATGCCCAACAGGGCATCGCGGATGGGCGGAAGGCTGTCGCCAACGCGTGGATGTGCCAGCAGGACGTGGCTGATGTCGCGCAGCCGGCTTTCCACCAGCGGTTTCATCCGGTCCAGGGTCAGGCGCGAGAACGCATGGTAGGCACTGGCCAGGAAGAAGCCGGCGTCGGCCTGTCCACTGAGGATATGGCGTGCCACGGCCTGATAGGTGTCTGCCGGCAGCCATTCAATGCTGTCTTCGGTCAGGTCGGCTGGCTCCAGCAAGCGCAGGCCGATCAACTTGACGTCATGGTTGTTGGTCAGCGAGATGCGATGGGTAGGCCTGAGATCTTCCACGCTGTTGAGCGGCGACGAGGCGGCCGTGGCGATCACCATTTCATTCGACTTGCCCACCGGGCGTGCAAACGCGCGGTAGCCATG
>JBQGFJ010000227.1:0-5066 GCA_052040085.1 Pseudoxanthomonas sp.
CAACGGAGAGATGGCCGAGCGGTTTAAGGCACCGGTCTTGACTGCGAAGGCCGCAGGCCGAAGCGAACATCGACCTTCAGGTCGATGGTAAAACCGGCAGTGCGCTAAAGCGCCGCGCGACAATGGAAGCAACAACGGAGAGATGGCCGAGCGGTTTAAGGCACCGGTCTTGAAAACCGGCGAAGGGTCAAACCTTCCGTGGGTTCGAATCCCACTCTCTCCGCCACTTCCCTCATGGGCCCTGCATCGGCAGTCGCCCCTTGTCCGGTCCCTGTCAGAAAAGTCCTACATGCCAAGACGGTAATCGCCGACTGCACTGTAATGTGAGGGTCGTCACTATATGTCCATGGCAATTCATGGACCACGCACATGACCCGGTCAGTCCTGCAGTTGATGAACCAGTACGGTGGTTGGGCACTGATAGACGACGGCAAACCCTCCCTGTGGTTCCCAGAGCGGTCCAGTGCGCTGGAGACCGCCAGCATCATGGCCAGTGCGCGCAGTGCATTCCGTGGCCAGCCGACCTGCGTGCAGGCGCAGAATGAAGATGGCGGCGCAATGGAAGTGGTAGCCGTCTACGAGTAAAGACTGAGCTCAGCCACAGGTGCATGACGTGGCTGCCGATGTGTTCGTCTTTGCATGATCCGAATCTGTCGCAACACAAGCGTACGGGGTCTTTCCCGCCTGATGCCGTTAGGGTGGCGAGGGCTTATCGGCTATCCTTGCGCTTTGATATTGGTCAGGTATTGGTCCCATGCGCCGCAAGATTGTTGCCGGAAACTGGAAGCTGCACGGTGATCGGGCTTTTGCCCGAAAGTTGATCGATGAAGTCGCTTCGGCGCTGCCGTTGCCGGGCGTGGAACTGTTGGTCCTGCCGCCTGCGGCCTATCTGGCCGAGTTGTCCGCTGCCTGCGCAGGCAAGGGCATTGCGCTGGGGGCGCAGGATGTCAGCCAGCACCAGAAGGGTGCTTACACCGGGGAAATATCGGCCGCCATGCTGGCCGAGGTCGGGGCTGCTTTTACCCTGGTCGGGCACTCGGAATGCCGTCAATACCGCCTTGAGAGCGATGCGCTGGTGGCCACCAAATTCGTGGCTGCCAAGACAGCGGGCCTGACGCCGGTGCTGTGCGTGGGCGAAACCCTGGAGCAGCGCGAAGCTGGGCAAGCCGAAGCCGTCATCAGCCAGCAGATCGCTGCGGTATTCGAGGCGGCGGGAGCGGGGGCTTTCGAGGGGGCGGTGATTGCCTACGAGCCGGTCTGGGCCATCGGCACCGGCCGGACCGCCACGCCGGCACAGGCGCAGGAGATCCACGCGTTCATCCGTGGCGAAGTGGCCACGCGCGATGCTAGAATCGCTGATTCGCTGCCGATCCTGTACGGCGGCAGCGTCAAGCCCGACAACGCGGCGGAGCTGTTTGCGCAGCCCGACGTCGACGGTGGACTGGTAGGCGGTGCGTCGCTGGTGGCGCACGATTTCCTCGCGATCGCCAAGGCGATGGCAAGGCAGGGGTGATCCTGCGGACGGATGGACCGGCCGAAGGCATCGCCCATCCGGATTGAGATGAATTTGAAATGATGCTGATCCTCAACGTGGTCTATGTGCTTGTCGCCATCGCGATCATCGCGCTGGTGCTGATGCAGCGCGGTTCCGGCGCGGCAGCGGGTTCCGGTTTCGGTGCCGGTGCCTCCGGCACGGTGTTCGGTTCGCGCGGTGCTTCCAACTTCCTGACCAAGAGCACCAAGTGGCTGGCCGTGGTTTTCTTCGGCATCAGCCTGTTCATGGCTTGGCATGCCACGCACAATGCGCGCCCGGTGCAGCAGCAGAGTCTTGGCGTGATGGAGCGCCTCCCGGCGGCGGCAACGCCAGCGCCGGGCGAGCTGCCTTCCTCGACCCCGGTTGTGCCTGTTGCGCCAGCCGTGCCCAGTGCACAGCCTGTGCAACAGCAGCAGGAACCAGCGCCGGCACCCGCGCCTCAGGAAGAGTGAAGACGGGTACAATGGCGTTCACGCAGCATTGACCTGCTGCGTATTGAAAGAAAAGCCCAGGTGGCGGAATTGGTAGACGCACTACCTTGAGGTGGTAGCGGCCGTAGGCTGTAGGGGTTCGAGTCCCCTCTTGGGCACCATAATCAAATGCGAATCCTTCTCAAAGACTGCATAACGGATGTGCGGACTTTATAATTGGGTAACGCACAATACGCTGTGAAAGATGCGCGCCCCTCCGGGCGCGTAATTGCGCAGCCAGGACTGACCGAGGACCACGCGTGCTGGCCGAATACCTGCCGACCCTGTTGTTCCTGATCGTCGCCACCGGCATCGGCGTGGCGCTGATGTTGGTGGGGCGGTTCCTTGGGCCCCGGACGCCCTTCGCGCAAAAACTCTCGCCGTACGAGTGCGGCTTCGAGGCGTTCGAAGATGCGCGCATGAAGTTCGATGTGCGCTACTACCTGATCGCCATCCAGTTCATCGTCTTCGATCTTGAAATCATCTTCATCGTTCCCTGGACGCTGGTGTTCATGGACCTTGGCGCACGTGCGCTGGTCACCATGGCGCTGTTCGTCGGGATGCTGCTGTTGGGCTTCGTCTACGTATGGAAGAAAGGGGCGCTGGAATGGGAGTGATCCAAACCGTCGACCGGTTGATGAACAACCCGATCCCGGAAGGGCGGGTCGACGACATCCTGCGTCCGCATGGCGACAATCCGCTGCTGGAAAAGGGCTACGTCACCACCAGCGTGGATGCGCTGATGAACTGGGCGCGTACCGGCTCGATGTGGCCGATGACCTTCGGCCTGGCCTGCTGCGCCGTGGAAATGATGCACGCCGGTGCTTCGCGCCTGGACCTGGACCGTTACGGCGTGGTGTTCCGCCCGTCGCCGCGCCAGTCGGACGTGATGATCGTGGCCGGCACCCTGGTCAACAAGATGGCCCCGGCGCTGCGCAAGGTCTACGACCAGATGCCGGACCCGAAGTGGGTGATCTCGATGGGCAGCTGCGCCAACGGTGGCGGCTACTACCACTATTCCTATTCGGTGGTGCGCGGTTGCGATCGCATCGTCCCCGTCGATGTCTACATCCCCGGTTGTCCGCCGACGGCCGAAGCGCTGGTCTACGGGATCCTGCAGTTGCAGAAGAAGATCTGGCGGACACAGACCATCGCCCGCTGAGCCGCACTTCCTTCCCCTTATCCAGCAGAGCACGCCACGCCCCATGGCAGAGCAAGCTTCCAACTTCATCGATCGACTGCAGGCCCGGTTCGCCGATGCCGTGGTTTCCGTGGCAGAGCCGCGTGGCGAGATCACCGTCGAGGTTCCTTCGTCCACCTGGCACGGCCTGTGCCTGGCATTGCGCGACGAGTTCGGCTTCGAACAGCTGAGCGATCTGTGCGGTATTGATTACCTGGGTTATGGCAGTGCGGAGTGGGATACCTCCGACGTGTCTTCGGAAGGTTTCAGCCGTGGTGTCGAAGGGGCTTCCGTAGGCCGATTCGACTGGGAAAACCGTCCGAAGGAGGGCGGCCCCGAGCGCCGTTTCGGCGTCGTGGCGCAATTGCTTTCCTACCAGCACAACCAGCGTCTGCGCGTGCGTTGTCATGCCCCCGATGACGGCGTGCCGGTGGTGGCTTCCGTGACCGGCATCTGGCCGGGTGCCAACTGGTTCGAGCGCGAGGCATTCGATCTGTACGGCATCGTGTTCGAAGGCCATCCGGACCTGCGCCGCATCCTGACCGACTACGGCTTCGTGGGCCATCCTTTCCGCAAGGATTTCCCGCTCATCGGCAACGTGGAAGTCCGTTACGACGAAGAAAAGAAGCGCGTGGTGTACGAACCGGTGACGTCCGTGGAACCCCGCGTGGGCGTGCCGCGCACCATCCGTGACGACGCCCGTTACCAGACCGCCGTCGGCGAAGCCGCGCAACGGGAGGCCGCCAAGTGAGCGCGCAGATCCAGCAGGCCAGCGATGGCTTCGCCAGCAATCCGGCCGAAGCCAAGCAGGAAATCCGCAACTACACGATGAACTTCGGCCCGCAGCATCCGGCTGCGCACGGCGTGTTGCGCCTGATCCTGGAAATGGATGGCGAAACCGTGGTCCGTGCCGATCCGCACGTGGGCCTGTTGCACCGGGGTACCGAAAAGCTGGCCGAGTCCAAGCCGTTCAACCAATCCATCGGTTACATGGACCGGTTGGATTACGTGTCCATGCTTTGCAATGAGCATGCCTACGTGCGCGCCATCGAGACCCTGATGGGGATCGAGGTGCCGGAACGTGCGCAGTGGATCCGCACGCTGTTCGATGAAATCACCCGCATTCGCAACCACCTGATGTGGATCGGCTCCAACGGGCTGGACCTGGGTGCGATGGCGGTAATGCTGTACTCGTTCCGCGAGCGCGAAGAGCTGATGGACTGCTATGAAGCCGTCAGCGGTGCGCGCATGCACGCAGCGTATTACCGTCCGGGCGGCGTCTACCGCGACCTGCCGGACCACATGCCCAAGTACAAGGAATCGCGCTGGCACAAGGGCAAGGCACTCAAGCGCATGAACGAAGCGCGCGAAGGCACCATGCTGGACTTCCTGGAGAACGTCACCCAGGAGTTCCCGAAGCGTTTCGACGAATACGAAACCCTGCTGACCGATAACCGCATCTGGAAGCAGCGCACCGTGGGCGTGGGCGTGATCAGTCCGGAAGATGCCAGGGCCTGGGGCATGACCGGCGTGATGTTGCGCGGTTCGGGTATCGCGTGGGACCTGCGCAAGAAGCAGCCCTATGCGAAGTACGACGCCGTCGACTTCGACATCCCGGTGGGCACCCACGGCGACTGCTACGACCGCTACCTGGTGCGCGTGGCCGAAATGCGCCAGTCGATCCGCATCATGGCGCAGTGCGTGAAGTGGTTGAAGGCCAATCCGGGCCCGGTGATGGTCAAGAACTTCAAGGTGGCGCCGCCGTCGCGCGCCGAAATGAAGGACGACATGGAAGCGCTGATCCATCACTTCAAACTTTTCAGCGAAGGCTATTGCGTGCCGGCTGGCGAGACCTACTGCGCGGTCGAGGCCCCGAAGGGCG
>JBQGFJ010000228.1:0-6479 GCA_052040085.1 Pseudoxanthomonas sp.
GAGGCTGTTGTGCTGGGCCTGCAGGCGCAGCTCGCCCTGGTGGGCGATGTGGCGCATGTCGCCGCCCTGGGCAAACATGCCCAGGCCGTCCACGGCGTTGATCACCACGTTGTGCCCGGCGCTGAGCTGGACGTGGCCCTGGGCCGTGGCGTCCAGATGTTCGCCGGTGGCCAGTGCGATGTTGCGCGGTGTGCCCAGGGCAATGCCGGCCGGGGCGGACAGGGCGATGGCTGGCTCGCTGCCGGCACCTTGGCCGCTGGCCTGGTCGTTGGCGCCGTGGCCCAGTTCGCGCACCGCGGTGGTGAGGGTCTGCTGCGGCTGGGCGTCATGGGGCTGGCCCTGGTGCTCGCCGGCATAGTCGCCCAGGCCCCTGGCCAGTTGCAGCGCCGCTTCGAGGATGGCCACCACGCCTTGGCGATCCAACTGCCCGCCGCCGGCCTCGGGCTGGCCCTCGGTGCTCAGCAGCAGTCCCTGCGCCGCGCGCAAGGCCCCGTGCAGGTCGGTGCGCAGCTCGAAGCCTTCGCCGCGCGGCGCGCCGCCGTCGGGGCGCGGGTGGGTGAGGTAGCCCAGGTGCAGGTGGCTGGCGCCATGGTCGTTCATCAACGCCGCGCTGATCTGCTCGGTGGTGTCGTCCAGGCGCAGCTCGCTGGCGCGCTGGCCCTTGTGTTCCTTGCTCTTGAGGCTGCTGAGGATCTGGTGCCTGGGCAGTTCGTAGGGCGTGGGGTGGGTGACCCGGTAGGCGCGCGAGGTGATGATCGGCTGGTCGGGGTCGCCATCGAGGAAGTCGACGACCACTTCCTGGCCGATGCGCGGCAGGGTGATGTGGCCCCAGCGGGCGCCGGCCCAGCCCTGGGTGGGGCGGATCCAGCAGGAGCTGTGTTCGTCGTGGTTGCCCTTGCGGTCCCAGGGGAACTGCACCTTGACCCGGCCATGCGGGTCGACGTGGAACTCTTCCCCCTCCGGGCCGACCACGGTGGCCACCTGCGGGCCGGGGATGAGCGGGCGCGGCAGGGGCTCGGGGCGCCACTCCACCCGGTCGGGGATAAGCGTTGCGGTGCATTGGTAGTGGGTGCCGCGCTGGGCGTCGGCAGCCTCCTCGGCCTGGCTGGTGTGCTGGATGCCGGTGTGGCGGATGTGCACCGGGCGCCAGCCGTGGTTCCAGTCCTGGCGCGGATGGCCGGTGAGGTCGAAGGCCACGCCGGGGACCAGCCGTGGGTCATCGCCCTCGACCACCGCAATGCGGGCATCGCGGCGGTGGCCGCGCAGGCGGTTGGTGGTGAAGGGCACGCCGGCCTCGTCGCGCTTGTAGCGGCCGGGGTAGTCGTAGCGCTCGTAGCGGTGGTCCTGGTGGTCGAGCTGCTCGGCGGCCAGGGCGTGTTCCTGGTCGTAGCGCGGGTGCTTGAAGCTGTAGTCGCGCTGGGTCTGGCGGGCGCTGCGCACGTTCTCGACATAGGTGAAGCGGCGCAGCGCCGGCTCGGCCTGGTCGCCGCCGGGAGCAGCGTTGTAGCGCACCGGCCCGCCGTCGATGACGCCGTGGATGTAGAGGCGGTCGCCATGGATCATGCGCAGGCCTTCGGCGCTGTGTTCGAAGCGGTGGAACACGCCTTCCTCCGCGGCCAGGCGCAGGAGGAAGTCCAGGTGGGTCTCGCCGGCCTGGACGCAGTATTCGCGGGGCAGGTGCTCTTCGGTGAGCACCTGTTCGTAGTGGACGATGCCGTGCTCGTCCAGCAGGGCCTGGAGGATCTGCGGCACGCTTTGCTGCTGGAAGATGCGCCAGTCCGAGCCCAGGCCCAGGCGGGCCAGGGGCGGTTCGACCAGGGCCGAGTAGCGGGTGCGACGGAAGCCGGTGGCACCCTGCTCGAAGGTGCTGACCTGGCCGTGGACATGACGCACGGTGCGGCCGCCCTGCCAAAGGACGAAGTGGGCGCTCTGGTCGAGCACGCGGGCAAAGTCGATGGCCGGGTCGCGGCTGGCCAGTTCCAGGTGCAGCGCGTAGGTCTCGGAGAGGCCCTCGTCGAGGGTGAACTCGATGACCTCGAACTCGATGTCGCCGACGGCAAAGGTGAAGCGCAGATCGGATTGGGTGGGCATGCGGGCATCCTGCTGGCCGGCCAGGCAGATGGGTACAGAAGAGGCGGCCAGCCGGATAGCTGGCCGCGCCAAGGGCCTGGTCAGGCTTCCTGCGGCTTGCGCCAGTCGTCGGAGGCTTCGGTGCCGGCGATGGCATGGGTCCAGGTGATCTTGCGGTAGGCCATGGCGACCTTGATCAACTGGGTGTACTCGGCCTTGCTCGGGTCCTGGGCGTGGGGCAGGACGGTGTTGACGTTGACGATGGTGGCGTCTTCGAGCTTGGTGGTGAAGAAGTGCTCTTGCTTGCCCTCGGTGGAGGTGCGGTACCACTTCACTTCCACTTCGGGAAGCATTTCGCCGGTGGCCAGGGCCTGGTACAGCAACGGAGTGGCTTTGTTCAGCGGCGCGGTGAAGGTGAACGGCTTGTGCACGCGCTGACCGGAAGGCTGGCCGCTTTGTGGGTCGGTCGGAGTAGCGATCAGGTGTTCGATTTCCTGGACCAGGATCTGGTCTTCGTGGCCTTCCTGATAGACGTTGCCTACGGAGTCGGAGGTGAAGGCGCCCTGTGTGATGTTGCCCTGGGTTTTGCCTTGGATGCTGATATAGGCGGGGGTTGGCATGAAGCTGATTCCTTTGGTTGAGGGGTGAAGATCAGGGGCCATGGCCCATGCGTCATCCGTGATGACCCCTGGCCTACCGCACGCTTCATGCCAACACCCAGGAAGTCAGGAAATATCCTTTGGTGACAATGGGTTATGTATGTTCATTGAAGATGGCAGGAAATATTTGCGGGAAAATTTCCCGCGAAATGATTTTTCCTGTTTGAAATCAGGCCAGGTTTGGCTCGTCCTGTTCTAAGTAGTTGAAATAAGTAAAGTAAAATCGGGCCATTATTGGCTCGACCGAGCCAATAATGGCCCGCCCAGCATCTGTTGCTGTTGGAATCCCTTGCCGAAATGGGAGGCTTGCGGATGATGTCTCGATGGCGCTGGCCAAGGGCGACCTGGATATTGCCGGTATGTTTTCGCGGATGGCAGGGCGCGTTGCGCGAACGCTTTTTTCCGTTGACCTGCGAAGAACACGGGCTGACCGGCACTAGGCGAGTTGCCGCTCCAACCAGTGCAGCAAGTCGCCGACGACGCGCGCACGGCTGGCTTCGGCTTCGTTGTACAACTCGTGGTAGAGCTCGGCGTAGTTATGGACTTCCAGCCACTCCGCGGGCGCAGCGGCGGCAAAGTGGCGTGCACCCGAGGGATCGACCAGATGGTCGTCACCGGCGATCTGCAACAGCATGGGAAGTGACAGCCGCGGCGCCTGTTCGATCACCGCCGGACCACCGGTGAAGATGAAATGGGCCAGCCGCGCGCTGATGCGCTCATGGTTGAGTGGATCGTCCAGGTATTCGCGCTCCACCTGCGGTGCATGCGACAGGCGATTCGCGGGCAAGCCGTTGCGCAGCGTGAGGCTTGGCCATAGCGTGGAGAGCAGGCGAGCCAGCGCCCGTTGTGCATTGTTCGCATGCGAGGCCAGCGCAGGCGCAGAGGCGACCACGCCGCGTGGCGCCAGACCCAATACGGTGACCGCGTGCATCACCACCAGGCCGCCCATGCTGTGGCCGAACAGGAAGGGTAGGTCTTTCGCTTCGGCGGCATAGCGATCGAAGATGGCGGCCACGTCCCGTGATGGTGCGTCATCCGTCGAACCCACGGTACCGGCCTTGCCTTCGGAGCGGCCATGGCCACGCTGGTCGTAGGCACGCACGGCGATGCCGGCAGCATTCAGTTCGCCGGCCAGACGCGCATAGCGTCCGCCATGTTCGCCCAGGCCATGCACCAGCAACAGGCGCGCACGCGGCCGTGGCAATGGCCAGTCATGCGGATGCAGGCGCAAGCCGTCATGGGTTCGGAAGGGTGTGGTGTGATGAGGCATGCACGGCACCATGGCGGCTGCGTGCCGCCGCGGTCAAGTCCGTGCCGTGCCCCGATCATGCATTTGTAGGAGCAGGCGCTGCCCGCGATGATGCATTCCCGTGGAAAGCATCGTGGCCAAGTGCCGCTCCTGCAAGGGCAGCGTTGCCCGCGATGGCTGAATCAGCCGTCGAGTTCCGACCAGCGTTGGTAGGCGTGTTCGAGCTGCGCTTGCAGGGCAGCCAAGGCGTCATTGGCGGCTTGCAGTTCCGCGGGGGATTGCTGGTAGTAGGCGGGCTCGTTCATCGCCTGCGTGCGTGCGGCGATGTCGGTTTCCAACGTTTCGATGCGGGTGGGCAGTTGTTCCAGCTCGCGGGCGTCCTTGAAGCTGAGCTTGCGCTTGGGTTCGGCCGTCACCGCGGAGGTTTGTACCGGACTCGGTGATGCTTTCGCCGATTCGGTGTTGAAGAGGGTATTCGGGCGTTGGCGGACCCAGTCGGTATAGCCGCCGACGTAATCGGCCAGCCGGCCCTGGCCTTCCAGTACCAGGGTGCTGGTGACCACGTTGTCGATGAACTCGCGGTCGTGGCTGACCAGCAGCAAGGTGCCCTTGTACTCGCCCAGCAGTTCTTCCAGCAGCTCCAGCGTTTCCACATCCAGGTCGTTGGTGGGTTCGTCCATCACCAGCAGGTTGGAGGGTTGCGCGAACAGCTTGGCCAGCAACAGGCGATTGCGTTCGCCGCCGGAGAGGCGGGTGATGGGCGCACGCGCGCGTTCCGGCGAGAACAGGAAGTCCTGCAGGTAGCCGATGATGTGCTTGCGGCTGCCGTTGATCTCGATGAAGTCACGGCCTTCGGCCACGTTCTCCAGCGCGTTCAAGCTGTCGTTGAGTTGACTGCGGTGCTGGTCGAAATAGGCGATCTGCAAGCCGGTGCCCAGTTGCACGTCGCCCTGCTGTGGCTGCAATTCGCCCAGCATGATCTTCAGCAGCGTGGACTTGCCGGCACCGTTGGGACCGATGATGCCCACGCGGTCGCCGCGCATGATGGTGGCCCCGACATCGTTGAGCAGCACGCGGCCGTCGTAGGCCTGGGTGACATGCTCGAATTCGATGACCTTCTTGCCGGAATTTTGCGCCACGGAGACTTCCATGCGCACGTTGCCGGACAGGTCGCGGCGTTGCGCGCGCTCGCGGCGCATCGCCTTCAGTGCGGTGACGCGGCCTTCGTGGCGGGTGCGGCGTGCCTTGATGCCTTGGCGGATCCAGACTTCTTCCTGTGCCAGCAACTTGTCGAAGCGTGCGTTTTCCTGTGCTTCGGCGTGCAGCCGCTCTTCGCGGCGGCGCAGGTAGTTTTCGTAGTCGCCGGGCCAACTGGTGACCTGGCCGCGGTCGATTTCGACAATGCGGGTAGCCAGCGCACGCAGGAAGCTGCGGTCGTGGGTGACGAACACGATGCTGCCGCCGAAGGACTTCAGGAAGCCTTCCAGCCAGGCGATCGCTTCGATGTCGAGATGGTTGGTGGGTTCGTCCAGCAGCAGGATGTCGGGGTTGCGGACCAGGGCCTGCGCCAGCAGCACGCGGCGCTTCATGCCACCGGAGAGCGCCGCGAAGTCGGTCTCCTCCGGCAGCTCCAGCCGTGTCAGCACCTGCTGCACGCGTAAGTCCAGGTCCCAGCCATTGCGCGCCTCGATCAACGCCTGGGCTTCACCCATCGCCTCCATGTCGCCGTCGTGGAGTGCATGGTGGTAGCGCGCCAGCAGCTGGCCCAGGTCGCCCAGGCCCTCGGCGACCACGTCAAACACGGTGCCCTGCGTATCCTGCGGCACTTCCTGAGCCATGCGCGCGACCACCACGCCGTTCTGCACGCGGATCTCGCCGTCGTCCGGCTTCAGCTCGCCGGCCATCAGGCGCATCAGGGTGGATTTGCCCATGCCGTTGCGGCCGACGATGCAGACGCGCTCGCCGGGTTCGATGGACAGGTCGACGTGTTCGAGGAGAAGCGGCCCGCCGACGCTGAAGTCGACCCGCTGGAATTGCATCAGGGACATGTATGTATTGTAGCCGGCGCGCCCTGCCGGCGGCCGCCGGTCAGGCGGTTTCGATGGCCCGGCTGCCCAGTTCGGCGTGCCGGCGTTCCATTTCCTCGCGCAACTGGCGGCGCAGGCGCGCGGCGGCGAAGCGGCGGATCTCGTCCGGCGTGGACGGCTCCAGCGGGGGTACCGGGGTCGTGCGGCCGTCGTCATCGACCGCGACCATCGTGAAGAAGCAGCTGTTGGCGTGGCGCACGCTCTGTCTGCGGATGTCCTCGGCGACGACCTTGATGCCGATTTCCATCGACGACGTACCGGTGTGGTTGACCGAAGCGAGGAACGTCACCAGTTCGCCCACGTTGATGGACTGGCGGAACATCACCTGGTCCACCGACAGGGTGACCACGTACTTGCCGGCATAGCGGCTGCCACAGGCGTAGGCCACCTGGTCGAGCAGCTTGAGGATCGCGC
>JBQGFJ010000229.1:0-2609 GCA_052040085.1 Pseudoxanthomonas sp.
GACTGGCACAAGGCCGGCCGTTTCCCCCCAAAACGCCAACTGCATTACCGTGAACTACGAAGCTCGCTGTCCAGGTGTCCCATCAGGACAGGGCATCAACATGGCGTTCTATAACTTCGTGGGTGGCAACTCCTGCTATGGAGACACGCAACGATTGCCCCGCTTGCTGGGATGCAATCCGGAAACGGCTATCGTGACGGTCAAGTCGGTTACTGTTTGCAACTAGCAGAAGTGGAAGCTTTCGTCGCGATTTCCCAAGGACGCATTCCCGCGATGGCAACAAATGAATCGAGAGAAATTTTCATTCCAAATCAATGAATTGATGGTTGTCTTCAGCTAATGGAAAACGTGCCTAGTGCCCCGGGTCGTGATCATGCATTGATAGCAGCGACGCATTGAAGCCCATAGCATCTGCAATCAGCCGGGCGCCTCAATCGCATGTTGACAAGCTTTGGATCCACTAGTGCCCCGTGGCTGACGGGTTACTCCGATAAATGCATTCAATCGATATCTCTGTATTGAGAAATTGACCTGCTCCCGCTGAGACACACCCCTTCTCCATGAAACGCGACGAATGTAGGATTCGGGGAATTGCGGTACTTGGTGTTCTCGATCATTTCTATGCACTGATGACGAATTGCTGGCAGAGCTGTATTTGCGATGGGGAGAGTTGAACTTCAAGACCAGGAAGATGCGTAGAGGCATTCCACCCCTTTCAAGCAAACCAGAGACATTCATGAAGATCCTGAGCATCGTGACCCTTGCGTTCGTAATCGTTGTTGGCATCAATTCCGTGCTGGTGGAAGCCGTGCAGTTCGACTTGGCAGCGGCCGTGTTCGGCAGCAAGGAAGTCATGCTGGCCCCGTTGGTGTATCTGCTGGTTTGCCTGTTGCTCCTGTGGCAGATCACCTCATTGCTGCGCGCTGGTACCGCCGGTGGCACTTCGGCGCAGGCGAGCCGCTGAGCATGGCGGGCAACGCGCTGGTGTGGTTCCGCAACGACCTGCGGCTGCGGGACAATCCCGCGCTGCAAGCCGCGCTTCAGGCTGGGCTGGCGCCGCTGCCGGTCTACATCCATTCCCCACGCGAGGAGGGCGCTTGGGCGCCCGGTGCCGCTTCCGATGCGTGGCGGCACAAGGGCCTGGCCATGCTGGACGCGGACCTGAGGGCACTGGGCTCACGCCTGCATGTGTTCAAAGGCGACAGTGCCGCCACGCTTCACGCGGTGGCGCGCCACGTGGGCGCAGAAGCCGTGTTCTGGAACCATCGCTACGAGCCCGCCATCGACGCCCGCGACGACCGTATCCGCCGTGAGTTGCTGGCATCTGGCTTGCGTGCCGAAGGAAGAAACGGCTCACTGCTGTTCGAGCCTTGGCAACTGGCTACCCGGCAGGGCGATCCGTTCCGTGTGTTCACTCCGTTCTGGAAAGCTGCGTTGGCTGCCTGGAGATTGCAGCCTCTGGTTCCGGCACCCGAGCGGCTGTCCCATTTCGATGAGGTTCCGGGTGAAGTTGCACTTGATGATCTTGGTCTGCAGCCGGCACTACGCTGGGATGCGTCGTTCTGGGATAGCTGGGCCCCGGGCGAAGCGGGTGCCGAGGCGGAGTTGCAGGCGTTTGTAAAAAGCAGGCTGCATGCCTATCCGCAGGGCCGTGACCTTCCCGCGGAGCCGCTCACTTCCAGACTCTCACCGCATCTGCATTTCGGGCATATCACGCCGTGGCGAGTGATCCATGCATTGGGGGATCAGGCGCCCACGCAGCGTGAGTCCTTTGTGCGCGAGCTGGGCTGGCGCGACTTCGCCTACCACGTCATGCATCACTACCCGGATACGCCGCAAGTCAATTTCAACCGCCGCTTCGATGATCTGGATTGGCGCGAGCCCGGGACTGGCGAACTGGAAGCCTGGCAACAAGGCCGCACCGGCGTGCCGATCATTGATGCCGGCATGCGCCAGTTGTGGAGTACGGGCTGGATGCACAACCGGGTGCGGATGATCGTGGCCAGCTTCCTCACCAAGAACCTTCGCCTGCACTGGTCGCATGGCGCGCACTGGTTCTGGGACACGCTGGTCGACGCCGACCTGGCCAACAATACCTTGGGCTGGCAGTGGAGCGCCGGCACCGGCGTAGATGCCGCCCCTTACTTTCGCGTGTTCAATCCCATCTTGCAGGCGCGCCGCTTCGACCCCGAAGGCGAATACATTGCACGCTGGGTGCCCGAGCTGCGCGCATTGCCACCGTCCCTGCGCCATGCGCCATGGGAGGCGCTGCCCATCGAACGGATGGCCATCGGCGATTACCCTGACCGGCCCATAGTGGATCTCGCTGACAGCCGTCGCGCTGCCTTGGATGCCTTTGCACAATTGAAGACGCGAAACGGGGCTGCCTGAGCATCCCGACTCATGGGTTTTCCCGGATCCCGCGCATCCTGAGCCATGCCGTCTGCACAGCCAGCACCATGGCAATCACAAGGGCGATCCAGGCTGCCACCGAGGAGCCGGCCAGTTCGGAGCCGGACTGCTTCGCGTACACCGCTACCAGTCCCCACAGTGCTGCCGCCGCATAGGCCAGGTTGACGCGCATGGCATGGTTCAATCAAAGCACCAAC
>JBQGFJ010000230.1:0-2672 GCA_052040085.1 Pseudoxanthomonas sp.
GGTGGGTCAGGTTGTGGTACTGGTGCGAAGAGTCCAGCAGGGCCTTCGACGGAATGCAGCCCACGCGCAGGCAGGTGCCGCCCAGGGCCGGCTTGCCGTCCTTGCCCAGCGCAGCATCGATGCAGGCCACCTTCATGCCCAGTTGCGCGGCGCGGATGGCGGCGTGGTAACCGGCAGGACCGGCACCGATGACGACGACGTCGAAATTCTCAGACATGTGCGGGTATTCCTTGGAGCGGGGAGTGAGTGAAGAGGAGTGAGGAGTGAGTGATAAGCGGCGGTGAGGAGTGGGGCAGGTTGTGCTTCCGGCTCACTCCTCACTCCTCTCCACTCACTCCTGCTTCACAGGTCGAACAGCATGCGGTTCGGGTTTTCCAGCTGGTTCTTGATGTCCACCAGGAACAGCACCGCATCCTTGCCGTCGATGATGCGGTGGTCGTAGGAGAGCGCGATGTACATCATCGGCGCGATCACGACCTGGCCGTTCTCGGCGATGGGGCGGTCCTTGATGGTGTGCATGCCAAGGATGGCGCTCTGCGGCGGATTCACGATGGGCGTGGAGAACAGCGAGCCGAAGGTGCCGCCGTTGGTGATGGTGAAGGTGCCACCCTGCAGGTCTTCCAGGCCCAGCTTGCCGTCGCGGGCCTTCACGGCGTAGTCGCCGATGCCCTTTTCGATATCGGCGAAGGACATGCGTTCCACGTTGCGCAGTACCGGCGTGACCAGGCCCTTGTCGGTGGACACGGCGATGGAGATGTCGGCGTAGCCGTGGTAGATGATGTCGTCGCCATCCACCGAGGCGTTGATGATCGGGAAGCGTTGCAGGGCGTTGGCCGCGGCCTTGGCGAAGAAGCTCATGAAGCCGAGCTTCACGCCGTGCGTCTTCTGGAAGTCTTCGCCGATCTGCTTGCGGGCGGCTGCCACCTTGCTCAGGTTGACCTCGTTGAACGAGGTCAGCATGGCGATGGATTCCTTGGACTGCATCAGGCGCTCGGCGATGCGCTTGCGCATGCGGGTCATCGGGACGCGCTCTTCCGGACGTGCGCCACCTGCCGTGCCGGCGCCACCGGCCTTGGCATAGTTGACCAGGTCTTCCTTGGTCACCGCGCCACGGCGGCCGGTGCCTTCCACCTGCGCCGGATCGATCCCCTGGGTGACGGCGGTGAAGCGCGCGCCCGGCGGCAGTGCATCGGCGCTGGACGGAGCCGGAGCAGACTTGGCCGGTGCAGCGGGTGCGGCCGCCGGAGCGGGAGCAGGAGCAGCGGCTGCCGGCTTGGGAGCTTCCGCTGCGGCGGGTGCGGGCGCGGAAGCAACGGCGCCTTCCTCGATGATGGCCAGCAACTGCTGGCTGGTCACGGTGTCGCCTTCGACGAACTTGATTTCCTTCAGCACGCCATCGACGGGCGAGGGCACTTCCAGCACCACCTTGTCGGTTTCCAGATCCACCAGGTTTTCATCGCGCTTGACCGCATCACCGGCCTTCTTGTGCCAGGTGGCGATGGTGGCATCGGAAACGGATTCGGGAAGAACCGGGACTTTGACTTCGGTGGCCATGGGTAAAGGCGTCCTTTGGGCTGCGTTCTGCGTGTAGGTGTGAGCGGATTATTCGGCGACGACGTCGTTGCCGAGGGGATTGACCAGTGCGTCGGCGACCAGCTTGAGCTGTTCTTCGACGTGTTCGGCGAAGTGGCCCGCGGCCGGCGAGGGCGAGCGTGAGCGGCCAGCATAGTGCAGGGCCTGTTTGGCGGTGGTGCATGCCTGCAGGTGGTGCTTGATCTGGTACCACGCGCCCTGGTTCTGCGGCTCTTCCTGGCACCAGATGACGTCGGTGGCCTTGGAAAAACGCTTCAGTTCGGCAGCCAGTGCCTCGCGCGGGAACGGATACAACTGTTCCACGCGCACCAGTGCCACGTCGTCCTGTCCGCGCTTCTGCACGTCTTCCAGCAGGTCGTAATAGACCTTGCCGGAGCACAGCACCACGCGCTTGACCTTCTTCGGGTCGGCAGCATGGTCCGGGATCAGGTGCTGGAACTCGCCGTTGGCCAGTTCGTCCAGCGAGGACACGGCCAGCTTGTGGCGCAGCAACGACTTGGGTGTCATCACCACCAGCGGCTTGCGCGTGGTCATGCGCATCTGCCGGCGGATCATGTGGAAGGCCTGGGCCGGGGTGGTGGGCACGCAGACCAGCATGTTCTCCAGTGCGCACAACTGCAGGAAGCGTTCCAGGCGCGCGGAGCTGTGCTCCGGTCCCTGGCCTTCGTAGCCGTGCGGCAGGAACAGGGCCAGGCCACTGATGCGGCCCCACTTGGCTTCACCGGCGGCGATGAACTGGTCGATCACCACCTGGGCGCCGTTGGCGAAGTCGCCGAACTGGCCTTCCCAGATGCACAGGGTGTTGGGATCAGTGGTGGAGAAGCCGTATTCGAACGCCATCACGGCTTCTTCGCTGAGCAGCGAATCGATGATGGTGGCTTCTTCGGGCTTCTCGACCAGCTGGCGCAGCGGCAGGTAATAGCTGTCCGTCTTCTGGTCGTGGAGGATGGCGTGGCGGTGGAAGAACGTGCCGCGTCCCGCGTCCTGGCCGACCAGGCGCAGGCCGTGGCCGTAGGCCCGCCGGGTGGGGGTGGGCCCGTTCTAGGCAAAACCCCCCTAAACCCGGCGCACCCCCATGG
>JBQGFJ010000231.1:0-7120 GCA_052040085.1 Pseudoxanthomonas sp.
GACCATCACTTACATCGCCTCTTCCGAGGGCGGCATGGAGATCGAACAGGTCGCCGCCGAGACCCCGGACAAGATCCACACGCTCAACGTGGACTTCGTCGAGGGCGTGCAGGGCTACCACGGCCGCGACATCGGCTTCAAGCTGGGCCTGACCGCCAAGCAGGCCGGCCAGCTGGCCAGCATCATGGTCAACCTGTACCGCATCTTCAACGACAAGGATCTGGCGCTGGTCGAGATCAACCCGCTGGCGATCCTGGACGACGGCAACCTGTACGCGCTGGACGGCAAGTTCAACAGCGACGACAACGCCAACTTCCGTCACAAGGATCTGGTCGCCATGCGCGACAAGACCCAGGAAGACCCGACCGAGGTGATCGCGTCGGAGCTGGACATCAACTACGTGACCATGGACGGCAACATCGGCTGCATGGTCAATGGCGCCGGTCTGGCCATGGCGACCATGGACGTGATCAAGCTCAACGGCGGCGAGCCGGCGAACTTCCTGGACGTGGGCGGCGGTGCCAACAAGCAGCGCGTGATCGAGGCCTTCAAGCTCATCCTGTCCTCGGACAAGGTGCAGGGTATCTTCGTCAACATCTTCGGCGGCATCGTGCGCTGCGACATGATCGCCGAAGGCATCATCGCCGCAGTGAAGGAAGTGGGCGTCAAGGTGCCCGTGGTCGTCCGCCTGGAAGGCACCAACGTGGAAGAAGGCAAGCAGCTGCTGCGCGACAGCGGCATGGCCATCATCCCGGCCGACAACATCAACGACGGTGCCAAGAAGGTCGTTGAAGCCGTCAAGAACGCCGCCTAATCCACGACACCGAACAGGAACTCCCCATGAGCGTTTTGATCAACAAGAACACCAAGGTGATCGTGCAGGGCTTCACCGGCCAGCAGGGCACCTTCCACGCCACCCAGATGCTCGAGGACGGCACCCAGGTGGTCGGCGGCGTCACCCCGGGCAAGGGCGGCACCACCCACATCGACCTGCCGGTGTTCAACACCGTCGCCGATGCGGTGCAGAGCACCGGCGCCGACGCGTCGGTGATCTACGTCCCGCCGCCGTTCGCGGCCGATGCCATCCTTGAAGCGGCCGCGGCCGGCATCAAGGTCATCGTCTGCATCACCGAGGGCATCCCGGTCCTGGACATGCTGCGCGTCAAGAACGTGCTGACCCGCAGCCATCCGGACACCGTGCTGATCGGGCCGAACTGCCCTGGCGTGATCACCCCCGGCGAATGCAAGATCGGCATCATGCCGGGCCATATCCACAAGCCGGGCAAGATCGGCATCGTCTCGCGTTCGGGCACGCTGACCTATGAAGCGGTCAAGCAGACCACCGAAGTCGGCCTGGGCCAGTCCACCTGCATCGGCATTGGCGGTGACCCGATCAACGGCCTGAACTTCGTCGACTGCCTGAAGCTGTTCAACGAAGACCCGCAGACCGAAGGCATCATCATGGTCGGCGAGATCGGCGGCGACGCCGAGGAAGCCGGCGCCGAGTACATCGCCAAGTACGTGAAGAAGCCGGTCGTCGGCTTCATCGCCGGCGCATCGGCTCCGGCCGGCAAGCGCATGGGCCATGCAGGCGCCATTGCGTCGGGCGGCAAAGGCACGGCCGAGGGCAAGTTCGCGGCGATGGAAGCAGCTGGCGTCAAGACCGTCCGTTCGCCCGGCGACCTGGGTGCAGCGATTGCCGCGCTGGTGAAGTAAGCCGCGCACGGACCCGGTCTGTCAGTGGAAAACAAGCCCCGCCGGTGCATGCCTGTGGGGCTTTTTCATGGGCGGCTGGACGCGCGTGGAAACTGGGTGTGCGCCTGCATGGCGTATCCTTGAGGCTCCGATTGCCGCCATCGCAGGTTCCGCATGTCTTCGCTCCGCATTGCACTGGCCCAGTTCGATTTCCCGGTAGGTGCCGTGCAGGCCAATGCCACTCGTATCGCGGAGATGATTGCCGAGGCACGTGACGAATACGGAGCCGACATCGTGCTGTTCCCGGAGCTGGCAATCAGCGGTTATCCGCCGGAAGACCTGTTGATGCGGCCTTCGTTCCTGGCCGATTGCGAGGCTGCCTTGCACCAGGTGGCACAGGCAGCGAATGGAATCGTCGCCGTGGTGGGGTGGCCGGAAACGGCGGGCAGCATCCTGTACAACTCCGCCAGCGTGTTGCGTGATGGCAAGTTGGAAAGCACGTATCGCAAGCGCGAATTGCCCAATTACAACGTGTTCGACGAGCGCCGCTATTTCCATGTGGATCCGGATGGCGGCTCCTGCGTGTTCGAAGTGAAAGGCGCGCGGGTAGGGGTCGTGATCTGCGAGGACCTGTGGTTCCCCGAACCCCTGCATGACACCGTGGTTCATGGGGCCCAACTGGTACTGGTGCCGAATGCTTCGCCGTTCGAGCGTGGCAAGCATGCGCAACGGGATGCCTTGCTTGCCGAACGCACGCGTGCGGAAGGCGTGGCCCTGGCGTATCTCAACGTGGTCGGTGGACAGGATGCGCTGGTGTTCGATGGCGCGTCGGTGGTGGCCGATGCGGACGGCACGGTGCATCCGGCTGCGGCGGCTTTCACCGACCAATGGCTGGTGGTGGATTGCGATATTGCCGCGGGCAAGTTCAGTCCCGTCCAGTGGATGGATGACGGCGATGAGAGCATGGATGCATTGGCCTGGCGCGCGGTGACACGGGGCATCCAGGACTATTGCGGCAAGAATGGCTTTTCCACTGCATGGGTGGGTTTGTCGGGTGGACTCGATTCGTCGGTGGTATTGGCATTGGCCGTGGATGCGCTGGGTGCAGGCAACGTGACCGCAGTGCGCATGCCTTCCCGCTACACGGCCGACCTGAGCAACGACCTGGCCGATGAACAGTGCGCGGCACTGGGCGTACGCATGTTGACGCTGCCCATTGAAACCCCGTTCCAGGGTTTCCTGGATGCGTTGGCGGATACGTTCGAGGGGAAGGCCCCCGACACCACCGAGGAAAACCTGCAGTCACGCACGCGTGGCGCCTTGATGATGGCCTTGAGCAACAAGTTCGGTGGCCTGTTGCTGACCACCGGCAATAAAAGTGAATACGCGGTGGGCTATGCCACCATCTATGGCGACATGTGTGGCGGTTACGCACCCATCAAGGACTTGTACAAGACCGAGGTATATGGACTGGCCAAGTGGCGCAACACCGTGGGTGGGGCGCCGGTGATTCCGACCGGCGTGATAGAGCGCCCGCCTTCGGCCGAACTGCGTGAAAACCAGACCGACCAGGATTCGCTGCCGCCGTATGACGTGCTGGATGCCATCCTGTTCCGTCACGTCGACCTGGAGCAATCGCGGGACGAAGTGACGGCGGCAGGCTTCGATGCGGCGGTGGTGGATCGCGTGCTCAAGCTGGTGCGCATCGGTGAGTGGAAGCGTCACCAGGCAGCCCCGGGGCCGAAAGTCTCGCGCCGTGCCTTCGGACGCGAACGGCGCTATCCGATCAGCAACCGGTACACGGATTGAAAGAAAGGCCTGCTGCAGTTGTGGTGCTTGCCGTCCTGCCGCAGTGGTAGTGATACATGATTGGCCATTACCCGGTTCGTCATTCCCGCGAGGGCGGGAATCGCTCTTTGCTGTTGTTTTTGCTGTTGCCTTCAGGAAGAGCTAAAGACATGGGCGATGACCGGACATGCGTCCGTTGAAAAACGATTTCCGCCTTCGCGGGAATGACGAGTCAGAGCCATTTTTTGTCGGGGCAATGGCTGAGGAATGGTGCGAATCAGGTAGTGGTGTCGAAAAGGGTCAGGCGGCGCTGATGGATTGAACTGCGTTGCCTGCCATGGATGGTTTCCATCTGGTATTCGAGGGGGTTCCCATGTTTCCGGCCGTGATGCAATCGTTGCCGCTCGCCCTTGGCCTGCTGCTGTCTTCGTTGCCGTTAACGATGGTCCCGTTGATGCTGCTGGCCAAAGGGAACCGAAGTGCGATGGCGACATTCCTCGCCGGCTGGGTTTCCGGTTTCTTGGTGCTGGGGATTGCCGTGATCGCAGTGGTGGATCTGGAAGCGCCCGGAAGGGAAGGGCCTCCGGGCTGGGCGACATGGGTGAAGATCGTGCTCGGCGCGGTTCTGTTCTGGCTGGCAGCCAGGCAATGGCTTGGCCGCCCCCGTGCTGGCATGTCTGTCGCTGTCCCAGCGTGGATGGACAGCATTGCCACGTTTTCCCCGCTGCGCGCATTGGGGTTCGGGGCACTGATGGCTTCACTGAATCCCAAGTTCGCCGCCCTGGTGGTGTCAGGCGCGCTCACCATTGCAACGGCAACGGTGGTACCCAAGGCCCAGTTCGGTGCATTGCTCGTATTCATGGGCATAGCCAGCCTGGGCTTGTTCGCGCCATGGCTGGTGTCATGGTGGTTCGGGGAGCGTGCCCGCGAACCACTGGAGCGGTTCACGGCCTGGATGACGCGACACAACGCGGTGATCATGGCGGCGGTGTTGTCAGTATTGGGGGCGCTGCTGGTGATCAGCGGGATACGGTCAATCTGATCATTGGGATCGGTGTGCAGATGTGCGGTACGCAATGTGAGTTTGCCGGCCTAGGCAGGCGCAAGGGAATGGCTTGCTAGAATCCACCTCCCCGCTTCTGGAATACCCGCATGAGCAAGCCAAGGAAGAAGAAATCCCCGGGCCACAAAAACGAACCCGTGGCAGTACGCAGGCATGACACGCCACCGGATCGCACAATCCTGATCCTGGCGATTGTTGGTATGTTGCTGACGGCCTACCTGACGGTCGTGGCGTGGACGCGCGCCGATGTGGCCTTCTGCACCGAAGGTTCGGGCTGTGACGTGATCCAGCAGAGCGAGTGGTCTACGTTGCTGGGCGTGCCGATGGCCCTGTGGGGCTTTGGTGTCTATGCGCTTATTGCCTTCGTGGCGGATTATCGCCGGACCACGCCCTTGCAGCGCTGGCGCTGGCTGTGGCGCCTGGCATTGCTGGGTGTGTCGATCAGCATCTACCTGACGCTGGTGGGCCTGTTTGTCCTGAAGTCGGTTTGCCTCTGGTGCCTGCTGTCGCTCGCGATCCTGTGCGCCATGTTCCTGTGGCTCAACCTGCGCCGGCCCGAGGGCGCGCCGGGTCATCGCACGTCATGGCTCAACTGGTGGCTGGGCAATGGCTTGCCGGTGCTGTTGCTGATCGGACTGTTGCACGTGCATTTGGGTGGCCTGTTGTCGCAGCGGCCCGAGAATCCCAGGATGGCGGCGCTGGTTACCCATCTGGAGCGTACCGGCGTCAAATACTACGGGGCCTCGTGGTGCGTGAACTGCCGCCAGCAAACCCGCGAGTTCGGTGTTTCCGCGGCAAGGCTGCCTTACGTGGAGTGCAGCCCGGCGGGCCAGGGTGGCCCGGTGGCACCCGCTTGCCTGGATGCCGGCATCACGGCGTACCCGACCTGGATCATCCGGGGCCAGCGCTATACGCAGGTCATGCCGCCGGAAGAAATAGCGGCCTTGGCAGGTTTTGATTGGAAGGGACACGACGCATCGCCCGCGCCGTGACGTGGGGCGGTTGAGCCTGTTTTGGCAGGAGCGCCCTTGGATCCCATAGCGCTCCTGGGCCGTTTTGTAAGTCAGTTCCCCGCGTTCAACCTGATCGACCACCGACAACTTGAAGGCCAGCGAGTAGTCCCGCTGGCTGCGCCTGACTGTTGATTTCATTGAGCATTCCTTTTCTAAAGGGAAAAGGTGTCAACCCAATTCAGGACGGGTCAGAAGAATAAAAAAAGCCGGGCAATGCCCGGCTTTTTCATGCGAATCCCAAAGGGCTCACTTGCGCTTCATGTCGACAGCCGAGCGTTCCGGGGCAAATGGATTCAGCTTGCGCAGGTTGGAGGGGTAGTCGGGCCACTTGCCTGCCAGCCATGGATGTCCCGGGTCGTTCAATTCCAGCACGCGGCGCGCGTCATCCACCAGGGTCTGGTTGCCCAGTTCCGTATACGCCTGCCCCATCAGGGCCACGGCATCATTCTGGTATTCGCTTTGCGGATAGGTTTCCAGCAGGTAGCGGGCACGACCGGCAGCGGCAACCCAGGCCTCGCGGCGCAGGTAGTAGAGGCCCGTATCCAGTTCATGCCGTGCCAGCAGGTTGCGCAAGGCCACCATGCGCTGGCGGGCGTCTTCGGCATAGCGGCTGTCCGGGTAGTTTTCAGCCACGATGCGGAAATCGCTGAATGCCTGCATCGGGGTGGACAGGTCGCGTCGGCTGGGGTCCAGCGACCATACCCGCTGCATGAACACCGCGTCGCGCCCGGAGTTGACCAGGCCGCGCAGGTAATACAGGTACGGGATATTGCGATGGGTCGGATAGGTGCGGATGAAGCGGTCGATGGTGGAAACCGCTTCGTCGTGCTTGCCGGACTTGTACTGGGCGTAAGCCGTTTCGATCAGTGCCTGCTCGGTGTGTGCGCCGTAGGGATACTGGGCAATCAAACGCCGGAACTTGGTTTCCGCTCCGCTCCAGTTGCCGCCCTGCATCGAGGCGTGCGCTTCCTGGTACAGCTGTTCGGCGGGTACGCCTTCGGGCTCGTCCTTGTCTTTCTTGAAGACTTTGCCGCAGCCTGTGCCGACCACGGCAATGGCGATGAGCAGGACTGTCAGGCGGAAGAAGCCGGGGCGGTGGCGGACGGCGGCGGGGAGAGCAGGGGAGCGATGAGTCATGCTGGCGAGGGGCCACGGCGGGAAACGAAGTGTCGATGATAGCCTAGGCGGCGCTTCCGCCATGAATGTTCGGCCAACGTGACCTTACCGCCCATGCCCACCCCATCTTCCGACGACGCCCTCCCACGCATTGCCAGCATCCCGCCCGAAGCAGCCGGGCGCCGCCTGGACGCGGTAGTGGCCGGATTGTTCCCGGAATACTCGCGCTCCCGCCTGGCCGAGTGGATCAAGTCGGGGGATGTGCTCCTGGACGGTCAGCCGGCCCGGCCCCGGGATGCAGTGCATGGCGGCGAGACCGTCAGCCTGCAGGTCGTGCAGACCGTGCAGACCCACGCCGAGGCAGAGGACATTGCCCTGGATATCCTGTACGAGGACGACGACGTCTTCGTGCTGGACAAGCCGGCCGGACTGGTGGTGCATCCGG
>JBQGFJ010000232.1:0-11379 GCA_052040085.1 Pseudoxanthomonas sp.
TCGAAATACCGCAAACCGAAGCAATGGGGCCCGAAACAACAGAGACCAGCGAACCAGCCGCACAATCAGACGCGCCTGATCTGCTGGCCAACACAGAACCTGCCCCGGAAGCGGAAACGCTCACCGACGTGGCAGCGGACCAAACCGGTCCTGCACCCGCCATCTCCACCCCTGCACCCGGCTTCATCCAGGATGCAAAACCGTCTTCACGCGCCACCCCGTGGCTGTGGTTTGCATTGGTATTGCTCACCTTGATCCTGCTGCTGCAAATCGCGCTGGCGGACCGCAATCGCTTGGCAGCCGATCCCGACTGGCGGCCGGTGGTAATCGCGCTGTGCAATGTCCTCGATTGCTCCGTGCCGGCCTGGCAAGAGCCCAAGGCCTTCACCATGCTGGATCGCAACGTGCGCCCCAACGCGCAATCACCCGGCACGCTGGACGTCACCGCCACCTTCCGCAATGACGCGCGCTGGGCACAAGCCTGGCCCACCCTGCTGGTGAAACTGTCCGATGCCGATGGCCGCACCATCGGCGCACGCGCCATCACGCCAGCGGACTACCTGGCCGATCCGGCGCAAAGCACCGTATTGGTGCCAGGGCAAAGCGCCCGCATGGCGGTGCAGGTACATGAACCCGATGGCGACGCGGTCGCCTTCACGTTCGAATTCCGCTGAACACGGGAATTTTCACCCTCGGGCGTGCAGCATCGCGTTTCTGGCGCTAGACTCGTCCCCCCCGCCGAAGACCATAACCATAACGGCGAGCGAAGAATCAGGGGATCTGTGTGAACGCCGCTTCCACCCGACAAGACAGCAGCCGTGGCGCCCCGAAACCGCCGTTGCGCGAGCACGTCGCCCAATCCGTGCGCCGTTACCTGCGCGACCTTGACGGCTGCGAAGCCGACGACGTGTACGAAATCGTCTTGCGTGAAATGGAAATCCCGCTGTTCGTGGAAGTGCTGAACCACTGCGAAGGCAACCAGAGCCGCGCCGCCGCGATGCTCGGCATCCACCGCGCCACGCTGCGCAAGAAGCTGAAGGATTACGGGCTGGCTTGAACGCCAGGCGCCCGGCCTGGCAAGCCACTCGCGCACCTTCCTGCGCAAGGATAGACTGCCCCCGCCATGGCTGTGCCCGTGCATGCACGAACACAGGGAGCGACCGGTGCCTGGACGAACCCACCGGAACAACATACCCACCGGGACCAGCTACCCAATGCGATTCGCCAAATTCATGCCGGCACTCTCCCTCCTGCTGCTGGCAGCCTTGAGTACCAGCACGGCAGCCCAATCGAACCGCAACAAGCCCGCACCGATCACACCAAATCCCACGAAGATCGCGGTCTACATCCCGCCTTCGATGCTCAGTGAACGCTCGTACCTGCAAAGAATCAATCTATGGGTCGAGCCCGGGAAAGCACTGGAAAATGCGCTGGCCGACATCGGCAAACGCTACTTCCCCGACCTGATCACCGTCCCGGGCAAAGAAGATGACGGTTACGCCCTGCTGGTGGATCTCTCTCCCAAATGGGGGGTGGAGTCTGGAAAAATCAAACTGACCCTGGGCCACGACGTGTATACGCCGGATGGCGAGAAGCTCTTCGAAGGCACCACGTCACAAACCGCCCCACTGCGCGGATTCAACTTCAACGCCGCCACACAGGCAGCCGCCACTTTGGCGGTCCAGCAAACAATGGCGCGCATCCAGGACAAACTCGACCAAATGCCCGGACCCTATCCCGTGGACGGACACACCCAGGCCATCGATTACACGCCCCTGGTGGATCGCGAGAAACCCCTGCGTACCGGCACCGCATTCTTCATCAACAAGGCAGGTCAACTGTTGACCGCCGCGCACGTATCCCGCGACTGCATGGTGCTGGAAGCACACCTGGATGGGGCAACACTTCCCGTGACCCAGAAAGCCTCCAGCGCCTTGCTGGATATCGCGGTACTTGAGACCGGACAACCGCGTGATTCCGCGCTGGGCCTGCGACCGGGCTACAACATCGAACTCGGCGAATCCATTTCCAGCGTCGGATATCCGCTTTCAGGTCTTCTAGGCGACTCGCCCAACCTCACACGCGGGAATATCAGCGCCAACAAGGGACTGCGCGGCTCGATGGGCATGTTCCAGTTCTCGGCACCGATCCAGCCCGGCAATAGCGGCGGGCCCATCGTATCGGACCATGGCGAACTGCTTGGCATGTCGGTAAGCACGCTCAATGCTTCGTCATTGGCAGAGATGGGCCACATACCGCAGAACATCAACTTCGCGCTTGATGCTCGCCACGTCGCCCGGTTCATGGAGCGGGAAGGCATTCCGTTCGAACTGGTCAAGCCTCAATCCGAGGGCAGCATGCAAACCGCGAACCGGGCTGCACTGTCCAATACCGTCCAACTCAACTGCTATCAGTAAAGGAGCCGCTGCATGATCCGCGCATCACTGTTCATACTGCTCCTGTCGCTGACGCCCTCTGCATTCCCGCAGAGTCCTGCCAATACACCAGTGCAAACTGATGTCGTGTGTGGAGAGACGTCGCCCCTCCAGGTGCAAGCTGACATCGGACCGGCAAAAGACCCGATGGTGTCCACTGCACTGCCAGCCATGAGGTTCGTCAGCTCGATTGCGGAAGACGAACTGTTATCCATTCTCCAGGCGGACCCCGCGATGGCGGGACTGGACCCCAAGCTGGCCGGAAGTCCGTTGGTACTCGTGATAACCCACGCACTGCGGCCAACGCCAGGCGGGCAGGCGGCCGGGTTCCTCAGCGCGGTTCTTTCCGGCAGCACATTGGGCCTGATCCCGATCGTCAGCAACGAACACCTGGTGTTGAAGTACGAAGTCCTGCTCAATGGGAAATCCATCACCAGCCACAGCTTCGAGCGCACCGCGACGCGTGCGCAGAACCTGTGGTCCGCAGGTAATGACGGCTACAACGGTCTGGGCAAGGCCGGCATGGAATGGGCCCGTGCCACGGCGACCGAAGCGGCAGCCAAGCTGGCCACGGACCCCAACATGCTCAACATCCAAGAAGAAATAAACTTCTACTTCGCGACTCCGGCATCCGCGGGCACGCCCTGATCCACATATCCTCCAAGACCGGCGAGAATGCGGATTGACTGTTGGGCACGGCGTATAATTGATCCGTTGTCCGCCACGAAATCCTGCCTGTATGACCACCTCATTTCCTGCCTTGCCGGTAAAAATCCACCGTGCCCTGCTGTCCGTTTCCGACAAGACCGGCCTGGTCGAACTCGCCAAAGACCTTTCCACGCGTGGCGTGGAACTGCTGTCCACCGGCGGCACGGCGAAAGCCATCCGTGACGCGGGCCTGCCGGTAAAGGACGTCTCGGACGTCACCGGCTTCCCGGAAATGATGGATGGCCGGGTCAAGACCCTGCACCCCCTCGTGCATGGCGGCCTGCTCGGCCGCGCCGGCACCGATGACGCGGTGATGGCAGAACACGGCATTGCCTCCATCGACCTGCTGGTACTGAACCTGTATCCGTTCGAATCGGCGACGGCGAAAGTCGGCTGCACGCTGGCCGATGCCGTGGAGAACATCGACATCGGTGGCCCAGCCATGTTGCGTTCGGCGGCGAAAAACTTCGCGCGCGTCGCGGTGGCCACTTCACCCGACCAGTACGCAGACCTGTTGGCCGAACTCGACGCCAACGACGGGCAACTGTCCGCCGCCAAGCGATTCGCCTTGTCGGTGGCTGCATTCAATCGCGTCGCCCAGTACGACGCCGCCATCAGCAATTATTTGTCATCGGTCACCGACACCTCGGCCGCCGTGCCAGTGCGCGCCGAATTCGCAGCGCAGATGAACACCAATTTCGTGAAGGTGATGGATCTTCGCTATGGCGAGAATCCGCACCAGAGCGGCGCGTTCTATCGCGACCTGTATCCGGTCCCGGGCACCTTGGCCACGTTCCAGCAGTTGCAAGGCAAGGAACTGAGCTACAACAACCTGGCCGACAGCGATGCGGCGTGGGAGTGCGTACGCCAGTTCGACGCGCCAGCCTGCGTGATCGTCAAGCACGCCAACCCCTGTGGCGTGGCCGTGGGCGCTGCGTGCGGCGATGCCTATGAACTCGCCTATGCCACCGACCCCACCAGCGCCTTTGGCGGCATCATCGCCTTCAACCGCACGCTGGATACCGCCACCGCCAAGGTGATCCTGGATCGCCAGTTCGTGGAAGTGCTGATTGCGCCGGACTACGAAGAGGGGGCACTGGAATACGCCACCAAGAAAGCCAACGTGCGCGTGCTGAAGATCCCGCACGGCGATGGCCTGAACAACTACGACAGCAAGCGGATCGGTTCCGGCCTGCTGCTGCAGGCCTCCGACAACCGCGGCATGACCCTGGATGAATTGAAGGTAGTCACCAAGCTCACCCCAACCGACAAACAGCTGCGCGATCTGTTGTTCGCGTGGAAGGTAGCCAAGTTCGTGAAGTCCAACGCGATTGTGTATGCAAAGGACAACCGCACGATCGGCGTGGGTGCAGGCCAGATGAGCCGCGTGTACTCGGCACGCATTGCCGGCATCAAGGCCGCCGACGTGAAGCTGCAAGTGGAAGGTTCGGTAATGGCCTCGGACGCCTTCTTCCCGTTCCGCGACGGTATCGATGCCGCCGCCCAGGCCGGCATCAAGGCGGTGATCCAGCCCGGCGGCTCCATGCGCGACAGCGAAGTCATCGCGGCCGCGGACGAACATGGCATTGCCATGGTGTTCACCGGCGTGAGGCATTTCCGCCACTGACGCGCGGCCCCTGTGGCAGGGCCCCGGGACTCCTGCACACCTCGGCGCATTCTTCATCCATCATTCCCCTCCAACGCCTGATCAGCACCGGAGCAACGACACGACCATGAAGACCCTGCGCCTCCTGACCACCCTCGCTGCCTCCGCCGGGTTCCTGTTGCTTGCCGGTTGCGGCAACAAACAGGCCTCCCCGGAATCCGTCCGCGACAGCATCGCCGCCACCCTGCCTGAGCCCTACTTCGAGGATCTGATCACCGAATCCATTTCGGTCGACGGCAAGCGCCTCGTGATGCAGATACGCAGCCCCGCCGGGGATGCGGACAAGACCCGCGAAGCGCCGGGATTCGAGATCCTCAAACAGAGCGAGCAGGACGAGATGCGGGCACTGTGCACGTGGCCGGCCATCCAGCCGCTGATTGGCGGCGACACGATCCTGGTACGCCGCTTCGTGGACCGCCACGACAAGCTGTTCTTCGAACTCGAATTCCCGGCACGCAACTGCCCTCCTCCCCCTTCCACCTGAGGAATCCGCCTTGAAACTTCTCGTCATCGGTGCCGGTGGCCGCGAACACGCGCTGGCCTGGAAGCTTGCCCAGTCACCCCGCGTGTCCGAAGTGATCGTTGCCCCGGGCAATGCCGGTACGGCCACGGAGCCGGGACTGCGCAACGTTCCGGTCAAGGTCACCGACATCGACGGCTTGCTGCAACTGGCCAAGGACGAGGGCGTGGCGCTGACCGTGGTCGGCCCGGAAGTTCCGCTGGTGGCCGGCGTGGTGGACCGTTTCCGTGACGCAGGCCTGCGCATCTTCGGGCCCACTGCGGCGGCGGCGCAGTTGGAAGGCAGCAAGGCTTTTGCCAAGGACTTCCTGGCACGCCACGGCATTCCCACCGCGTTCTACTCGGTATTCACCCAAGTGGAACCGGCACTGGCCTACCTTCGCGACAAGGGCGCTCCCATCGTGATCAAGGCAGACGGCCTGGCCGCCGGCAAGGGTGTCATCGTGGCGATGACACTCGCGGAAGCCGAAGCCGCCGTGCATGACATGCTCTCCGGCAATGCGTTCGGTGATGCCGGCGCACGCGTGGTGATCGAGGAATTCCTGGAAGGCGAGGAAGCCAGCTTCATCAGCATGGTGGATGGCAAGACCGCGCTGCCCATGGCCACCAGCCAGGACCACAAGCGCGTGGGCGACGGCGATACCGGTCCGAATACCGGCGGCATGGGCGCGTACTCGCCGGCCCCGGTAGTGACCCCGGACGTGCACGAACGCGTGATGCGCGACGTGGTCAATCCCACCGTACAGGGCATGATCGCCGATGGCGTGCCATTCACCGGCTTCCTGTATGCGGGCCTGATGATCGATGCCGCCGGTGCGCCGAAAGTGATCGAATTCAACGTGCGCTTCGGCGACCCGGAAACCCAGCCAGTGATGCTGCGCCTGCAATCGGACCTGCTTGACCTGGTGGAAGCGGCGCTCGACGGCAAGTTGCATGAAACCGAAGCACATTGGGATCCACGTCCCTCCCTGGGCGTGGTGATGGCGGCGAAACCGTACCCGGAATCACCGATCACCGGCGACGTCATCCATGGCCTGCAAGCCCCCCCCGCGAACGCCAAGGTCTTCCATGCCGGCACCACGCTGGATGCCGGCGGCAACGTGGTCAGCGCCGGGGGCCGCGTGCTGTGCGTGGCCGCATTGGGAGACTCGGTCTCCGGCGCGCAACAAAACGCCTATGCCTGCGTGGAAAAGATCCACTGGGACAACGAGTTCCACCGCAGCGACATCGGCTGGCGTGCCATCGAACGCGAACGCGGGCAGGCTTGAGCCGCCAGGACCACTGAAAAGCCCCAGGGGTCCTCTGAAAAACTGCCGTCATCACCGCGAAGGCGGGAATGACGAGCAGAAACATGGTTATTCAGAGCGTCCCTGGGACGCCTGCACGAACGATCCCGCATGTTCGCGCGGTGCACTGCGCAGGTACTGGGGCGCAATCCCGATCTGCGCGCCCAGTGCCGCGGCGGCATGCCATGGCCAACGCGGGTCGTACAGCACGCCGCGTGCAAGCGCGACGGCATCCGCCTGACCTTGGGCAAGGATGTTTTCCGCCTCCACGGGATCGGTGATCAACCCGACCGCAATCACCGGCATCGACACCGTGCGCTTGATGGCATCGGCAAACGGCACCTGGTAACCGGGTCCCACGGCGATTTTCTGTGCTGGATGCAAGCCACCGCTGGACACGTGCAGGTAATGGCAGCCGCGTGCATCCAGCACTTTCGCCAATTCGATGCTCTGGTCCAGGTCCCAGCCGCCTTCAACCCAATCGGTGGCGGAAATACGCACGCCCACCGCCATGTCTTCGGGCACCGCCGCCTTGATTGCATCGAACACCTGCAGCGTGAGCCGCATGCGATTCTCCAGTGTGCCGCCATAAGCATCGTCACGCTGGTTGGTCAACGGCGACAAAAACTGGTGCAACAGATAACCATGCGCGGCATGCACCTCGATCAGATCGAGACCCAGCCGCACGGCGCGGCGCGCGCTTTCCGCGAATGCCGCCACGGTGGCATCCATCGCCGCCTGATCCATCGCCGTCGGCACGGGCCCACCTTCGGCATATGGCACGGGCGATGGCGCTATCGTTTGCCAGCCATGAGGCTGGTCGGGAGCAATCGCACCCCCGTGATGCTCCCAGGGTCGATGCGTCGAAGCCTTGCGACCGGCATGCGCCAATTGCACGCCGATGGGCATGGACGAATAACGTCGCGCGGATGCCAGCCGTTGCCCGAATGCGGTTTCCGTAGCG
The DNA here is from genome assembly GCA_052040085.1 of Pseudoxanthomonas sp. GTDB lineage: Bacteria > Pseudomonadota > Gammaproteobacteria > Xanthomonadales > Xanthomonadaceae > Pseudoxanthomonas_A. The sequence continues at coordinate 7,579 of JBQGFJ010000232.1, forward strand.
TCGTCCCACAACCCAAGATCCGACCGGCTGATCCGTCCACGCGCTTCCACTGCGGTGGCCTCGATGATCAGGAGGCCCGCACCGGACAACGCCAGGTTGGTCCAATGGAATTGATGCCAATCGTTGGCCGCGCCCTCCTCCGCGGAGTACTGGCACATCGGCGCTATGACGATGCGGTTTTGCAACGGCAGCGGCCCCAGGTTGAGCGGCGAGAAAACACGACTCATCGACATTGACTCCGACAGATCAGCAGGTGGTACGGAAATGGAAAAACCGGACTTCAAACGTTGGCGGCTTCCGGTGGCAGCGTGGTATCCAGCGGCGCAGCCCCGGCGTCACTGACCAGGCTTTCCGGACATTTCGCATCCAGCGTGTAGGACGTCATCGAGAGCGAACCATAGGCATAGCCATCCACCAGGACTTTAGCGCCCGCTTCCTGCGCACTCGCCAGGCCCGCGATGTACAGCAATGGCAGGAAGTGATCCGGCGTCGGCACCGCATTGCGGTAATCCGGATGCGATACCAGCGAAGCAATGTCATGCGGGCGTTCCGTCATCAGCCGGCGTGCCGCATCGTCAAAACGTTGCGACCAATCGAACCCGCCATCAGGCTGGTGCCAGTCAATGGCGCGCAGGTTATGCACCACGTTGCCGCTGCCAATGACCAGCACGCCCTGCCTGCGCAGCGCGGCCAGCTTCGCCCCCAGCGCAAGATGCCATTCGGGCGGCTTGCGCGCATCGATGGACAACTGCACCACCGGGATATCCGCATCGGGAAAGGCATGCACCAACACCGACCAGGTGCCGTGGTCCAAGCCCCAGCTATCGACATCGGCACCGGCACGATCCGGCTTGACCGCTTCGGCAATCTCGCCGAACAGCTCCGGCAAGCCGGGCGCCGGGTATTCGACATCGAACAGGGCCTGCGGGAAACCGAAGAAATCGTGGATGGTCCGGGGCCGTGGCATCGCCGTGACCGCCAGGGCATTGATGTACCAGTGCGCGGACACTGCCAGGATCGCATGCGGCTTCGGCACCGATGCACCGAACGCGCGCCAAGCCTCGGTGAACCGGTTGCGCTCCAGTGCATTCATCGGGCTGCCATGGCCGAGGAACGCGGCAGGCATCAGGGGCTGGCTCATGTGCTTTTCCCTCGCTGGGTGATGCCGCGCACTCTATCAATGCACTCATCGCCGCGGTGTCGGACTAATGCAACGATGCGTTTGATACACGATGGCCAACGGGCCGTGGCAAATGGCCCCATGACGCCACTCATTCAACCTATACCCACTCCGGCCATTGCCACGAGGATGGACATGCGTGCCATCAATCCGTCGCTTGGTCAGGCTTGCCCAGCAAGCGGAAAGACGACCACACCGCACCATCGGCAATGGCACGGGCGGTGTCTGGCAATTCGCACCCGTCTGCATCGCGCTGCAACGGACTCCATGTCCACGGCACTTCCGATCGTTTGGGCACCTCTGCAGCCGGCAACCTCCCCACATAAATCGGGGTGAAAACCATGGGAATTACCTGTCTGGTAGCCGCAGCCCGCCCATCGATTTCTTCGGGCTCATACATCTCCTTTGCCATCCATTTGCGGACGATGCGATCGAATACCCGCGGAGTGCGGGAATCGATGGCATCGGTCGATTCCACGACGGCACGACCATCGGGGTCAATCCTGGCATGGATGACGAAACTGCCCTTCACTCCGTAATGCACCGCATCCATCGGGATGGGCGGTTCGGAAGCTGGTGCCAGTCGTCGCGGCCCATGCTTGAGATAACGCACCCGAATCCCGAATCGCCCCGAATCGTCCGGTACAGCGCAGGCAAGTACGCTGACATGGGTCAGGCCCGTGACGGGCCTCCCTTCCACCTGCGGCATTTCGAAGCGCCACTCGCCAATCCGCGCCTGGACGACGCGGGCAATGGCCGGCGGCAAGGAGTCATTCAGTTCCACCTGCACCGGCACACCATCCGCACCAAGCCTCACACGTGCCTCAGTACGAAAATTGACGGTCTGCGGCACCTCTTCCACCATTGCCACGCCCGGCATGCCCAACACGCCAAGCACCATCAGTCTGCAACGCAACCACCATTTCCTGTCGTTTCTCATTGCCCCCCCGTCCGACACGTCAAGTCGCATGAACACATCCATCAATCCAGCCCATGCAGCCACCCCGGCTTCGGCACGGAAGAACGGAAAAATGTTTGTTTACATCCACTGGCACCCCATCCAGCAAAAGACGAAACCACATGAGTTCAACAGGCATCGACCTCAGTCAACCTGCACGCGTCAGCACCGCTCATCGGTATTGCACGTCAACGGGCCACCTGCGGGGTGATTTCATTGCCACTTCCGGCCCTTACCCGGCAACAGCATACTGCACGCGGGCTTGATTACTCGGGCCCATTAATGGGCCAGAACGGCAACGCCGATCTGCTAGTCTCCCTCGCAGTCTCGTGGAAACTTTTGCATGTCCGGACACAGCCAATTTGAACTGCTGAAACAGCGCCGCTTCCTGCCCTATTTTTCGGTGCAGGCGCTGGGCGCGTTCAACGACAACGTCTACCGCCAGGCCATCATCGGCCTGCTCGGCGCCATGGTGGTGTCCGGTGCGGTCACCGGGGAAACCCGCGCGCTGTACACCCAGTTGGCACCCGCGATCTTCATCCTGCCCTATTTCCTGTTCTCGGCCATTGCCGGCCAGATCGCGGAGAAGCTGGAGAAGCAGAAACTGATCGTGATCACCACGGCCATGGAAATCGTGATCATGTCGATCGCAGCCCTCGGCTTCGTGCTGCAGAACATGCCCCTGTTGCTGGTAGCGCTGTTTTGCACTGGCATGCAATCCACTCTCTTTGGCCCGGTGAAATATTCCATCCTGCCTTCGGTGCTCAAGCCAGAGGAGCTCACCGGCGGCAATGGCCTGGTGGAAATGGGCACGTCGATCTCGATCCTGCTGGGCATGATCTGCGGCGGCCTGATCTTCGTGTTCATGGGCGACAGCGCGCCTTACGTGGCCGCCGCCGCGGTGGTGCTATTGGCCATCATCGGCAATGTGCTGGCACGCCGGATTCCGGTCGTGGATGCCGGCGCACCGGAGCTCGAGGTCAACTGGAATCCGATTCCGGAATCGTGGGCCATCTGGAAGCTGACCCGCCGCCAGCCTGCGGTGCGCAATGCCATCCTGGGTGTCTCGTGGTTCTGGTTCATCGGCACCACGCTGACCGCGCAATTGCCGGTCTATGCGGAAGTGAACCTGGGCGGCGCGCAGGAGCTCTACATCTTTGCCTTGGCGCTGTTCTCGGTGGGCGTGGGCATTGGCTCACTGCTGTGCGAGAAGTTGTCGGGACGCACTGTGGAAATCGGCCTGGTGCCGTTCGGCGCCTTCGGCATCAGCCTGGTGATGCTGGACCTGTATTTCGCGCGTCCCGGCGAGGCCTTGCTGGCTGGTCTGTCCACGGCGGACTTCATCGGTGCGCCGGGCAGTTGGCGGATCATCCTGGACCTGACCGGCATTGGCCTGTTCGCGGGCTTCTTCGTGGTGCCGCTGTTCGCCTTGATCCAGAGCCGCACGCCGAAGCAGGAACTGGCCCGCGTGATCGCCGGCATGAACATCCAGAACTCGGTGTTCATCGTGGCCGCCGCACTCACCGGCATTGCCATGCAGCGACTGTTGGGCTGGAGCATCCCGCAGGTATTCCTGGCGCTGGCCATCGCCAACACGCTGGTGGCGCTGTGGATCTTCACCATCGTGCCCGAATTCTTCATGCGCTTCGTCAGCTGGCTGCTG
>JBQGFJ010000233.1:0-8055 GCA_052040085.1 Pseudoxanthomonas sp.
TGCAGCACGAACAGCCGGCTGGGGGACAGCAAACCGCTTTCCGACACTTCGCCCAGGCCCAGGGCCTTGCCCTGTCCGCTGAAGACAGCCACCTTGCCGATGGCAGGTCCATGTCCGGGCAGGCGCTGGCCCATCCCGAAACGGCGCTCGGCCTCCGCATCCAGATGGATGGCCGGAAATCCCGCCAGACCGTCCTCCACAGGCAACAGGCAAGCCTCCAGCGCAGCCAGTCCACCGCTCTCGGCCAGCCCGCGCAACGTGTCCAGCGTGAACATCCGGGGGCTGCGGAAAGGCTCCACCCACAACCGTCTCAACGCCGAGATATGTGCCCCGCAGCCCAGTGTTTCGCCCAGATCACGGGCCAGACTGCGGATATAGGTGCCGGAACCACAGGTCACTTCCAGCTTCAAACGGCTGGTTGTTCGCCCAAGGACCCGGATCTCGTGGACCTCCACTTCCCGTACGGGCGCTTCGATGACCTCTCCGCGGCGCGCCTTGGCATAAAGCGGCTCACCGCCCTGCTTGAGGGCCGAATACACCGGCGCCCGTTGCTGGATACGCCCCAGCAAGGGCTGGAGGGCGGCCGCCAGGGCGGCATCGTCGAAGTCCCGGACCGCACGCTGCTGCAGTACGACCCCGTCGGCATCATCGGTATCGGTGACCGTGCCCAGCACCACTTCAGCCTCATACGCCTTGGCCGAGCCCAGCAGCAGGCCTGCGATCTTGGTCGCTTCGCCAAAGCACAAGGGCAACAGCCCCGTCGCCAGGGGATCCAGACTGCCGGTGTGTCCGCCCTTCTCCGCCTGGAACAGGCGCCTGGCCATTTGCAGGGCAGCGTTCGAACTGACGCCGCCGGGCTTGTCCAGCAACAGGATGCCATCGAGGCGACGGAATGGGATACGGGGAGGCATGGACGGGAGAGCGAGGAACGAGTGGAGAGAAACGAGTGGAGAGAAACGAGAAACCAGTAGAAGCGGGAGTTTGCACCCGGTTCGGTATCGGAGGATAGCCAGCAGGGAAGGAGGTAGTTCTTGCCTTTACTCGTTCCTCACTCCTCGTTCCTCACTCCTCGCTTTTCGTTTCTCGCTCTGCGCGCAGCAGATTGTCTATCCGCTCACCGCGATCCACCGAATCGTCATAGTGGAAATGCAGCTCCGGGACGTGCCGGAGCTTCATGGCACGGCCCAGCTGGAACCGTATCTGCGGCGCCAGGGCTTTCAATCCCTTTACCGCCTCGGCAGAACGCTCCTCCTGCAAGGCGGTGACAAAGACCTTGGCATGTGCCAGGTCGCGGGTCACTTCCACATCGGAAACGCTGACCGAGGGCAAGCCGTGTTCGCGCACGGCCACGTGCACCAGCGTGCCCAGCTCGCGGCGGAGCTGGGCGGAAACGCGATCGGTACGATGGAAGGACTTCATGGAGTGAGGAGTGAGGAGTGAGGAGTGAGGAGTGAGGAGTGAGGAGTGAGGAGTGAGGAGTGAGGAGTGAGGAGTGAGGAGTGAGGAGTGAGGCAAAGTGGTTTTACTCTCTTCTCACTCCTCTTCACTCACTCCTGCCTTACAGGGTGCGCTGGACTTCGATGCGCTCGAAGCATTCGATCTGGTCGCCCGCCTTCACGTCGTCGTACGCCTTCACGCCGATACCGCACTCGGTACCGTTGCGCACTTCGTCCACGTTTTCCTTGAAGCGGCGCAGCGATTCCAGTTCGCCTTCGAAGATCACCGTGCTGTCACGCAGCACGCGGATCGGCTTGCTGCGCTTGACCACGCCTTCGATGACCATGCAGCCAGCCACGGCACCGAACTTGGAGCTGCGGAACACGTCGCGGACCTGGGCAATACCGATGATCTCCTCACGGATTTCAACGCCCAGCAAGCCGGAGGCCACCTGTTTCACCTGGTCGATCACGTCATAGATGATCGAGAAGTAACGCAGGTCCACACCGTTGGATTCAATGATGCGGCGGGCCGAAGCATCGGCACGCACATTGAAGCCGATCAGGGTGGCCTTGGAAGTCACCGCCGAGTTGGCATCGGATTCAGTGATGCCGCCAACACCGGAATGGATGATGTTGATGCGGATGGACTCGTTGGACAGCGAGGTCAGCGAATGACGCAGCGCCTCCACCGAACCCTGCACGTCGGCCTTCACGATCAGGTTCAGGCTGAGCTGGCCTTCGCCCTTGCCCAACTGCGCCATGATGTCTTCCATGCGGCTGCCGGCGGACTGCACCAGGCGCGATTCACGGCGCTTGGCATCACGCTGCTGGGCAACGTCCTTGGCCAAGCGCTCGTCCTCGACCACCACGAAATCGTCACCGGCATCCGGCACGCCGGACAGACCCAGCACCTGCACCGGAATGGACGGCGTGGCCTCGCCCGGCTGGCTGCCGGTTTCGTCGAACAATGCACGCACGCGGCCATACTGGATACCGCACACCAGGTAGTCGCCCTTCTTCAGGGTGCCCTGCTGCACGAGCACCGTGGCTACCGGGCCACGGCCCTTGTCCAGCGAGGACTCGATGACCACGCCGGTGGCGCGGCCTTCGTACACGGCACGCAGCTCCAGCAATTCGGCCTGCAAGGAAATGGCATCCAGCAGATCGTCCACGCCGTCACCGGTCTTGGCCGACAGTTCAACGAACTGGGTGTCACCACCGAATTCCTCGGCCACCACTTCCTGTGCCAGCAACTCGTTGCGCACGCGCAATGGGTCGGCATCGGACTTGTCGATCTTGTTCACTGCCACGATCAGCGGAACGCCTGCCGCACGGGCATGCTTCACCGCTTCGATGGTCTGCGGCATCACGCCATCGTCGGCCGCTACCACCAGCACCACGATATCGGTCAACTTGGCACCACGGGCACGCATCTGCGAAAACGCGGCGTGGCCGGGGGTATCGAGGAAACTGATCACGCCCTTCGGCGTTTCCACGTGGTAGGCGCCGATATGCTGGGTAATGCCGCCCGCTTCGCCACTGGCGATCTTGGTGCGGCGGATGTAATCCAGCAACGAGGTCTTGCCGTGGTCGACGTGGCCCATGATGGTGACCACCGGCGGACGCGGCAGCTTGTCGCCCTGCACTTCACCGGCATGCGCCAGCAGTGCGTCCTCGGCGTCGCCGCTGTTGGCGCGTACCGGCACATGGCCCAGTTCTTCGGTCACCAGCGCGGCGGTATCGTGGTCGATGCTCTGGGTGATGGTGGCCATCACGCCCATCTTGAACAGCGCCTTCACCACATCGCCGCCCTTCAGGGCCAGCTTCTGTGCGAGGTCCGCAACCGTGATGGTTTCGCCAATGGCAACTTCACGCACCACGGGCGCCGTGGGGCGCTCGAAACCGTGACTGCCGCCACCGCCGCCACGCGACTGCTCGGCCTGGTACTTGGGCTTGGGCTTGCTGCGTGCCGCACCGCGGCGCGCACGATCGGCGGCAGACAGGTGCAACTGGCCGGCAAAACGGCTGGCCGCATCATCGTCCTCGATGCCCGCCACCATGGCATGCGAACCACGTGTCTTGTGCTTGCTGGCGCCGGTGCGATCATCCGCACGCGGCGGATCCTTGCGCACGGGTGGCTTGGCCACATGGTGTCCGGTTGTCTTGGGAGCACGGGCAGCACCCGCCTCTTCGCCACCTTCCTCCAGGCCCAATGCAGCGGCGGCCGCTTCGGCTTCGGCCTGCGCGCGCGCGGCTTCTTCCGCGGCCTGCTGGCGCTGGCGATCAAGCTCTTCGGCACGACGGCGGTCGTCCTCGGCCAGGCGCTGCTGCTCATCCAGGTTGCGCTGCTTGGATTCCTCCAGCTTGCGCAGGATCTCGGCGCGCTCCGGATCGGTTTCCGTCTTCGACGTAACCGGCGTGGCGGCTGCCACGGCTTCGGCTTCGGTCGGCTTGATGTAGGTCCGCTTCTGGCGAACCTCGACATTGATGGTGGTCTTGCTGCGACCTGCCGCCACCGTCACTTCCTGCACCTTGCGGCGGCTCAGGGTGATCTTCTTGGGCGCGGCTTCTTCGGCCGGTTGTTCGGTCTTGCCGTGGGTGCGGCGCAGGAAGCCCAGCAGCTTCATCTTTTCGGTGCTGGTCACAACCTGATCGGGACCACTGAAGGTCATACCGGCCTCGGCCAGTTGCTCCAGCAGTTTTTCGACCGGCGTATTGACCAGTTCGGCAAGCTTTCGGATGGTGGTTTGCTGCGACATTCGGATCCTAGTTTCTGTTTTGTGCCCCCACGCCGATTGCGGAGGGAACGCGGATTCTAAGCCCTGTTGGGACCAGGGCGGTGTTCATCGACGGCTCATTCGCCGCGTTCCAGGCGGGCGATCTCCTCGGCACGGGCGGCCAGGATCAGCGCTGCCGCGCGTTCCCCGTCCAGGCCTTCGATACCGAACTCCAGCACTTCGTCGGCGGCCAGGTCGGACAGATCCTCGCTGGTGCGGACGCCATGCGCTGCAAGGGCAAAGGCGGTTTCCTCGTCCATGCCTTCCAGCGCCAGCAGGTCTTCTGCCGGCTGGTTCTCTTCCAGGCCCTCTTCCTCGGCCAATGCATCGTTCAGCAAGGCATCGCGGGCGCGGGCGCGCAGTTCTTCCACGATGTCCTCGTCAAAGCCTTCCACGGCCAGCAGTTCGCCCACTGGCACATAGGCGATTTCCTCGACGGTGCTGAAACCTTCGCTGACCAGGATGGCGGAGATTTCCTCGTCCACTTCCAGCTTGTCCATGAACAGCTGACGGGCCACGGCCTGCTCGGCTTCGGACTTGGCGGACACCTGGTCCTGGGTCATCACGTTGAGCTGCCAGCCGGTCAGGCGGCTTGCCAGGCGCACGTTCTGGCCACCCTTGCCGATGGCCTGGGCCAGGCGCTCTTCGGCCACGGCCAGGTCCATGGAGTGCTTTTCCTCGTCCACGATGATGGACTGCACTTCCGCCGGTGCCATGGCATTGATGACGAAGGTGGCCGGGTTGTCATTCCACAACACGATGTCCACGCGCTCGCCATTGAGTTCGTTGCTGACCGCCTGCACGCGCGAACCACGCATGCCGATGCAGGCGCCGATGGGATCGGTACGAGTGTCGTGCGCCAGCACCGCGATCTTGGCGCGATCACCGGGCTCACGGGCACAGGCCTTGATTTCCACCAGGCCCTGGCCCACTTCCGGCACTTCCAGCTTGAACAGCTCGATCATGAATTCCGGCGCGGCGCGGCTGATGAACAGCTGCGGGCCACGCGGCTCGGAACGCACGTCGAACAGGTAGCCACGCACACGGTCGCCCGCACGCAGGACATCACGCGGGATGCCCTTGTCCTTGGCGATGAAGGCCTCGGCGTTGCCGCCCAGGTCCACGAAGATGTTGCCGCGCTCGACGCGCTTGACCACGCCTGTCACCAGCTCGCCCACGCGGTCCTTCCACGCATCCACCACCTGCGCGCGCTCGGCTTCGCGCACGCGCTGCACGATCACCTGCTTGGCGGCCTGCGCGGCAATGCGCCCGAAGTCCGGGTTCTCGATCTGCTCTTCGATGTAGTCACCCAACTCGACGCCATCGGCTTCATCCACCGCATCCATCAGGCGGATCTGGCGGTCCGGCGATTCCATCACCACATCGTCGGCCACCACTTCCCAACGGCGGAAGGTTTCGTAGCTGCCGTCCTTGTGATCAATGGAAACCCTCGCCAGCACATCCTGGTCGGGGTAGCGCTTCTTGGCGGCGGACGCCAGCGCGGCTTCGATCGCGTCGAAGATCACTTCACGCGGCACGCCCTTTTCGTTGGCCACCGCATCCACCACCAGCAACAGTTCCTTGCTCATTTCTCTGTCTCACTTCGCGCGCGGCCAGGGGCCGCCGGTTGGTTGGGATTTTTCTTGCCTGTGTTTTTCTGCTTTGCCTTGTCCGCGGCAGGCTTTTGGGCCGGCCCGGGTTTTTTCTTCGGTTCCGGCGCCATGCCCAAGGCCACCCAATCGGGGACCAGGCGCGCCTTGTCGATATTGTCGAAGGCCACCGCCAGTTCGGTGTTGTCCACGGCGAACACCACGTTGCCGCCTTCGACACGGAGAATTTCGCCCTGCAGGCGGCGGCGTCCTTCCTGAGGCAGCTTGAGCACCACCTTGGCCGACTCGCCGACGTGGCGTTCGTAATGGGCCAGCGCGAACAGCGGGCGATCGACACCCGGCGAAGACACTTCCAGCGTGTAATTGCCGCTGATCGGGTCCTCGACATCCAGTTGCGCGGAAACCTCGCGACTCACCGCTTCGCAATCATCGATGTTCACGGCCCGCGCATCACGCTCTTCCAGGGAGACATCGATGTAAAGGCGCAAGGTCGCACTGCCGGGGGCCGGCAGGTACTCCACACCCAGCAGCTCAAGCCCAAGGGCCTGCACCGTGGGTGCCAACAGATTCGTGATTTCGGTTGCCTTGTCGCTCACGTGTCGATGACTGCCTGAATGTCCGTACCTGGATTCCGAAAACAACAAAGGGCCCAATGGGCCCCTTGTCCGATACGCTGGAAATGGTGCCAGGCGGGAACATTCGCCTCGGCAAGCCCTGACTCATTCAGCAAAAAAGCCTCTCAAGTGAGGCCTTTTCGACTGAAAAGCTGGTAGCGGGGGCAGGATTTGAACCTGCGACCTTCGGGTTATGAGCCCGACGAGCTGCCAGACTGCTCCACCCCGCATCAGGAGCGGAATTATGCGTTATTACGCTTTTTCATGCAATACCCGCAGGTAAACAAAGCGCAGCGGGCAGTGCTGTATCAGCCTGCGAACGCCTGCTGGCTCCAGGCCATGATCGGATTCCAGGCAAAGCCCAAGGCCAGCAAACCGATGGCATTCACGCCCAGCACGATGCCCAGTACGCGGTCGTTGTTGGCGGACAACGGCTCGCCGACCGGCTCATCGAAGTACATGACCTTGATGACCCGCAGGTAGTAGAACGCACCGATCACCGCGCAAATCACGCCAAGCAACGCCAGCCACAGCATGCCGCCATCGACTGCGGCGCCCAGCACCGCCAGCTTGGTCCAGAACCCCAGGAACGGCGGTATGCCGGCCAGCGACGCCATGATGAAGAGCACCAGCAAGGCCATCTTCGGATTGCGTGTGCTCAGGCCCTTGAAGTCGTCGATGCGCTCGGCTTCGAAGCCGCTGCGCGACAGGGCGATGATGGCGCCGAACGCCGCCGTGGACATCAGCGCGTAACCGATGGCGTAGAACAGTGCCGCCGCATAGCCGCGTTCATCGCCACCTGCCAGGCCCATCAGCAAGAAGCCGATATGGGAGACCGTGGAGAACGCGAGCATGCGCTTCAGGTTGGTCTGCGCAATCGCCATCAGGTTGCCGATCACCAGCGACAATGCCGCCAGTCCCGCCAGCAGCCATTGCCACTGGTCGGACAACGGACCCACGCCCACTTCCAGTAGACGCCAGGCCATGCCGAACGCAGCCAGCTTCGGGGCCGAGCTGATGAACAAGGCCACCGGTGCCGTGGCGCCCTGGTACACGTCCGGCAACCACATGTGGAACGGTGCCGCGCCCAGCTTGAACGCCACGCCGGCCACCATGAACACCGTGCCGGTCAGCAACAACAGGCGCTCGTTCGAACCGGCGATGGCTTCGTGGATGCCGTCCAGGTGCAGGGTGCCGGTGGCGCCATAGATCAGCGACATGCCGTACAGCAGCAGACCCGAGGCGATCGAGCCCAGCACGATGTATTTCATCGCGGCTTCGGTGGCCAGCCCGTTGTCGCGATCGGACGCCACCAACGCATAGGAACACAAGGCCAGTAGTTCCAGGCCGAGATAGACCATCAGCAGGCTGCCGGCCGAGACCATGATCATCATGCCCACCGTTGCGAACAACAGCAGCACGGCGATCTCGCCCTTGTACAGGTTGCGTTCGCGCAGGTAGCTCCAGCCGTACAGCAAGGTCAGCAGGCTGACCAGCACGATCACCACTTTCATCACGTCCGCCGCGGTATCGCGCACGAACATGCCATTGAACACGGTGCCCTGCCCGCCTGCGCCGGTGGCCAGCAAGCCGAGCACCACTGCCAATATCAGCA
>JBQGFJ010000234.1:0-3514 GCA_052040085.1 Pseudoxanthomonas sp.
CCAAGGCCGTCGATGGCAGCGGCCTTGGAAAAGCAGGATCGGGTTGCCTGTGTCAGGCTTCCGTTTCTTCCTTGTAGGCATCCACCGGGATGCAGGCGCAGAACACGTTCTTGTCACCGTGCACATTGTCCACGCGGGCAACTGGCGGCCAGTACTTCTGCTGGCGCAACGAGGCCAGCGGGAAGACAGCCAGTTCGCGCGGGTAAGTGCGCGTCCATTCGCTGGCCACTGCCACGTTGGCGGTATGCGGTGCATGTTTCAGCGGGTTGTCCTCGCGGTCCAGGCGGCCATCCTCGATGGCGCGGATCTCGTCACGAATCTGGATCATGGCATCGATGAAACGATCCAGTTCATGCTGTGATTCGCTTTCGGTCGGTTCCACCATCAACGTGCCGGCGACCGGGAAGCTCAGGGTGGGCGCATGGAATCCGAAGTCGATCAGCCGCTTGGCGACATCCTCGGCGCTGACACCGGTGCTCTTTTCCAGCGGGCGAAGATCGAGGATGCACTCGTGCGCCACCAGACCGTTGCGGCCGGTGTACAGGGTCTTGTAGTGCGGCGCCAGGCGCGTGGCGATGTAGTTGGCATTGAGCAGGGCCACTTGCGTGGCCTTGCGCAGGCCGGCCTTGCCCATCATGGCGATGTACATCCAACTGATCGGCAGGATGCTGGCGCTGCCATGGGTCGCCGCGGAAACCATGCCGCCGGTGCTTTCGAAGTTGGACCCGCCGCCATGGATGGCGGCTTTTTGACTTTCGCCGGCATGGATGCCGGCACCGGTGAAGGCGCGTGGCAGGAACGGTGCCAGGTGCGACTTCACCGCACACGGACCCACGCCCGGGCCACCGCCGCCATGCGGAATGCAGAACGTCTTGTGCAGGTTGAGGTGGGAGACATCCGAACCCCACTTGCCGGGCTTGGCCACGCCGACCAACGCATTCATGTTGGCGCCATCGGTGTACACCTGTCCGCCGTGCTGGTGCACGATCTGGCAGATTTCGACCACGTCTTCCTCGAACACGCCGTGCGTGGACGGGTAGGTCATCATGATCGCGGCAAGGTTGGCTGAATGCTTCTCGGCCTGTGCGCGGATGTCCTCGACATCAACGTTGCCGTTCGCGTCGCACTTGGTCACCACCACCTTCATGCCGCACATCTGGGCGCTGGCCGGATTGGTGCCGTGCGCGGACTCCGGGATCAGGCAGATGTCGCGGTGGCCTTCGCCACGCGATTGGTGCCAGGCACGGATCGCCAGCAGGCCGGCGTATTCGCCTTGCGCACCGGAATTGGGCTGGAAGCTGACCGCGTCGTAGCCGGTGATGTCCACCAGCATGGCTTCCAGCGAGTCGATCAGCTCCTGGTAGCCGCGGGTCTGTTGCGCCGGGGCCAACGGGTGGATGTTGGCGAACTCCGGCCACGTCACCGGAATCATCTCGGCCGTGGCGTTGAGCTTCATGGTGCAAGAGCCCAGCGGGATCATGGTGCGATCCATCGCCAGATCCTTGTCCGACAGCGAGCGCATGTAGCGCAGCATTTCGTGTTCGCTGTGGTGGGTGTTGAACACAGGGTGCGTGAGGAACGCGCTGGTGCGCTCCAGTGTGGCGGGGATCAGCGACGGTGCGTTGGCATCCAGCGTGTCGATCGAGGGCAGGGTGGCGCCATCGTCGGCGAAGATCGTCCACAGCGTGGCAATGTCGTCGCGCGTGGTGGTTTCGTCCAGCGAGATGCAGAGCGAGCCGTTGCCACGCACGCGCAGGTTCACCCGCTTGTCGTTCGCACGTTCCAGGATGCGCGCACCCTTGTCGCCGGCATCGATGCACAGCGTGTCGAACGCGCTGTCGTGCGCGGGTGCGTAGCCGAGTTCACGCAGGCCGGCGGCGAGGATCGCGGTCAAACGCGCCACGCGCTGCGCGATGCGTGCCAGGCCTTCCGGGCCGTGGTAGACCGCGTACATCGAGGCCATCACCGCCAGCAATACCTGCGCGGTGCAGATGTTGCTGGTGGCTTTCTCGCGGCGGATGTGCTGTTCGCGTGTCTGCAGCGTGAGACGGTAGGCGGGCTTGCCTTCGGCATCGACCGATACGCCGATCAGGCGGCCGGGCATGGAGCGCTTGTAGGCGTCGCGGCAGGCCATGAACGCGGCGTGCGGGCCGCCGAAGCCGAACGGCACGCCGAAGCGCTGCGAGTTGCCTACCACGATGTCGGCACCCATTTCGCCGGGCGACTTGAGCAGGGTGAGTGCGAGCAGGTCGGTGGCGACCACGAACAGTGCGTTGTGTGCGTGGATGGCTTCGGCATCCTTCGCCCAATCGGCAATCCAGCCGCTGGAGGCAGGGTATTGCACCAGCACGCCGAAGTAGTCGCCGGCGGCGAGCTTCTCGTGGAAGTCCGCGGTGGAGCGCACGATCTCGACGGCCAGCCCGAGTGGCTCGGCACGCGTTTGCAGCACTTCGAGTGTCTGCGGATGGGTGTCCCCCGCGACCAGGAAGGTGTTCGACTTCGATTTCGCCGAACGCTTTGCCAGCGTCATGGCCTCGGCGGCGGCCGTGGCTTCGTCCAGCAACGAGGCGTTGGCGATGTCCATACCGGTGAGGTCGGCGCACATCTGCTGGAAGTTGATCAGCGCTTCCATGCGGCCTTGCGAGATTTCCGCCTGGTACGGCGTGTATGCCGTGTACCAGGCCGGGTTCTCCAGGATATTGCGCAGGATGACGTTCGGCGTGTGGGTGCCGTAATAGCCTTGGCCGATGAAGCTGCGGTAGACGTCGTTTTTCCGGGCGATGCCGCGGATGGCCGCCAGGGCTTCCACTTCGGTCAGGCTGTCCGGCAATTCGAGTGTCCCGGTCGGCGCGATGCTGGCGGGGACGATGGCGTCGGTCAGTGCATCGAGGGAGTCGTGGCCAACGGTGCGCAGCATCTGCGCGATTTCCGTGTCGTTGGGGCCGATGTGGCGTTCGACGAAGGCCGAATGATGTTCGAGGTCGCGCAGGGAAGGCTTGGACATGGCAGGAATCCAGGGGGCAATGGGACCGGACGCGCGTTTCCGCGCGAGCGAGTGCCCCTCTGTCCTTTTGCCTGAGAGTTTGGAAACCGCGCGGGACGAGGTGGGATCCGTCCTGCGTGCTTCGTGCCCCTTCGGCGCCGGTTCCGGCAGTGCCGGGCGGTCTCTCCAGAGTGTTTATTGCGTTGGGTGGTATCGAGCCTGAGCGATTACGGGCGTTTGCGCCTTCGGCAGCCGGCTGGCCGGCTTCTCCCACCTGGATGTTGCGCGGCGGATTATAACCTGCGGCACGCTGGCAGAGGCCGGCGGTGGCCGGGGCAAGCCGGTAGAATGGCGATTCTTTGAACCTCGAGTGCCGCATGAGTACCCCCCACGTCCCGGAGGCTCCGGAGCCGCATGCACCTGCGGCAGTAGAGGCGCCTGAACCGGGGGGGGAAGCCCGGGAAACCAGCGCGGATGCTCCGGGCCGGCAGCAGGAGCCTTCCGTGGTGGGCCGCCTGCTCGTCATCTTGA
>JBQGFJ010000235.1:0-15447 GCA_052040085.1 Pseudoxanthomonas sp.
CCGAAGGACTGGGCCCAACGCTTGCCGCACAACAGCGCGCCCTATGTCTCCACCGTCGTGTTCCTGGTGCGCAAGGGCAATCCGAAGGGCATCCGCGACTGGGGCGACCTGGTGGTGCCCGGCACCGGGGTGATCACGCCGAATCCGAAAACCTCCGGCGGCGCGCGCTGGAACTATCTCGCTGCATGGACCTGGGCTTCGCGCGAATACCGCGATGGCGGCAAGGTGCTGGACTACATGCAGCGCCTGTTCCGCAACGTGCCGGTGCTGGATACCGGCGCGCGTGGTTCCGCCACCACCTTTGCCGAGCGCGGCATCGGCGACGTACTGCTGGCCTGGGAAAACGAAGCCCTGCTGATTTTGGCCGACCCGAAGTTGCGTGACGGTTTCGAGATCGTGATTCCCGGCATCAGCATCCGTGCTGAACCTTCCGTCGCCTGGGTGGACCGCAACATCGACAAGCACGGCACCCGCAAGCAAGCCGAGGCCTACCTGCGCCACCTGTATTCGGAAGAAGGCCAGCGCCTGGCGGCGCGTTACCACTACCGTCCATCCGAACCGCACAAGGTGCCCGCCGCGGACCTGGCGCGTTTCCCGCACGTGCCGCAGGTGACCATCGACAACGCCTTTGGCGGCTGGGAGCGTGCGCATGCCGTGCATTTCGCCGACGGCGGCCTGTTCGACCGCATCTACCGGCCCTGATCCGTCCGCGACGTGCCGATGGGAGCCCCTTCCACCCTGCCACCGCTGACCCTGCGCTGGCGCAAGCAACAACCCCTGCCGGGTTTCGGGCTCAGCCTGGGGCTGGGCATGGCCTGGCTCAGCGTGGTGGTCCTGCTGCCGCTGGCGGCGCTGATCATGGCCAGCACGGGGCTGGGCACCGGCGGCTGGTTGCGTGCGTTGCAGGACCCGCGCGTGATTGCCTCGCTCAAGCTCAGCTTCAGTGCAGCACTCATAGCCGCACTGGCAGCCACGGCCATCGGCATGCTGATCGTGTGGGTGCTGGTGCGCTATCGCTTTCCCGGGCGCCGCCTGCTGGATGCGCTGGTGGACTTGCCGTTCGCCTTGCCCACCGCGGTGGCCGGCATTGCATTGACTGCCATTTATTCCAACAACGGCTGGATGGGCCGCTGGCTGGAACCATTGGGTTTCAAGATCGCCTACGCACCCGCCGGCATCGTGCTCGCACTGGTGTTCATCGGCCTGCCCTTCGCGGTGCGCAGCGTGCAGCCGGTCCTCGAAGCACTGGGCCGTGAGCAGGAAGAAGCTGCCGCGTCACTGGGCGCCAGTCGATTCACCACGCTGCGGCGGGTCGTGTTTCCGGAATTGCTGCCCGCCATGTTGACCGGCTTCTCGCTGGCCTTCGCGCGCGGGCTGGGTGAATACGGCTCGGTGATCTTCATCGCCGGCAATCTGCCGTTCAAGACCGAAATCGCGCCACTGCTCATCACCATCCGGCTGGAGGAATACGACTACAACGGCGCCATCGCCATTGCCGGGCTGATGCTGGCCGCGTCGTTCCTCTGCCTGTTGGTGATCAACGCCATCCCGTTGCTGTTCGCGCATGAACGCAGGAGGAGCGCGCGTGACTGAGCGCCGTGATCCCTTGCGCGAACCTGCCTGGCTGCGCTGGACGCTGATCGTGCTGGCGGTGATGGCGATGGGCCTGCTGGTGGTGATGCCGCTCGCCATGGTGCTGGGCGCGGCGCTTTCCGAAGGCGTGGGCGTGTGGTGGGCGGCATTGAACGAACCGGACGCACGCGCGGCAGTGGCGCTGACGCTGTTGACCACGGCGATCGTGGTGCCGGTCAACGCCGTATTCGGCCTGCTCACCGCATGGGCGCTGACCCGTTTCGAATTCCGCGGCAAGCGCGTGCTGATGGCACTGATCGACTTGCCGTTCGCAGTGTCACCGGTAGTGGCCGGCCTGTGCTTGGTGCTGCTGTTCGGCAGCCAGGGCTGGTTCGCCGAATGGCTGGCACGCTACGACCTGAAAATCCTGTTCGCACGCCCGGGCATCGTGCTGGCCACGCTGTTCATCACTTTCCCCTTCGTGGTGCGCGAACTGGTGCCACTGATGCAGCAACAGGGCAGCGACGAAGAACTCGCTGCACGTTCACTGGGCGCCGGCGCATGGACCATGTTCCTGCGCGTCACCCTGCCCAACATCAAGTGGGGCCTGTTGTACGGCGTGCTGTTGTGCAGCGCGCGTGCCATGGGTGAATTCGGCGCGGTCTCGGTGGTCTCCGGCCACATCCGCGGATTGACCAATACGCTGCCATTGCACATCGAGATTTTGCACAACGAATTCGCCAGTACGGCGGCGTTTGCTGCGGCTTCGTTGCTGGCTTGCATGGCATTGGTGACGTTGGTGTTGAAGTTTTGGCTGGAGTCTCGCCATGGCGACGGCTTGTCCCGATCACACCGGAGGCACTGAGGATGAAAACCGCCCTCACTCCAGCATTCGGACCCGGTGCGCCGGTGAATCATCATGTCGGCCACGGGTTGATCGGGGCGCGGTTGGAGTCACGCCACGGCAACGGCTTGTCGCGTTCGCACCGGAGGCATTGAGAGAACCCCATGGACCTGCGCATCCAGCAACTGCACAAACGTTATGCCGACACGACGGTGCTCGATGGCATCAACCTGGATATCGCCTCGGGCGAATTGGTGGCCTTGCTGGGTCCTTCCGGCTCCGGCAAGACCACGTTGCTGCGGGTCATCGCCGGATTGCTGGATGCAGACAGCGGCCGCGTGCTGTTCGGCGAACAGGATGCCACCCGCCTGAGCCTGCGGGATCGCAACGTGGGTTTCGTGTTCCAGCAGTACGCCTTGTTCAAGCACATGACCGTGGCCGAGAACATCGCCTTCGGTCTGCGCAGTCGCCCGCGAGCACGCCGTCCCGATCGCAAGACGATTGCCGCACGCGTGGACGAATTGCTGAACCTGATCCAGTTGCCCGAACTGGGCGGGCGTTATCCGGAACAACTCTCCGGTGGACAGAAGCAGCGCGTGGCGCTGGCACGCGCGCTGGCCATCGATCCGCACGTGCTGCTGCTGGATGAACCCTTCGGCGCACTGGATGCCAAGGTGCGCTTCGAGTTGCGGCGCTGGTTGCGGCAATTGCACGAACAAACCGGACAGACCACCTTGTTCGTCACCCACGACCAGGAAGAGGCCATGGAACTGGCCGACCGCATCGTGGTGCTGCGCGAAGGCCGCATCGAACAGGTTGGCTCGCCGGAAGACATCTACCTGGCACCGGCGTCGGCCTGGCAGTTCGACTTCATTGGCCGCAGCAACGTGCTCGTCGGGCAGGTCCAAGATGGGCAGTTCACCCCCGAAGGACAGACGCTCGCCTTCCCGGCACCGGATGCCGCCAACGGCCCGGCACAACTGCACCTGCGCCCGCACGACACGGAACTCGTTGCCTCCGGACAAGGCCTGGTGGCACGCGTCGCCAGCGTCCGCCGGCTGGCCGACCGCATCGCCGTGGAACTGGCACTGCCGTCGCAGGCGCGCCCGGTCGAGATCGATATCGCGGCCAAGCCCGATGTACAGGTGCCGGAGACCGGCAGCGCCGCGGGGTTGCTGCCCTTGCGTTACCGGATATTCCCCGGCCACGACTGAACATCCGCGCGTCATGCCATGCATGCACGCAACAGCGATAATGGGGCCTGGCGCAAACGCGCCGTGACCTGGAATTGCCTGCATGTTGCGCTGGTTCGAAACCCGTCTGGACCCCTTCCCCGCACACCCGCCCGCACAGCCGCCACGCACGCTGTATGCGTTCTGCCGCCATTACACGCGCGGCGCGGAACCCTGGCTGCTGCTGATGGCACTCACCACGGCCGGCATCGCCATCGCCGAGCTGGTGCTGTACGCCTACGTCGGCTCATTGGTGGACCGTCTGGGCGCCAGCACGCCGGAGACCTTCGTGGCCGGCGAAGGCCGGCGCCTGCTGTGGATGGGCTTGCTGGTGCTGCTCGCGTTGCCGGTGATGGTGCTGCTCAATTCGCTGGTGCAGCACCAGACCCTGCTGGGCAACTTCCCCATGCGGATCCGCTGGAACGTGCATCGCTACCTGCTGCGGCAGTCGATGGGCTACTTCCAGGACGAGTTCGCCGGACGCATCGCCACCAAGTTGATGCAGACCTCGCTGGCGGTCCGCGAGACGGTGGTCAAGCTGCTGGACATCGGCGTCTACATCCTGGCGTTCTTCGTGGGTGCATTGGCGATTGCCGGTGCATCGGACTGGCGCATGATGCTGCCGTTCGTCATCTGGATCGTCGCCTACGGCCTGTTGATGCGCCACTTCGTACCGCGCATGGAACGCATCTCCCGCGCACAGGCCGATGCACGCTCGGTGATGACCGGGCGCATCGTGGACAGCTACACCAACATCGCCACGGTCAAGCTGTTCTCGCATTCGCAGCGCGAACAAGCCTACGCACGCGAGGCAATGGATGGCTTCCTCAACGCCGTGTACCCGCAGATGCGGCTGGCCACGCTGATATGGAGCCTGCTGTACGCATTGAACATGGCCCTGCTGTTCAGCGTGGTCGCCCTTGGCCTGTGGCTGTGGCACCAGGGCGCGGTGAGCGCCGGCGCCATTGCCGTGGCCACGGCCCTGGCACTGCGCATCCTGGGCATGTCGCAATGGATCATGTGGGAGCTCTCGGCGCTGTTCGAGAACATCGGCACCGTGCATGACGGCATCAACTCCATCTCGCTGCCGCCCGTGGTGGACGACGCACCTGGTGCACCACCGCTGGAGCGCGCCGCGGGCGACATTCGTTTCGAAGGCGTCGGCTTCCACTACGGCAAGGCCGGCGGGGTGATCGACCACCTCGACCTGCACATCCGGTCCGGTGAAAAGATCGGCCTGGTTGGTCGTTCCGGCGCCGGCAAGTCCACCGTGGTCAACCTGCTGCTGCGCTTCCATGATTGCGAAAGCGGACGCATCCTCATCGACGGCACCGATATCGCCAGCGTGCAGCAGGATACCTTGCGCGCACAGATCGGCGTGGTTACCCAGGACACATCGCTGCTGCACCGTTCGATCCGCGACAACATCCTGTACGGACGCCCCGACGCCAGCGAAGAAGAGATGGTGGAAGCCGCGACCCAGGCGCGCGCGCACGACTTCATCCAGGAACTGGTGGATGCCGAAGGCAGGCGCGGTTACGACGCCCACGTGGGCGAACGTGGCGCCAAGCTCTCCGGCGGCCAGCGCCAGCGCATCGCCATTGCCCGCGTGCTGCTGAAGAACGCCCCCATCCTGGTGCTGGACGAAGCAACCTCGGCACTGGATTCGGAAGTGGAAGCCGCCATCCAGGAAAACCTGTACCGGCTGATGCAGGGCAAGACCGTCATCGCCATCGCCCATCGCCTATCCACCATCGCCGCGATGGACCGGTTGGTGGTGATGGAGCGGGGCCATATCGTCGAACAGGGCAACCATCACGAACTGCTGGCGCACACCGGCCTGTACGCGCAACTCTGGCAGCGGCAGTCCGGCGGATTCCTGCACGAAGATGACGCCTGACGGGCAGCCCACCCGGTCATCACACGCGACACGACGTAATCCGGCACGATGCCCCGTGCCGGAATGGAGGCAACAGAACGCCTGACTGGAAGAAGCTCGATCCACTCAATGGTGATGCCAAGGCATTGATCCTTGTTTCCGCCTTGCTGGGCATACTGCTCGCCGTGGGTGCCATCGCAGCGAAATATCCAGCCTGACAACAGGCTTGACCATGTTACAAGGCAGCACGTACCCGAATCAGGCATCCTTGCAACATGCTCGCAACGCTAGGCCGCTATTTCGACCCTTGGGAAGCCCACATCCTCCGCTCACGACTGGAGGCCGAGGGCATTCCTGCCTACGTCATTGGCGACCAGCACATCATTGCCAACTGGCCACTCTCCGTGGCGCTGGGTGGCGTTGCCTTGCAAGTGCCACGCGCATACCTGGTACAAGCCCACGAAATCCTGACTGCCTACCATGCAGGTACTTTCGAAGAAGATCTGCTCACGGAGCACCCAGAAGCCAGGGAGTCCTGTACCGGCTGCGGAGCAAGCGAGCTGGCTGGATCGGTTCCCATTTCGCAGCGCGCTTTGGCCATTGCTGCGTTCCTGCTGGCATCGGCCCCCTTCCCGACCCGTGCGTCACGGATTCGATGCAAAACATGCGGCCATCACTGGCGATACGGAGATTCATGATTCTCCTGCCAATATCACTTCCTACCGGAAAATTCCTGCACGCGGATGACGCCTGACAAGCAGGCCACCCACCCATCACTCGCGGCACCATGTAATCCGGCACGATAGATATCCGATGCCGGACAAGCCCAGGAGATTCCATGCACACCGACGAGATCAAGGCCATCTTCGATCAACAGGCCGCGAGCTACGACGAACGATGGGCCAGGACTTCGCCCATCCGCGAAGGGCTGCTTTTCCTGCTGGAAGCCGTATTCGCAGGACTCCCGGCCGATGCGCGCATCCTGTGCGTGGGCGCAGGCACCGGCGAGGAAATGGTCCATCTGGCCAAGCGATTCCCTGCATGGACATTCGCCGTGGTTGAACCCTCGGGTGCGATGCTGGATATCTGCCGCGGAAAGGCGGAAAAAGAGGGCTTCCTTGCACGCTGCCAGTTCCACGAGGGCTACGTGGAATCCCTGCCCGACCAGGCCGCCTTCGATGCCGCCACCTGCTTCCTGGTCTCGCAGTTCATCCTGGATCAGGATGCGCGTTCGGACTTCTTCCACGCCATCGCCACACGATTGCGGCCGGGCGGAATCCTGGCCAGTTCCGACCTGGCTTCGGATACGGATTCGGATGAATACACTGCGCTCCTGAAGACCTGGATGGACATGATGCTGGGCGCCGGCGTCCCCTCCTCCGGCGTGGAACAGATGCGCGCCGCCTACGCCCGCGACGTTGCCGTGCTTCCGCCTGCACGGATAGCCGCCATCATCGAATCCGGCGGCTTCGGAAAACCCGTGGCGTTCTACCAGGCGGGATTGATCCACGCCTGGTTCTCGCGTGTACCCGGTTCGACTACGGGATAACGCATCGACCCTCTCGAACACGGCTCATTCCAACCACCAGGACATCAACGGACCCAAGACCATGACAATGCGCAATGCTCGCTGGCTCGTCGTTCTTGCAGGTGTGCTGTTGCCGTACATCGCCCGTCTCCCGGGCGGCCTGGAATGGCTCCGGCAATACACCAATACCGGTCTTGGCGGATGGCTGCTGCTGGGCGCATTCAACGCCATTGCCTGGCTTGCCATCCTGACCGCAAGCCTGTTCTACCAGCGGCCTTCCTCGCTTCTGTGGCCCGCGATTTTCGGCTTCGGCTTCCTGGCCTACGCCCATTACGGACTCGACTTGTCCGCCGACGCGCAGGCCGGCGTTGCCGTCGTGTTCATTCCCATCTATGCGCTTGTCCCCATCTTCGTGGGCGCCATCATTGGCTACATCGCGGACCGCATCGCGAGACGCCGGCATGCGAACTGACATCACGCCCAACCGGATGCATCAAGCCAGCCGCCATCCCGTGAAATCCACCTCCGTGCTGCTGACCGCGCTATTGGCCTTGCTGCTTCCACTCACCCTGTTGGCACAAGCACCCTCGACTGCGACCACGCGCGAAATCGAACAACTCTTCACGGCACTGGAATCCTCGCATTGCGAATTCAACCGCAATGGCAGTTGGCATGACGCAAAGAGAGCCAGCGCCCACCTGCGCCGCAAATACGACTACCTGCTCAAACGGGACCTGGTCGGCTCCACCGAAACCTTCATCGAACGCGCCGCCACGCAAAGCAGCTTTTCCGGGAAACCCTATACCGTCCGCTGCGGAGGCCATGCACCGGTTTCCAGCAAATCCTGGTTCCTGGAGAAACTGGCCAAGCTGCGCCAAGAAAACCGGCAAACACTCTGACCGTCACATCCATTCGCTTGCAGAACCTGCACCACACACATTCGCCCACACATCCTCACCGCCCCGAGGCGCGCACAAGAGACCAACATGGCACACACCACCATATGGCAGTGGATATTCCTGTTCATCGTCTTCGGTATTCCCGCCATCATCTGCGGGATCGTCGTATGGATGCTTGTGGGTGCATTCCGCCACGGGAAATTGTCACTCCGCCCTTATCTCGAACTACGCAAGCGGATTGAAGAAGAAGGCATGCGCCATGATCCCGATGAACGTTGAATCCCGGATTCCGGACGCTTTCCGCGTGATGCCACCAGCAGCCAAGCAGCCCGGACAAGGCCACATGCCGCATCCGGAGTTCGATGAAAATCGTGGGTCGTGATGCCCCGGGTGCGCTCCGCTTACCCGGCTACGCTGCCACGAGACCGAACACCGCAACCACTCGTCGGACATCCACCGGAATTGACCTTGATCAATGAGCCGGCGGAACGCACTGCCCAGAATCAGCGCGGGATCAACGAGAGGAGCAACGCCATGTACCAGCACATTGTCGTACCCACCGACGGTTCCGCCCTGTCCGCACATGCCGTGGACCAGGCATTGGCACTGGCCAGGACGCTGGGCGCCAAGGTCACCCTGATGACCGTGGTGGAACCTTTCCACATGTTCTCCATGTCGCCCGACCAGCTGGTCGATACACGCGACCAGTACATCCAGCGCGCACAGGAAGAAGCCTCGCGCAGCCTGCAGGATGCTTCCGCCAAGGCCCGGTTTGCCGGGGTCATCCACGAAACCATCGTGGTGGAAAACGACCACCCCTACGAAGCCATCATCGAAACCGCCAGGAAACAGAACGCCGACCTGATTGCGATGGCCTCGCACGGACGCCGTGGCGTCAGCGCACTGGTCCTGGGCAGTGAGACCCTGAAAGTGCTCACACACTCCCTCATCCCGGTACTGGTGTATCGGCACAAGGACGCGTAGCACTACTGCGGACGACGAGCCCGCTCTGGAAATGTTGAATCAAGACGCCATGATCACCATGGCCTGCATGGCAGGCCATGGTGACAGTCACGGTCTCATTCCTGCGCCGCTGCCGTCTTGCGCACGTGCTCATCCAGGAACTTCAGATAAGCCTCTTGTGCGGCGACACGGTTTTCGCGACGCAGGAACCCGTGTCCCTCGTCGGGGAACAACACGTATTCCACCGGCACGTTGTTGGCGCGGACCGCGGCGACCAACTCATCCGATTCCACCTGCAACACGCGCGGGTCGTTGGCGCCCTGCACCACCAGCAGCGGCCTGACGATGTTGGAAGCATGGAACAACGGCGAGATGCGGCGATGGCGTTCGGCATCGGTCGCGGGATCACCCATTTCGTCGTACAGGGCATCGCGCTGCGCACCCCACCATGCCGGGATGGACTCCAGTGTCCGCACCCAGTTGGTCACACCGAAGATGTTGATGCCGGCCTCGAATGCCTCCGGATGGAACGCCAGCGCCGCGGCGGTCATGAAGCCGCCGTAGGAGCCGCCCATCACCGCCACCTGGTCACTGGCGACCCAATCCTGCTGCCTCAGCCAATCGCCACCGGCGACGATGTCGCGCAGGTCCGCTTCGCCATGCGCCTTGTCGTCCATGTGGAAGAAGGTCTTGCCATAACCGGACGAGCCACGATTGTTGGCTGCCAGCACGGCATAACCATGGTTGGCGAGGTGCTGGAACATGGCCGAATACCCGCGCCGGCTCTGTCCGCCCGGACCGCCATGGACGAAGACGATGGCCGGGACGGGATTTTCCGCCGAGGCTCCCTTGGGCCGGTACAGCACGGCGGGGATATCCACGCCACCTTCGCCCGGATAACGCACGATGCTCGCCTCGACCAGGTCGGCTTCCTTGATGGCGGGATTCAGCGCGGTGGTGAGCCGGCGCGCCTTGCCATCGGCCAGGTCGGCGACGAAGACATCCGAAGGCGACGTATCCGAGGCCACGGTGAAGGCCACCTGGCGCTCATCCGGCGAGAAACGCACGCCGCCGATGTCGCCATCCGGCAGGCCGGTGAACACCACCGGTTTGCCGCTTTGGGTATCCAGCAACGTCAGCTCGGACTTCGCATCGGCATTGATGGCGGAAACGCGATAGCGGCCAGACGGCGAACTGTCGACGAACATCACGTCCCAGTCAGCCTGAAGCAGCGGCGCGCTTTCACCGCTGGCAAGGTCGTAGGTCCAGGCCTGGTTGAATTCGCCATGCTCATTGGTCGCCAGGACCAGGCTGCTGGAATCCGGCGTGAAGCCATAGACGTCATAGGCCACATTGCCTTCATGCGGCGTGATCAGCTTCGGTTCGCCAGGATTCTGCAGGTCGACCAAGTAGACATCCGAATCCGCCGAGGTGTTGGGCTTCGACAACGCCAGCCAACGCCCATCCCCGGAAACATCCGAAGGGAACATGCCGGGGTTCTCGTACACCAGCCGGCCTTCCAGCGTGGTGGTGTCGTAGGCATGCAGGTCGAACACCTTGGGATCACGGGCATTGGATGTCACCCACAGGGTCTTGCCGTCGGGGCTCAGCCCGAAGAAATCGGCCTTGACCTGGTCTCCCGGCGTGAGGTCACGCAGCGTGCCGTCCTGCTCCCGCACATACACATGGGTCAGCTCGTTGCCACCCTGGTCGGAGGCCACGATCACCCGCCCGTCCGGCAGGTAGCTGGCGGCGAAGACCGCATTGTCGGCAGAGGCCGTCAGCGGCACCGGATCACCTCCGGCCACGGGCAAGGCGTAGGCATTGAACACGCCGGTGGCATCCGAACTGATCAGCAGCGACTGGCCATCCGGGGAAAACGCCAGGCCACCCGCGCTGGCGACGCGGAAACTGGTGGTATCGAAGAACTGCTCGGCGGAGTAAAGCGCCGGTGGGGTTTCGGTTTCAGGAACGGCTTCGGCGGTAGCAGGGCCCCGGTTACAGGCGACGAGTGCACCCGTCGCCAGGACAAGGGCAAGAACCAGACTGGAACTGCGCATGGCGGTCTCTTCCAGAGAAAGGGAAACAGGGATGGCCCTCGACCTGATGGGCCGAAAGCCGGTGGGCGGTACGGCCGCAAGATTACCTTTTCCCAGAGACGTGCGGAGACCGTCTTCCTGCCAGATGCCGCCTTACACCACCGTCAGGTTGGCGTAGGCGACCACCAGCCACTTG
This sequence comes from Pseudoxanthomonas sp., assembly GCA_052040085.1. Taxonomy (GTDB): domain Bacteria; phylum Pseudomonadota; class Gammaproteobacteria; order Xanthomonadales; family Xanthomonadaceae; genus Pseudoxanthomonas_A. The sequence continues at coordinate 11,153 of JBQGFJ010000235.1, forward strand.
CTGCCCTCATCATCGAAATTCACCTGCACGCGCGCATGTGCGCCGGTGCCTTCCCAATCGATGACCACGCCGCGTCCGAACTTGGCATGCGAGACGTTCTGCCCAAGCCCCAGCACGGGCGTTTCCAGCACGGCATGCCCCATGTTGCGCGGGGGTGCCGATGCCAGCGGACGCGAGACCTGCACGCGTGGACGCACTTCATGAATCAGGTGGCCTGGAATCTCGCGCAGGAAGCGCGAGGGAATGCCGTACATGTCCTGCCCGTGCAGGCGCCGGGTTTCGGCATAGCTCATCACCAGCTTCTGCCGCGCGCGGGTGATGCCGACATAGGCCAGCCGGCGCTCCTCTTCCAGGCGGCCGCTTTCTTCCAGTGAACGATGGCTGGGGAACAGCCCGTCCTCCAGCCCGACCAGGAACACCAACGGGAACTCCAGCCCCTTTGCAGAGTGCAACGTCATCAGTTGCACGCCATCCTCATCGGCCTGCGCCTGTCCCTCGCCGGCTTCCAGCGCCGCATAGGCGAGGAAGGCCACCAGCTCGCTCATGTTCTGGCTGTCTTCGTCATCGGGACGACGGAAGCGCGAGGCAACCGACACCAGTTCATCCAGGTTGTCGGTGCGTGAATCCAGCTGTCCCTTGCTTTCGCGCTCGTAGTGCTCGCGCAGCCCGGAACGCACCAGCACGTGGTCGATGCGTTCCTCCAGGTCCAGTTCGGCGGTCTCGGCGCCGAGCGTGTCGATCAGGGCGTGGAAGCCGGCCAACGCATTGCGCGCACGCGCCGCCAGTGCAGTGCCCTGTGCCACCTCGCGCGCTGCCGTCCACAACGACAACGCACGTTCCCGCGCATGCCGGCGCACTTCATCCAGGGTGCGGTCGCCGATGCCGCGCGTGGGCGTGTTGACCGCACGCTCGAAGGCCGCGTCATCGTCGCGATTGGCCATCAGCCTCAGGTAAGCCAGCGTGTCCTTGATTTCCGCGCGCTCGAAGAAGCGCATGCCACCGTAGACGCGGTACGGCACCTGCTCGGACAGCAAGGCTTCTTCGAACGCACGCGACTGTGCGTTGCTGCGATAGAGGATGGCCGCATCGGCCAGGCTGCCGCCATCACGCACCCACTGGCGGATGCGCTCGATGACGAAGCGCGCCTCGTCGATTTCGTTGTAGGCCGCATACAGATCGATCGGCTCGCCATCGCCGCTGTCGGTCCACAGTTGCTTGCCGATGCGTCCCGGGTTGTGCGCGATCACGCCGTTGGCGGCATTGAGGATGTTGGCGCTGGAGCGGTAGTTCTGCTCCAGCCGGATGGTCCTGGCTTCCGGAAAGTCCTTCAGGAAGCGATGCACGTTCTCCACCTGGGCGCCGCGCCAGCCGTAGATGGCCTGGTCGTCGTCACCCACCACGAACACACGCCCAGTGTCGCCGGCCAACACGCGTACGAAGGCGTACTGGATGGCATTGGTGTCCTGGAACTCGTCCACCAGCAGGTCGCGGAAGCGCGTGCGGTAGTGCGCCAGCAGCGCCGGTGTATCCCGCAACACTTCATGCGCGCGCAACAGCAGTTCGGCGAAATCCACCAGACCAGCGCGATCGCAGCGCTCCTGGTACAGCACGTACGCACGGCGCAGGGTGTCGGTCCAGGGATCATCGCCGGGCTGGATATGTTCGGCGCGGCGGCCTTCGTCCTTCTGCGCGTTGATCCACCACGCGATCTGCCGCGGCGGAAAGCGGCCTTCGTCCAGTTCCATCTGCTGCACCACGCGCTTGACCAGCCGCAGCTGGTCATCGGAGTCCAGCACCTGGAAGGTCTCGGGCAGTTTCGCCTCCTGCCAGTGCAGGCGCAGCAGGCGATGCGCCAGTCCATGGAAGGTGCCGATCCACATGCCGCGGCTACCGTTGCGCAGCTGCAGGTCGGCACGCGCGCGCATCTCGCCCGCAGCCTTGTTGGTGAAAGTGACCGCCAGGATGCCGTGCACCGGCACGCCATGGACTTCGTTGAGCCAGGCAATGCGGTGCGTCAGCACGCGGGTCTTGCCGGAACCGGCACCCGCGAGGACAAGGTAGTGCCCGGGCGGTGCGGAAACGGCGTCGCGCTGCGCGGGGTTCAGATCATCGAGCAAATGAGAGACATCCACCCGGGCATTTTACGCTGGGTGGACGCGCACCTGTTGTCCGGCGTGGGTCATCCGCATACGAACAAGCCCGGCAACCTTGCGGCGACCGGGCCTGTGATGGGAATTACGCGATGCGAGAACAGCCGTGACGGGCTTGCCGTCACCTTTCGTGCATCACGCCATTGCTCAGCGGTGCGGAACCGTGAAGAGAATCCAGCCATCGCGGCGCGCGACTTCCGTGCCGCCCGTTTCGAAGGCGAACAGCCTGGGGTCAGTGCCGGGCGGACAGGCAACCAGGTCGGAAGCATCGCCCAGGAACTGGTTGGTGAAGGCGCTTTCACCGGCACGGCGGCACAGGTCGCCCTCGGCACGGAAACCTTGTCCGAACAGCGGGACATCGGCGGGTGGACGGGCCTCGCTGGACGGCGGGGTGATGGACCAGCTGCCACCGCTTGAACAAGCTGCAAGCAGGAGGGAAGCGGAAACCGCAACGGCAAGAAGAGCGCGCATCTGGATACCCCGGGCTAGTCAGCTGGAAGGTGCGCGGGCCGGATGACCCGCGGTTTTCATCTGATCACGCCCCCGACTTCAGCGTCAATGCGCCGACCCGACATGACCGGGCAGCACTGCTTCAGTGCGCTTGCCGGGCCTTGCTGGTAGCCGCGGACATCAGCTTGTCGGTATAGGCAATGCCAACCGCGGACAGGATGAAGACGATGTGGATGATGGTCTGCCACATCACGCCTTCGGCCGTGTACTTGCTGCCCGGCATGCCCAGGTCGCCCACTTCGATGAAGGTCTTCAGCAGGTGGATGGAGGAAATGCCGATGATGGCCATGGCCAGCTTCACCTTCAGCACGCTGGCGTTGACGTGGCTCAGCCACTCCGGCTGGTCCGGGTGGCCTTCCAGGCGCAAGCGGGAGACGAAGGTTTCGTAACCGCCCACGATCACCATCACCAGCAGGTTGGAAATCATCACCACGTCGATGAGGCCCAGCACGATCAACATGATCGCCACTTCCGCGGAGGTCTCTTCGCCGGTCGGCACGGCCGGACCGTGGTCGAAGAACACCTGCTGGATCAGGTGCACCAGTTCCACCCCGAACTGCCAGACGTAAACGCCCTGCGCCACGATCAGGCCCAGGTACAGCGGCAACTGCAGCCAGCGGGAGCTGAAGATCAGGTAGGGCAAGGGGCCCAGGCGGGGAGGATTGGGTGAGGTCATGGCGGGGATGCTGCAATGCGGGAGCGCGGCAGAGTAGCGGGGGCCGGGCCGGTTGCCAAGTCGGGCGGCGTACACTGGCCTGCCCCCTCCCCGGAACACGCCGATGATCGATCTTTTCTACTGGCCCACCCCCAATGGCCACAAGGTCACCCTGTTCCTGGAAGAGGCCGCGTTGCCCTACCGGATCAGCCCGGTGAACATCGGCGCCGGCGACCAGTTCAAGCCGGACTTCCTGGCCATTTCGCCCAACAACAAGATGCCGGCCATCGTCGACGAGGCCCCCGCCGATGGCGGTGCGCCGGTCAGCGTGTTCGAGTCCGGCGCCATCCTGCTGTACCTGGCGGAGAAGACCGGGCGCTTCCTGCCGGCCGACCTGCGCGGACGCGCCAGCACACTGGAATGGCTGTTCTGGCAAATGGGCGGACTGGGGCCGATGACCGGCCAGTACGGCCACTTCAATGTCTATGCACCGGAAAAGATCCCGTACGCCATCGACCGCTACACGCGCGAAGTGGAACGCCTGCTCGGCGTGCTGGACAAGCGCCTGCAAGGACGCGCTTTCATCGCCGGCGACGATTACACCATCGCCGACATGGCGGCCTATCCCTGGATCAATGTCTACGACAAGGCACCGGTGGACCTGGCCCCGTTCCCGGACCTGCGCCGCTGGCAAGCCAGCATCGCCGCACGTCCGGCCACGCAGCGCGCGTATGCACTGGCAAAGCAGGTGAATCCCGATGCCGGCAAGCCGCTGAGCGAGGAACAACGCAAGCTGCTGTTCGGACAGACCAAACCTCAAGCTTGAGTCAAGCCAGCGGAAAACATGCGCGCCTATGGTTCGCGCGAATTGGCTTCAAGCTCACTGGGCTCACCGAGCACCACGGTGCCTGAATTGCATCTGGATTCGGTGCTAAGGCCAAAGAAACGACGTTTCCCATGGGAATTTTGTTGCCATGGCC
>JBQGFJ010000236.1:0-6293 GCA_052040085.1 Pseudoxanthomonas sp.
GTGGTGGACGAGCGCAAGCCCGGCGGCTATCCCACCCCGGTCACGCACGCCTCCGGCACGGACCCGGTCTACGTGGGCCGCATCCGCGAAGACATCTCCCATCCGCGCGGCCTGAACCTGTGGATCGTGGCCGACAACATCCGCAAGGGCGCAGCCCTGAATGCGGTGCAATTGGCGGAATTGGTGGCGAAAAACGGCTGACCCGTTATATTTCGTGACCGGGAACACATGGGGACGGCACCAATGCCGAGTGTGAAAAGCCGATTGCGATGCCTGCTGGCGCTGGCGCTGATGGGGTTCAGCGCCGCCTCGATGGCGCTGGGGTTGGGCGAAATCCGGGTGAAATCCTCACCCGGTGCGCCGTTGTTGGCGGAAATCGCCATTGTTTCCAGCGAGCCAGGCGAACTGGAACAGGTCCGAGCACGGCTGGCATCACCGGCCACCTTCGAGCGGGTCGGCCTGCCGCGCCCGCAAGGGCTGGTCAACGATCTGGATTTCAACCTGGCGCTGGATGAAGCTGGCCGCCCGGTCATTCGCGTCACCAGCCGGGTCCCGGTGGAACAGCCGGTGCTCAGCTTCCTGATCGAAGTGGATTGGGGGCAGGGCCGGCTGGTGCGGGAATACTCCGCACTGGTACAAGCGCCGGGCACCATGGCCGCAGGTGCGCAGCCAATCATCCAGGCGCCGCAGCCTCCGCCTTCCAACACCATCGTGCGCCCGCCGCCCGCCGTGGCCGCGACACCCGCCCCCGAAGTGGCACCCGCACCGCCTCCGCCGCCGGCTGAAGCACCGGCTCCGCCGCCGCGTCCCGTGGCGGTTGCTCCCGCACCCACGCCTGCGCCGGTATTCACTGCTGGCAACCTGCAGGTCGAGCGCGGGCAAACCCTGTCCCACATCGCCGCGCAGGTGCGCGAGAGCACGGGGCTGACACTCAACCAGGCCATGGTGGCCTTGCTGCAAGCCAATCCCGAGGCCTTCATCGGCGGCAACATCAATCGCCTGAAGGAAGGTGCTGTATTGCGCGTGCCGCAGCCCGGCGAAGCTGCCACGCTCGATGCCCGCGAGGCCGCTGCACTGGTGCGCCAGCAGACGGAAGCCTGGCGGCAGGCACGCCAGCAACCGGTGCCGCAGCCCGTGGTGGCTGGTGACGTGCCCGCACCCGCCGTGGCGCGTCCGGCACCCGCTGCGCCGCCAGTGTCGGGCGCACGTCTCGAAATCGCACCGCCGTCGGCGGAAGGCACCACTACCGCAGGAACACAGTCCGGCAACCAGGCCGGCGGCGAGGGCGACATGCTGGCAAACGAACAGTTGCAACAGACCCGTGAAGACCTTGCGGCACGCGATACCGAAATCGAGGAACTGCGCGCGCAGGTCGCGGAACTGGAAAAGCTCAAGGAGCAGCAGGATGCGTTGATCGCCCTGAAGGACGGTGACCTGGCCGCCGCACAGCAGCGTCTGGCCGAATCGCAGGGCGGCGCTTCCGGCGTACCAACGTGGCTGTGGGGCGGGCTGGGTCTGCTGCTGCTGGGCGTGGTCGCCTGGGGCCTGTTGTCACGCCGTAAGGCGCAGGCCGTCGTCGCCGCACCCACAACCCGATACGACAGCGCGGCACTGGCGGCGGCCATGCCGGAGCGTCCGGCAGCGGCGGCATCCAGCGAACCGGCAGCCCCGGTTCCGGCACCGAAGGGTTCCCGTCCCACCTGGCATTCGGGTGACGGCAACCTGGATGCCGAAGTGGAAGTAGCGTCGTTGAATCCTGCACCGGCGGGCCGTGATCGCCTGGAACTGGCGGTGGCCTATCTGGACCTGGGTGACGTGGAAACCGCGCGTGACCTGTTGCACGAAGTGCTGGAAGGTGACGATCCCGCTGCCCGCGAAGAAGCCGCGCGCCTGTTGAACGAACTGGGCTGAACACGCAGGCAAGCAGGACGGGAACAGGATGAAGCGTTACGCGCTGGGCGTGGAATATGACGGCAGCGGGTTTTCCGGCTGGCAACGCTTGAGCAAGCCGGGACAGCCGGATAGCGCCACGGTGCAGGGCGTGCTGGAAGAGGCGTTGTCGCGCGTGGCGGCTTCGCAGGTGGATACCGTATGCGCAGGGCGCACCGATGCCGGCGTGCATGGGCAATGCCAGGTAGTGCATTTCGATACCGAAGCCGAACGCGATCCGCGTGGCTGGATGCTGGGCACCACGTCCAACTTGCCGCCCGAGGTGGGCGTGATCTGGTGTGTGCCGGTCGCGGCGGATTTCAATGCGCGCTTCTCCGCGCGTGCGCGGCGCTACCGCTATACCTTGCTCAATCGCCAGATCCGTCCCGCACTGGGCCGACACTACTTGTCCTGGGAAAAGCATCCGCTGGATGCCGATGCCATGCATCACGCCGCGCAAGCCTTGCTGGGCGAAAACGATTTCGAGGCGTTCCGCAGCGTGGAATGCCAGGCCACGCATGCACGCCGTGATTTGCAGGCGATCTCGGTCACCCGGCAAGGGGAACACGTGGTGGTAGAGGTGCAAGCCAACGCCTTCCTGCATCACATGGTGCGCAACATCGTCGGCTCGCTGCTGATGATCGGTCGCGGCGAGCGCCCGCAAGACTGGATGGCCGAACTGCTGGCAGGCCGTGACCGCACTCTGGCCGGACCTACCGCGCCACCGGATGGACTGGTCTTCATCGGGCCGCTTTATCCCTCCGAATGGGGCCTCCCCGCACACGTCACCCTCCTGCACGTTCCGTAGGGCGGAACCCGCAACGCGGATTCCGCCGCATGTCATGGAACTGATGTGATATTTGCCACCACCCACATCAGGCGGAATCGCCTTTGGCGGTTCCGCCCTACAAGATTTCCCGTAGGCGTGATCGCTGCTAAGGCAGCCCGCATGCTTCAATGCCTGTAGGATTCAGGCGTCCCCACGTTCACCAACCCCATGCCGCACACCCGCATCAAATTCTGTGGTCTCACCCGTGCCGAGGACGTGCGCCTGGCGGTGGAGTTGGGTGTGGACTACATCGGCCTGGTCTTTGCGCCGCGCAGTCCGCGCAAACTGTTGCTGGGGCAGGCGCGCATGTTGCGGGACCTGGTGCCGTCCCATATCACCGTGGTGGCATTGGTGATGGATAACCCGGTCAGCGACGTGCAAGGCATTATCGAGAACGTGCAGCCGGATCTGTTGCAGTTCCACGGCAGTGAAGACGAAGCCTTCTGCGCCTCATTCGGCAAACCGTTTTTCAAGGCGATTGCCATGGGCGATGACCCGGAAGCAGCCGTCCGGCAGATCGAACAATTTCCTTCTGCGAGCGGCTTCCTGTTCGACGGTCACGGAGCGGGCGAGCAGGGCGGCAGCGGCAAGCGATTCGACTGGCGGAAGATGCCGCACACCACCGAGCGTCCGTTCCTGCTTGCAGGCGGCTTGACTGCCGAGAACGTCCAGCTTGCCATCGCCACCGCGCAGCCTTGGGGCGTGGATGTATCCAGCGGCATCGAGGCCGCGCCGGGAATCAAGGATGCCGCGAAGATGCGCGCATTCGTGCAGGCGGCACGCACGGCCTGAGCCGTCCGTGCCGGGCCACGCACCGGATCAACAGCAGCGGAAACCGTTGCGCCCGCCGAAGCGGGCTTCCTGGCGTTCGCGGAAGAACGTCTTGTAATCCATCGGTTCCCGGTCCGGATGCTTTTCCAGGATGTGCCTGACGTAGTTGTCGTAGTCAGGCACGCCGCAGCACAGGCGGGCGGTCTGTACCAGTCGCCGCCACACGCGCTTGTGGGTGGCGAAATGATCCAGCGGGACGAGTGCAGTGCTCATCTTCTTCTCCGGTTACAGCCAGACCTTCTGCTGTTCTTCGCTCAACGCAACATAAGGCGTCTCGCGATCAGTGCGCTCGGCAGTCTGGCGTGCCTTGAGGATGGCGCGGACCGCATAGAACAGCACGCTGAAGACCACCAGCAGGAACAGCGCGGTCAGGCCGGCATTGACGTAGCCGTTGACCACCACCTGCTTCATCTGGCCCATGGTCTTGGCCGTGCCCAGCAACTCGCCGTTGGCAATCGCGTTTTGGTAGTGGCGTGACTGCGCAATGAAACCCAGTGCAGGCTTGGGATCGAAGATCTTGATCAGGCCGGCATAGACCGTGCAGATCAGCAGCCAGGTGGCCGGGACAATGGTGATCCAGGCATAGCGGTCGCGCTTCATCTTGAACAGCACCACCGTGCACAGGATCAGCGCGATGCCCGCCAGCATCTGGTTGGCGATGCCGAACAGCGGCCACAGCGTATTGATGCCACCCAGCGGGTCCACCACGCCCTGGTACAGGAAGTAGCCCCACAAGGCCACGCAGCCTGCAGTGCCCACGACATTGGCGCTCCACGAATCGGTCCGGCGCAGCACCGGCACGAAGTTGCCCAGCAAGTCCTGCAGCATGAAGCGGCCAGCGCGGGTGCCTGCATCCACCGCGGTCAGGATGAACAAGGCCTCGAACAGGATGGCGAAGTGGTACCAGAACGCCATCGCGCCATCGCCGCCGGGCAGCGCGGCATGCATGATCTGGGCGATACCCACGGCCAGCGTGGGCGCACCGCCTGCGCGTGACAGGATCGAGTGCTCGCCGATATCGCGTGCGGTCTGTTCAAGCACCTCCGGCGAAATCACGAAGCCCAGGTTCCAACTGTTGATGGTGGTTGCAGCGGTGGCGGCATCGGTGCCGATGACGGCAGCCGGACTGTTCATTGCGAAGTAGATGCCCGGATCGATGACCGCGGCGGCTACCAGCGCCATGATTGCCACGAAGGATTCCATCAGCATGCCGCCGTAGCCGATGTAGCGGGCGTGGGTTTCGTTGGCCAGCAGCTTCGGCGTGGTGCCGGAGGAAATCAGCGCGTGGAAGCCGGACACGGCGCCGCAGGCGATGGTGATGAACAGGAACGGGAACAGGGTGCCCTTCCACACCGGGCCGTCGCCGGTGAAGGCGAATTCGGTGACTGCCGGCATGCGCAGGTCCGGACTGACGATGACGATGCCGATCGCCAGCGCCACGATCACGCCGATCTTCAGGAACGTGGACAGGTAATCGCGCGGTGCCAGCAGTAGCCACACCGGCAACACCGCGGCGATGAAGCCGTAGCCGATCAGCATCCAGGTGATCTGCGCGCCGGTGAAGGTGAAGGCAGGGCCCCAGTAAGGATCTGCACCAACCTTGCCGCCGAACCAGATGGCCGCCAGCAACAGCACCACGCCGATAACGGAAATTTCGCCAATCCGGCCGGGCCGGATATAGCGCATGTACAAGCCCATGAAGATCGCAATGGGCATGGTGGCAATCACCGTGAACATGCCCCAGGGACTTTCGGCCAAGGCCTTCACCACGATCATCGCCAGCACCGCGAGGATGATGATCATGATCAGGAAGGCGCCGAATAGCGCGATGGTGCCTGCCACCGGCCCCATTTCCTCGCGGACCAGGTCGCCCAGCGAGCGGCCGTTGCGGCGGGTGGAGATGACCAGGACCATGAAGTCCTGCACTGCGCCTGCCAGCACCACGCCGGTGATCAGCCACAGCATGCCGGGTAGGTAGCCCATCTGCGCCGCGAGCACGGGGCCGACCAGGGGGCCGGCACCGGCGATGGCGGCGAAGTGGTGGCCGAACAGCACGTGTTTGTTGGTGGGCACGTAGTCCAGGCCGTCATTGTTGATGTGCGCGGGCGTCGCGCGGGTAGGGTCCAGCCGCAGGGCATGCTTGGCGATGTAGCGGCTGTAGTAGCGGTAGGCAACCAGGTAGATGGAGATCGCGGCCACCACGATCCAGAGGGCATTGATGTGTTCGCCGCGGCGCAGGGCAATGGTGCCCAGGCAGATCGCGCCCAGCAGGGCCAGTGCGGCCCATGCGAGTTTCGAAAGGGTCTGTTGCATGGTGTTCTCCGGATTGCTGCCAAGCGGTCTGGGCATTGCGCCGTCCCGCTATCGTGGTGCCTTGGGCCTGCGTCCGGCAAGGTCGGCGGGCCTGGGTCCAGCGGAGGATACTCCTCCTTGCCCGGACTACTGTGAGAAGTCGCTCACGTGCTGGTGCCGGGGCAGCCGGTAGCCTGCATAAGGCTGCAGACCGCATCAGGGGTTAGGTGGAAAACCATTAGTGTTTGATGGCCCCGAGTGAGCTTCGCTCATCCGGGCTACTCAGGAGGCTCGAATCAGGCAGGCAATCGGTTTTTTTGTTTGTGGTGGCCGATCAGACTGCGTTGATAGGGGATTACTGGCATGGTCGGTGCTGAAAAGCGAGCTGGTGTCGAAGCTGCAAGCCTTGCTG
>JBQGFJ010000237.1:0-9227 GCA_052040085.1 Pseudoxanthomonas sp.
CATTGCTGGAGTTGACCTCCGACGCCATCACCAACGTCCTGGGCAACATCGGCCATGCCTTCGCGCAGGTGAATCCGATTCCCGAAATCGACCGCGAGAACCGTACGGTCGGCATCAATTTCCAGGTAGTCCCCGGTCCGCGCGTCAACGTGCGCAGGATCACCTTCAAGGGGAATACCCGTACTGCCGATGAAGTCTTGCGGCGCGAAATGCGCCAGTTCGAAGGCGCCTGGTTCTCGCAGGTCGCCGTCGATCGCTCCAAGATCCGCCTGCAACGCCTTGGCTTCTTCGAAACCGTCGAAGTGGAAACCCAACCCGTCCCCGGCAGCAATGACCAGGTCGACGTGGTCTTCAATGTCAAGGAAACCACTTCGGGCAGCTTCACCTTTGGTCTGGGCTATTCACAGCTTTCCGGCATGACAACCCAGATCCAGTTGTCGCAGAACAACTTCCTGGGCAGCGGCAATCGCGTTTCGGTTGAGGCGCAACGCAGCGACTACCTGCAGCGCTATGCGTTCTCGTTCATGAACCCCTTCTTCACCGACCACGGCATGTCGCTGGGCTACAACCTGTGGTGGCGCGAGTTCGATTACTCCAACTTCAACACTGACCAGTACTCCACCACCAATGCCGGCATGCAAGGCATCCTGGGCCTGCCGATCACCGAAAACGATACGGTCTCGTTGGCGTTCGGCATCGACCGCAACCAGATCTTTGCCTACCAGGGCTCCACGCCCCAGTCGATCATCGACTACATCGATGCCGTCGGCTATCGCACCTTCCACTCCTGGCGCATGGAGACCGGCTGGGCGCGTGACACGCGCAATGACTACTTCATGCCCACCCGTGGCATGTACCAGCGCATTTCGGCGGAACTCACCCTGCCTGGCTCCACCGTCCAGTATTACAAGCTCAATTACGAGTTTTCCAAGTACTGGATGCTCAGCCCGGCCTTCGTGTTGAACACCAAGGCTGAAATCGGCGTGGGCGACAGCTATGGAAGCGACATCGTGCGCAACATCTGCTGGACCGCCGGTACCACCATCGATACCGATGGCGATGGCATCAATGACACCTACGTGCCCGGGCCCGACCCCAGCGAACCCTGTTTGATCGGCTCGCCAGACTTCGTCAAGACCGTCACTGCCACCGGCCTGCCCTTCTTCGAGAATTTCTATGCTGGCGGCACACGTTCCGTGCGCGGCTTCCGCGACAACACCTTGGGGCCACGTGAAGTCATTGGTGGCTACAGTCAGCCGCTGGGTGGCTCCGTCAAGACCACCGGCTCGGTTGAATTGGTGTTCCCGAAACTGTTCGACAGCCGTGCCGCGCGCGTTTCGGCCTTCCTCGATTTCGGCAACGTCTACGACGGCTTCGACAATTTCGATGCCGGCGAACTGCGTGCATCGGCGGGCGTGGCCCTGCTATGGCGCGCACCCGTGGGCCCGATCTCGATCAGCTACGCCTACCCGATCAAGAAGAAGGATGGCGACGAAATCGAGCGCCTGCAATTCACCTTCGGCGGCGGCTTCTGATCTGGCGCCACCACGCGGGGCCGGACCGGCCCCGCTGCGGTTGCAGCGTGCGATGCAGGGCTGACGGGCTATACACTAGCGCCCCATGAGCCTTGCACACTTCACCGTGGCCGATATCGCCGGACGCTTTTCCCTGCCATTCCGCGGGGCGGGCGATGCCGTGATCGAAGGCGTGGCCACGCTGGCCAAGGCCGGCCCGGGCCATGTCGCCTTCCTTGCCAATCCGCGCTACCGCCCGCAACTGGCCAGCTCCAGCGCAGGTGCCGTGATCGTCCGCGAGGACGATGCCGACTCCGCGCCGGGCACGGTGCTGATAGCGAAGGATCCCTACGTCACCTTCGCGAAGGTTTCAGCCCTGTTCGAGCAACGGCCCGTCCGTGAACCGGGCATCCACCCCAGCGCCGCCATCGATCCGAGTGCGAAGATCTCGCCCACGGCACACGTCGGGCCATTCGCAAGCGTTGGCGCCAACAGCGTGGTGGGTGACGGTTGCGTCATCGGGCCGGGTTGCGTGATTGGCAACGACTGCGTGGTGGGTGACGGTTCCGAATTGATCGCAAGGGTAACCCTGGTAACGCGGGTCCGGCTGGGACAGCGGGTCACGATACATCCCGGCGCCGTGCTGGGTGCCGATGGTTTCGGTTTGGCGATGGAAGGCGGGCGCTGGATCAAAGTACCCCAGCTTGGCGGCGTGGTGGTGGGCGATGATTGCGAGATCGGCGCCAACACCACCATCGACCGCGGCGCACTGGACGACACCGTGCTCGAGGAAGACGTGCGGCTGGACAACCAGATCCAGATTGGCCACAACGTCGTCATCGGCGCACATACCGCCATGGCGGGATGCTCGGCGGCAGCGGGCAGCGCCCGCATCGGCCGTTACTGCCTGATCGGCGGCGGTGCCGGTGTACTGGGCCATCTGTCCGTCTGCGACCGGGTGACCATTACCGCCATGTCGCTGGTAACCCACTCCATCCACGAGCCGGGCGAGTATTCTTCCGGCACGCCGCTGACCGACAGCCGCACATGGCGGAAGAACGCGGCACGTTTCAAGCATCTGGACACGCTGGCCCGACGCATTCCGGCCGGCAGCAAGGAAACCCAAGAATGAATGACATTGTAGAACTGCCACTGGATGTCACCGGCATCCAGAAACTGATCCCGCACCGCTACCCGTTCCTGCTGGTGGACCGCGTTCTTTCCTACGAGCCCAACAAGAGCATCGTGGCGCAGAAGAACGTCACCTACAACGAACCCTACTTCCAGGGACATTTCCCCGGTCAACCGGTGATGCCCGGCGTACTCATCATCGAGGCATTGGCGCAAGCCGGCGGCGTGCTCACCCAGCTTTCGCTGGGACGCGATGCCTACGACCAGTTGTTCTACATGGTCAAGGTGGACAACGTGCGCTTCTCGAAGATGGTGGTCCCCGGCGACGTGCTGGAACTGAATGTCGAGATCAAGCGCAGTATCCGCCACATGGCGCTCTACTCCGGCGTCGCCACGGTGGCCGGCGAAGAAGTGGCCTGCGCCGAAGTCTTCTGCGCTGCTGCCAGGACCTGAGCCATGAGCGATGCCCCACGCATCCATCCCAGTGCCGTGGTCGAGCCCTCCGCACGCTTGGGCAGGAACGTCAGCGTCGGTGCATTCACCTACATCGGTGCGGATGTCGAAATAGGCGATGACACCACCATCGGCCCGCATTGCAGCTTCCACGGCCCCTCCCGCATCGGCAATGGCAACCAGTTCATCGGACACGCTGCCATCGGTGGCGATCCGCAGGACAAGAAATTCGCTGGCGAGCGCACCGAGCTCATCATTGGCGACCGCAATCTGTTCCGCGAATTCGTCACCGTGAATCGCGGCACTGGTACCGGTGGCGGCATTACCCGGGTCGGCAATGACAACTGGTTCCTGGCTTATACCCACGTTGCCCATGACTGCCTGGTCGGCAACCACTGCGTGTTCTCCAACAATTCAACCCTGGCCGGACATGTCCGCGTGGACGACTGGGTCATCTGCAGCGGCTTTGCCGGCGTGCACCAGTTCTGCCGCGTAGGCGCACATGCCTTCCTCGGCAAGGGCGTACTGGTCAGTGGTGATATTCCCCCGTACACCATGGTGGCCGGCGACGAACATGGCCGCCCCCGTGGCATCAATAGCGAAGGTCTCAAGCGCCGCGGTTTCGACAGTGAGCGTATCGCGGCCATCAAGCGCGCATATCGCACTTTGTATGTCGCTGGTTTGACACTGGCGGAAGCCAAGCAGCAATTGTCCGAACAGGCGCAGGGCAACGACGACGTGCGCGCGCTGCTGGACTTCATCGAAAGCGCCGAACGGCCGCTGGTGCGGTGAGCACGGCCAGCACGGCAAACCATGCCCAGGCATCGCAGGCTCCGCGCATTGCACTCGTGGCAGGCGAAGCCTCCGGGGATGCACTGGGTGCCGGCCTGATTTCCGAATTGCGCAAGCGTTACCCAGATGCGGAGTTTGCCGGCATCGGTGGTGACGCCATGCGGGCGGCAGACTGCGATACTTGGTTCGACGCCAACGAACTGGCCGTGATGGGCCTGTTCGAAGTACTGCGCCACCTGCCCCGCCTGCTTCGGTTGCGTCGCCGCTTCCGTCAGCGCGTGCTGGACTGGAAGCCGGACGTTTTCATCGGCATTGATGCCCCCGACTTCAATCTGGGCGTGGAGCGCTGGCTGAAACAACGTGGCTTGCGCACGGTGCATTACGTCAGTCCTTCGGTCTGGGCATGGCGCGAGAAACGTGCCGAGAAAATCGGGGAAAGCGCCGACCGGGTGTTGTGCCTGTTCCCGATGGAACCACCGATTTATGCAAGGCACCGCATCGACGCGCGTTTCGTCGGCCATCCCATGGCCGACGCCATTCCGTTGCAACCAGACCGCGCCGCTGCGCGGCAGGCGCTGGGCCTGGCCCATGACGCTCCGGTTCTGGCCGTATTGCCGGGCTCACGGCTTAGCGAGATCCAGCGCCTCGGCAAGCCATTCCTGGAAGCGGCCGCCATCACGGCACGGCAGATACCCGGACTGCAGATTGTGGTCCCGGCTGCCAATGCCGCGTGCCGCGCAGCCCTGGAGACGCTGCTGGCGGAATCCCGGCCGACCGATCCGTCCACCTTCCACATCCTCGATGGCCAGGCGCGTGCCGCGCTGTACGCTAGCAATGTAGTGCTGCTGGCTTCCGGCACCGCCACGTTGGAAACCATGCTGGCCAAGCGCCCCATGGTGGTGGGCTACCGGGTTTCGCCGCTGACGTATCGCATCGTCAAGGCACTCGGCCTGCTGAAAGTGGACCGCTATGCCCTGCCGAATGTATTGGCCGGCCGCGACCTGGCGCCCGAACTGATGCAGGACGAATGCACGCCGGACAAGCTTGCCGATGCCTTGCTCCACTGGTTCCGCAATCCCACGGCCGAGGATGCAGTGCAGCCCGAATACCTGCGCCTGCACCAGCAGCTCCGCCAGGACGCCTCCGCACGCGCTGCCGATGCCGTGGCCGAACTGCTGCAGCTCCATACAGACAAAGCTTCTGTAACGCCATGAACGCTTCAGGCGACCTGTTCGCACCAGCACACACTTCACTGATCGCCGGTGTCGACGAAGCCGGGCGCGGCCCCTTGGCCGGTCCCGTGGTCGTGGCGGCGGTAATCCTTGATCCCGCACGCCCCATCGAAGGCTTGAACGACTCGAAGAAACTCACGGAGAAGCGGCGCGAAGCCCTGTTCCCGCTGATCATTGAGCGTGCGCTGGCCCATCGCATCGAATTCGTCGAGCCCAACGAGATCGATGAACTGAACATCCTGCAAGCCACCCTCACCGGCATGCAGCGTGCCCTTTGCGCCCTGACACCGGCAGCGCAATTCGCGCGCATCGATGGCAACCGCCTGCCGCGCAACCTGCCCTGCGCCGCCGAGGCCATCGTGGGCGGAGATGCCCTGGACCCCGCCATCATGGCGGCGTCCATCCTGGCCAAGGTCTCGCGTGATCGCATGATGGTGGCACTGCATGCCGAGTATCCGCAGTACGGCTTCGACCAGCACAAGGGCTACCCGGCCCCTTCGCACCTGGCCGCCTTGCAACAACACGGTCCCTGCCCGCATCACCGGCGCAGTTATGCCCCGGTGATGCGGGCGCTTGAAGCAGCATCAGGTTGAAAACCCCCAACCTGAACGTCTTCGCCACGCCTTGAGCTTCGAGCAAAGTCCCGTCCGCAAACGCTGCTGCAGCGCGAATACGCTGGTCCCGGTCGACCGGGGGTTCCCTTGTCAAGCCTTGCCCGGCCCCCACCCCATCGGTACCCTGCATGCTCAGGATCTTGAGCCGGCATGTCCTCCCGTTTCGTTCACCTCCATCTGCATACCGAGTTCTCGCTGGCGGATTCCACCATCCGCGTGCCGGAGAAGCCGGATCAGGCCGACCCGAAGAAAGCCAAGCGCCCCAATCTGCTTAGCCGCGCGGTCGAATTGCGCTTGCCGGCACTGGCGGTAACCGACCGCAACAACCTGTTCGCACTGGTCAAGTTCTACAAGGCCGCCGAGACCGTGGGCATCAAGCCCATCGCCGGCGCCGACATCAGCATTGCGGAAGGCAAGGAAAGTCCCTGGCAACTGACCCTGCTGTGCCGTGACAACGAAGGCTACCTGTCACTGTCGCGCTTGCTCACCCGCGCGTGGATGGAAGGCCACCGCACCGATGGCGTGGCCATTGATCCTGACTGGTTGCGCGAAGACCACAAAGGCCTGTTCGCCATCGCCGGCCGGCATAGCCAGGCTGCACGGTTGGCCGCCGGGGGACGCCATGACCTGGCCGAGCAACACCTGGCCGACTGGCAGCGAGTATTCGGTGACGGATTGCATCTGGAACTGACCCGCACCGGGCGTGAAGGCGAAGATGCCTTCAATGCCTTTGCCCTGCACGCGGCATCGGCACGTGGCTTGCCCGTGGTTGCCAGCAATGACGTGCGCTTCCTCGACGAGGAAGGCTTCGAGGCCCATGAAGCGCGCGTGTGCATTTCCTCCGGGCGCGTCCTCGACGACCCGAAGCGTCCGCGCGACTACTCGGCGCAGCAATACCTCAAGTCCGCCGACCAGATGGTGGAATTGTTCGCCGATGTGCCCGATGCCATCGATAACACCCTGGCGCTGGCACAGCGCTGCAACCTGCAACTGAAACTGGGCGAATACGCCCTGCCCGCGTATCCGGTTCCCAGTGACCAGACGCTCGACAGCTGGATCCGCAGCCAGTCGCATGATGGCTTGAAGGAGCGGCTGGAAAAGAATCCGTTGGCGCCGGGACATACGCGCGAGGATTACGAGGCACGGCTGGATTTCGAGCTGGACACCATCTGCAAGATGGGCTTCCCCGGCTACTTCCTGATCGTGGCCGACTTCATCCAGTGGGGCAAGCAGCATGGCATCCCCATTGGTCCGGGCCGTGGTTCCGGTGCCGGTTCGCTGGTCGCGTGGGCATTGCAGATCACCGACCTGGACCCGCTGCCCTACGGCCTGCTGTTCGAACGCTTCCTCAATCCGGAACGCGTGTCGATGCCCGACTTCGACATCGACTTCTGCATGGACCGGCGTGATGAAGTGATCGACTACGTCGCGCGCAAGTACGGCCGCGAACGCGTCAGCCAGATCATCACCTACGGCACCATGGCCGCCAAGGCCGTGGTGCGCGATTCCGGCCGCGTGCTGGGATATCCGTACGGCCTGGTGGATGGCATTGCCAAGCTGATCCCCAACATCCTGGGCGTGACCCTGAAGGATGCGATGGGCGAAGGCAGCAGCGAGATGGCATCGCAGGAGCTGATCGACCGCTATCGCGACGAAGACGACGTGCGCGACCTGATCGATCTGGCGCGGCAACTGGAAGACCTGACCCGCAACGCAGGCAAGCATGCCGGTGGCGTGGTGATTGCGCCTTCGCAACTCTCGGACTTCTGCCCGCTGTACGCCGAACACGACGTGGATGGCCACGGCAAGTCGCCGGTCACCCAGTTCGACAAGGACGACGTGGAAGCGATCGGCCTGGTGAAGTTCGACTTCCTTGGCCTGCGCACGCTCACGATCATCGATTGGGCAGTGAAGGCGGTGAATGCGCGCCGTGCACAAGCAGGACAGCCGCCGATCGACATCGCCACCATCCCGATGGACGACGCCAGCGTCTATCGCGACATCTTCGCCAACGGCAATACCGGCTCGGTGTTCCAGTTCGAATCCTCGGGCATGCGCCGCGCGCTGAAGGAAGCCAAGCCCGACCGTTTCGAGGACCTGATCGCGCTGAACGCGCTGTACCGTCCCGGTCCGATGGACATGATTCCGTCGTTCGTGGAACGCAAGCATGGGCGCGAGGAATTCGAATATCCGGATGCGCGCACGCAGGCCATGCTGGAAGAGACCTACGGCATCATGGTCTACCAGGAACAGGTCATGCAGATGGCGCAGATCGTCGGCGGCTATTCGCTGGGCGGCGCCGACCTGTTGCGCCGCGCGATGGGCAAGAAGGTGCCGGCCGAAATGGCCAAGCACCGCGAGATCTTCCGCGAAGGTGAGGCGAAGGGCGGCGTGAATGAACGCAAGGCCGACGAAATCTTCGACTTGATGGAGAAGTTCGCCGGCTACGGCTTCAACAAGTCGCATGCCGCGGCCTACTCGCTGGTTGCTTACCAGACCGCGTGGCTGAAGAAGCACTATCCGGCCGAGTTCATGGCGGCCACGCTGTCGTCGGACATGGACAAGACCGACAAGGTGGTCGGCTTCCTGGACGAAGCGCGTGGCCTGGGCTTGGACGTGTTGCCACCGGACGTGAACCATTCGGACTACATGTTCGTCGCCACCGACAGCAACACCGTGCGCTACGGCCTGGGTGCGGTGAAAGGCGTCGGCCAGGGGGCGTGCGAAGCCATCGTGGCGGCACGCCATGATGGTGGCAGCGCTTTCCGCGACTTACTGGATTTCTGCAAGCGCGTGGATTCCACCAAGCTCAACAAGCGCGCGCTGGAATCGCTCATCCAGGCCGGTGCGCTGGATGCACTGGGATGCAACCGCGCCTCGCTGGCACTGCAATTGCCCGAGGTGCTGAAAGCCATCGACCAGATCAGCAGGAACCGCAATGCCGGCATCGTCGACATGTTCGGCTCCAGCAGCGGGGGCGGCGACATCCACGTCGAGCTGGCGGACACCGAGGAATGGCCGCTTGCGCAGAAATTGAACGGTGAACGCGAAACCCTGGGGCACTACCTCAGCGGGCACCCGATGGACCCGTACCGCGACGACCTGCGCGGATTGCTGGGCCACGACCTGGGCGACCTGGAGCGCCTGTGGTCCGCACAACCATCCGGCGAAAAGAAAGGCTGGCGGCCCGAAGTGAACGTCGTGCTTGCCGGACAGGTCACCACCATGCGGCGCAAGGGCGACAGCCAGGTCTTCGTGCAACTGGAGGATGGCCAGGGCCGCCTGGAGTGCAGCGCCTTCTCCGACGCATTGGCCGAGTTCGGCCATCTGTTCACCCGCGATCGCATCCTGATCGTCAAGGGCGGCCTGCGCGAAGACGAATTCAATGGCGGCTTCAGCCTGCGCATCCGCCAATGCTGGGACTATGCCGCCCTTTGCCAGCAGCACACCCAGCGCCTGTCGCTGCGGCTGGACCTGCGCGTGCCCGGCAC